>NZ_JBHTSV010000014.1:0-67493 GCF_042794925.1 Brachybacterium sp. NPDC056505
CCGATCCGCCGTGGCGGATCGGGGGCTCCTGTGCGTCCGGGGGATCCCCTCGGACCGGGCTCGGGATCAGGCGCTCAGCGCTCGTCCGTGCCCTTCTCGTCGGCGTCCGCCGGGGCGTCGCTCGGGGCATCGCTCGGGGCGTCGGCACGATGGGTGTTCTCCCCGTCGGCGCCGGTGTCCCTCGTCGGGGTCCCGTCGGGCTTGCGTCCGGTGGGCACGAGCTTCGGCTCGCTGTCGGAGTCCGAGGGCGCGGAGTGGGTGCGCAGCTGGAACACCTCACCGTCGTGGATGTCGATGCCGGCCGAGACCGAGTCGACGAGCACGGCGCGCGCGAGGCGGTTCTGCAGCACCAGCGGGTCCTTCGACATGTCCTTCCAGATCGAGATGCACAGCAGCAGCATCACGATCACGAAGGGCAGGGCTGAGACGATCGTGATGTTCTTCAGCCCGTTCAGGGCCTCGGCAGGATCGTCGCCGCCCGCGAGCAGCATGACCGCCGCGACGGCGCCGGTGGCGACGCCCCAGAAGATGACCTGGAACTTGCGCGGCTCCTCGGCGCCGTTCTCGGCGAGACCGCCCATGACGATCGAGGCGGAGTCCGCGCCGGTGACGAAGAAGATCGCCACCAGGACCACCGAGAGGACGACCAGAACGATGTAGATCCAGTGCGGGACGGGCATGTGGTTCAGCAGATCGAACAGGACGGTGTCGAAGTTGATGTCGTCGCCGGTCTGGGCGAGCTTCTTCGCGGTGTCGCCCGCCTGCTCGGCGCGCTCCTGCAGGCCGATGGCCCCGCCGCCGAAGATCGCGAACCACAGGATCGAGATGCCCGAGGGCACCAGCAGCACGCCGGTGACGAACTGGCGCACGGTGCGGCCGCGGGAGATGCGGGCGATGAACAGGCCCACGAAGGGCGACCAGGAGATCCACCACGCCCAGTAGAAGACGGTCCAGGTGGACAGCCAGCTCTGCACGTCGCCGCCGCCGTTCGCGGAGGTGCGCGAGGCCATCTGCGGCAGGTCCTTGATGAACTCGCCGATGGTGGACGGGATGATGTTCAGGATGAACAGGGTGGGCCCGCCGATGAACACGATGACCGCCAGCAGCACCGCGAGCACCATGTTGATGTTCGAGAGCATCTGGATGCCCTTCTCGATGCCCGAGACCGCCGAGGCCACGAAGCACGCGGTGAGCACCGCGATGATGATCACGAGGATCGGGCTGGTCACCTTGTCCATGAGGCCGGAGGCGGTGATGCCGCCGCCGATCTGCAGGGCGCCCAGGCCCAGGGAGCAGGCGGAGCCGAACAGGGTCGCGAGGATCGCGAGGATGTTGATGATCTTGCCGCCGACGCCGTTCACGGCGCGCTCGCCGAACAGGCCGGTGAACATCGAGGAGAACAGCTGGGAGCGGCCCAGGCGGAACGAGCCGTAGGCGACGCCCAGTCCCACGATCGCGTACATCGCCCACGGGTACAGGGTCCAGTGGAACGCGGTCTGGCCCATGGCGGTGGCGGCGGCCTGCGCGGCCTCCGGCTCGACCGTGTTGGGCGGCGGGGAGAGGTAGAAGAACAGCGGCTCGCCCACACCGTAGAAGATGAGGCCGATGCCCATGCCGGTCGCGAACATCATCGCGATCCAGGAGCTGGTCTTGAACTCGGGCTCCTCATCGTCCTTGCCCAGCGGGATCGAGCCGAAGCGGCTGAAGGCGACGACGATGACGAAGACGGTGAACACGGAGCCGGCGATGACGAACAGCCAGCCGAAGTTCGACATGGTGCCGTTGAGAAGATTGGTCGCGACGCCGCCGAGACCGGTGGGGCTGATGACGCCCCAGAGGACGAACGCGATCGCCAGGACGGCGGCGGGGAAGAAGACGAACTTGTCGAGCCCCTTGCGGCGGGGCGGCGGGTTCTCGGCAGAGGCCTTCGCGGCATCGAGCTGCTCGAGGAGCTGATGGGTATCGGTGTCGCTGCTCATACAGGGGTCTGCGGCCAGGAGGCTCGGCCGCATGTCCTTTCGTACGGTGGGGGCGAGGGACAAAATCCCTTCACTTTAACCCGCGCACCGGTGCGGGGCCCGGGGCGTGGACGCCGGGAGGCGATGGCCTGAGCCCCTGGGGGCCGACGAGCGCCAGCACATCGACCCCTCCGACGCGTCCGCCCATCCGTGCAGGTGGGACGGGCGGGCGACGGCTCGCGCACTGCTCCCGGGCGGCGATATGGGGGCGAGGACGATCGGCACCGGGCGCGCGGGCCGACGGTCGGGCTCAGCGCGCGGTGGTGTGAAGGATCTCCTCGCCGAGCGTGAGCGAGCGGACATTCCGCGCGATCCTCTCGTCGGCGCCGACGGGACGCCCGCCCGCGCCGTGCGGCGTGATGAGCAGCCGCGGCGCTCCCCACAGCGGGTCGTCGGCCGGGAGCGGCTCGGGATCGGTGACGTCGATGCCTGCGGCGCCCAGTCGCCCGTCCTCGAGGGCGTCGAGCAGGGCGTCCTGGTCGACGGTCGCCCCGCGCCCCACGTTCACGAGGATCGCGTGGTCCGGCAGCGCATCCAGCACCTCGCGGCCGACGGCTCCCGCGGTCTCCGGTGAGGCCGGGAGGATGTCGACGAGGACGTCGGTCCCCGGCAGGGCGGACATGACGTCGTCCGCGGCGATGACCTCGAAGCCGGAGCGCTCCCCCGCGCTGCGGGCGACCCCGCGCACGTGCGCGCCGAGGGCGGCGAGGATCGGGGCGAGGGTCTGCCCGATCTCCCCGAAGCCCCAGATCAGCACGCGGGCATCGAGCAGGGTGGTGAGGCGGCCCTCGGGGTGGAGGGGCTGCAGGCCGCCGAGCTCGCGCGACCACTCGTGATGCTCCTGGGCGATCCGCGCCTCGGGCAGGCGGCGCACGAGCGTGAGCAGCAGGGCCAGGGCGTGCTCGCTCACGGTGCGCGAGTGCAGGCCCGCGCCGGTCGCGATCACCACGTCGTCGGCGAATCCGGCGGCGAGGATCCCGTCGACCCCGGCGGCGAGGGACTGCACGAGGCGCAGGGACCCCAGGTCCCGCGCGGCGGACTCGAGATGGCGGCGCGAGGAGCCCCAGACGACGAGGACCTCGGCGTCATGGTGCTCGGCGGGGATCGGCTCGCGGGCGTCGACGACGACGGCCTCCCACCCCTCGGGCAGGGCGGGGTCGAGCTCCATCGTGTCCGGCAGCAGGATCTTCATGGCACAAGGCTAGGACGTCGGGCCCGGAGGCGCGGGCCGCCACGGCGGATCCGGACACCACATCGCAACACCGCATCGCACGGGAGCACCCTGCTGGGGGCGTCCGTCCGGGCGCACAGGAGAGGATCCCGGGAGCGCCCGGGAGCACTAGCCTGGGTGCATGCGCATCGGCCCGGCACTCCGTCCCACGCGCGCCCCCTCCACCTCGTCCTCCCGGCGTCTGCTGCGCGCCGTCGGCCGCCTCGCCCGGACCGTCCATGCCGACGTGGCACCGCGGGCCACCCGCCGCATGATCCGCCGCGCGGCGGGGCGCGTGGCGACCACGACCCCGCTGAGCGCCTCGGGCTTCCTGGGCGCGAGCATGGCCGGCTGGATCGCGACCTCGCCGAGCCTGCTGCCGCGCACCTGGTGGATGTGGGCGGCGAACTACGCGCTGTCCACGACGTACGGCTACGCCTCGGGCGTGGTGCTGGGCCGTACCGGCCGGATGCTCGTGCGACGCCTCCCCCATCCCGTGGCGCGCGAGCCCCTCAGCCCCCGGAACCGGGAGACGCTGCGCTGGGGCGGCGCGGCCGCCCTGGTCGGGATCACCGCCTACTCGTGGACCCGAGGGGCGCTGCGGCAGCGGGAGATCAGCGTGCTCGTGGACCGCGAGCCGAAGAACCTCGCCACGCATGCGGTGGGCACCGCCGCGGGGCTCGGGATCTTCGCCGGAGTGCTCATGGCGTCCCGCGTCGTGGGCGCGACGGCGCGCCTGTACCGGCTGCTGCTGCGCTCCTATCTGCCTCCGCTCGCCGTCGGCATCGGCTCCGCCCTGCTCACCGCGGCGACGCTCGCCGTCGCGATCGACCGCCTGCTGCGCGGCCAGGTGCTCGAGCGGATGATCGAGCGCGCCGAGCAGGCCAACCGGCTGCTCTCCCCCGACCTGCGCCGCCCCGCCTCCGAGCTGGTGTCCGGATCGATCGCCTCGAAGGAGAGCTGGGAGTCCCTCGGCGCCGCGGGACGGCGCATCGTCTCCTCCGCGGCGAGCGCCGAGGAGATCGCGCGGGCCACAGGGAGGAGCGCGCGCACGCCCATCCGCGTGTACGCGGGCAAGCGCTCCGACCGCACGCTCGAGCAGACCGTCGCGGCCGTGATCGCCGAGCTCGACCGCACCCGCGCGTGGGAGCGCGAGGTGCTCGTGCTGTTCACCGGGACCGGCACGGGGTGGCTGCAGGAATGGTCGCTGTCCGCGGTCGAGTTCCTCACCGGCGGCGACTGCGCGACCGCCTCCCTGCAGTACTCGGTCTACTCGAGCGCCCTGAACTACGTGCTGGACCGGCGCACCCCGCAGCGTGCGGGGCGTCTGCTGTTCGAGGCGGTGCGCGGGAGGCTCGATGCGATGCCCCCGCACGAGCGCCCGCGTCTGTTCGCGGCCGGGGAGTCGCTCGGCTCCTTCGCCGGCCAGGCGGCGTTCGGCGACGTCTCGGAGATGCTCGCGCGCATCGACGGCGCGGTGTGGACGGGCACCCCGGGGTTCACGCCGATCTGGCGCGAGCTCACCGAGGCACGACGGCCGGGCACGCCGGAGATCGCACCCGTGGTGGGCGACGGCGAGCACGTCCGCTTCATCACCGAGCCGGCCGATCTGCATCGCCCCTTCCACGGCCGCGGCCCGGCCTTCGGGCCCTGGCTGCCGCCGCGCGTGGCCTACGTTCAGCACGCCTCGGACCCCGTCGTCTGGTGGCAGCCGTCCCTGCTGGTGAGGAAGCCCGACTGGCTGCGCGAGCGCGTGGGCAGGGACGTCACCGGCGCCGTGGGCTGGGCGCCGTGGATCACCTTCTGGCAGATCGCGGCGGACATGCCGCTCTCGGCCGAGGTCGACGGCGGCCACGGCCACAGCTACCACGAGGAGGTCGTGCTGGTCTGGGCCGCGGTCCTCGGACTCGACCCGTCTGTGGACAGAGGGCGTGTGGTGCGCGCGATCCAGCAACGGCTGGGCGCGGGGTGAGGTCAGGCGTCCGCGACACCGCCCCAGTCCCTCATTCGCCGGTCGCGACCTCGCGGCCCTCGTCCGCGCTCCACTGCGACCACGAGCCGGGGAACAGCCGCGCGCCGGTGAAGCCGGCGCGCTCGAGTGCCAGCAGGTCGTGGGTCGCGGTGACGCCGGAGCCGCAGTAGACGATGATCTCGTCCTCGCCGTCCACGCCCGCGGACTCGAAGCGCTCGCGCAGCGCCTGCGGGTCGCGGAACCGCCCGTCGGCCCCGATGTTCCCCGCGAACGGGACGTTGATCGCACCGGGCACGTGACCCGCGCGCGGGTCGACGGGCTCGCTCTCGCCGCGGAACCGCTCGGATGCGCGGGCGTCGATGACGACCGAGCCCTCGCTTCCGGCGACGGCCTCGACCTCGTCGGCCGTCGCGGTGACGCCCGTCCCCCACGAGCGCGGGGTGAACGTGGCGGCGTCCGGTGCGGGGTCCTCCGTCGAGAGCTCGCCGCCGGCGGCCGTCCAGGCGTCGAGCCCTCCGTCCAGCAGCGCGGCGTCCACGCCGAGGGCGCGCAGCATCCACACCAGGCGCGAGGCCTGCGAGCCGTCGGTGTCGTCGAGGGCGAGCACGGTGACGCCGTCTGCGATGCCCGCCGCGCCGAGGGCGGCGGCGAAGTCGGCGGGGTCCGGCAGCGGGTGGCGACCGGCGTCGGGTCGTGCGGGAGCGGCGAGATCGGCACCCAGGTCGATGTACACGGAGCCGGGCACGTGGCCGGCGAGGAAGGTCGAGCGGTCCTTGGACCCGTCGAGCGCCCAGCGCACCTCGGCGACGCGCACCCCGGGCTCCTCGCGCAGAGCGCGGAAGCGATCGATGTCGATGACCGGGGGCAGGGCGGGCGCGGAAGTCATGGATGCCACTCTAGGAGCAGTGCCAGACTGTCGGGTATGAGGATCGCATTCCTGGGCACCGGACGGATGGGCACGGAGCTTGCCCTGCAGCTGCTGGGCGCGGGCCACGAGCTCGTGGCCTGGAACCGCACCCGCGAGCGCACGCGGATCGTCGAGAAGGGCGGAGCCCGCGTGGTCGACGCCCCCGAGGAGGCCGTTCAGGGCGCGGACGTCGTGGTCACGAGCCTGTTCGGCCCCGCCGCCGTCCGCGAGGTGGTCACCGGCCCGGGTCTG
Organism: Brachybacterium sp. NPDC056505; assembly: GCF_042794925.1. Classification (NCBI taxonomy): domain Bacteria; kingdom Bacillati; phylum Actinomycetota; class Actinomycetes; order Micrococcales; family Dermabacteraceae; genus Brachybacterium; species Brachybacterium sp. NPDC056505. Next base: position 6,360 of record NZ_JBHTSV010000014.1, read on the forward strand.
ATCCCGGAGGGCGTGACCTGGGTCGACACCACGACCGTCTCCCCCGCCGACGCCGATGAGTTCGCCGACGCCGTCGCCGGCTACGTCGCCGCGCCCGTCGTGGGCACGCTGGGCCCGGCGCGCAAGGGCATGCTCGGGGTCTACGTGGGCTCGGCCGACGCGGACCGCCGGGCGCGGATCGCCGATCTCGTCGCCCCGTGGGCGGACCCCGATCGCCTCGTCCAGGTCGGCTCGGGCCGCGAGGCCGCGACGGGGAAGCTGCTCGCGAACCTCGCGCTCGCGGTGAGCGCGCAGGGGCTGAAGGAGGCGCTCGCCCTGGGCACGGCGTGCGGCGTGTCCGACGAGGCGACCCTCGACATGCTGGGCTCGACGGGCCTCGCGTTCATCGCGGCCATGAAGGGCCCGTTCGTGCGCGGCGAGCGCTCGACCGAGGGCGGTGACTTCACGGTCGACGCGATCGCGAAGGACGCCCGCCTCATGCTCGACACGGTGGCGGACACGGGAGAGGACGAGGACCTGCCGGCACTCCACGCCGCCCTCGACTCCCTCGAGAGCCAGCAGGAGGCCGGCCGTGGGAACGAGGACTTCTCGGCGATCATGGTTCCGGAGCGGTCGACAGTCTGACCGGTCGACGCACGGTGCTGTCGAGGGATGGTGCTGTCGAGGGACGAAACCGGCCGACGGACCGGGACGCCCTCAGATCCGTGCAGCCGCGAGTACACGCCGCGCGGAGACCCGCGGGTCCTCCGCCGCGTCGACGGCCGCGTCCTCGACCCGCGCGACCTCGAGGATCGCGCTGAGCTCGTCGAACCTCGCGAGGTGCCAGGCCAGAGCCTCCGGGTCCCGCTCGTGGCGCCGACGCAGGCGCGAACGGACCAGGTCCCGCGGGGCGCGCAGTCGCACCACGGTCAGCGGGCAGCCGAACGCCTCCTCGTAGTCGGCGCGGGCGCCGACCTCCTCGAAGACCCCGGCAGCGACCAGGACGCGCGCCCCGGTGCCGCGATAGACCGCGCACACGGCACGCAGGTTCGCGAGCTCCACACGGCTGTTGAAGCGGTCGCCCGCGGGGCTCGGCCACGACCTGCGCAGCCAGTCCAGGTCGAGGACGGCCCCCGGGATCCCGCGCTCCTCCAGCTCGTCCCCGATCGCGTCGGCGACGGTCGTCTTGCCGACGCCGACGGCGCCCGTCACCAGCAGCGCCCGCATGCCATCCGCCTCGGCGGGGCCGGCTCCCTCGGCGCTCACCGCAGCTCCTCCACGATCCCCCGTCCGGCCTGTCGACCCGAGAAGAGGCATCCGCCCAGGAAGGTGCCCTCGAGCGCCGAGTTGCCGTGGTAGCCGCCGCCCCCGAAGCCGGAGGCCTCGCCCGCGGCGAACAGGCCGTCGAACGCGCCGCCGCCCGCCGCGGGTGCGCGCTGCACGCGGCCGTCGAGGTCGGTCTCGAGGCCCCCGAGGGTCTTGCGCAGCAGCACGTGCAGGCGCACCGCGATCAGGGGACCCGCCGCAGGATCCAGCAGGCGGTGCGGGGCCGCGGTGCGGATGAGCCGGTCGCCGACGTAGCGGCGGGCGCCCCGGATCGCGGTGATCTGGGTGTCCTTCGCGAAGGGGTTCACGACCTCCGCGTCACGGGCCCGGATCTGCGTCTCGAGCCGCTCAGCGTCCACGAGGTCCTCCCCCACCAGGGCGTTCATCTTCTGCACGAGGCCGGGGACGTCGCTCGCGGTCACGAAGTCCTCGCCGCGGTCCAGGAAGGCCTGCACGGGCGGCGGCGCCCCGGGCCGCACCCTCCCCAGCACCGCGCGCAGGCCCTTGCCGGTGAGATCGGGATTCTGCTCGCTCCCGGAGAGCACGAACTCCTTCTCGATGATCCGGCGGGTGAGCACGAACCACGAGTGCTCACCCCCGCGCTCGCGCAGGATCCGCAGCGTGCCCGTGGTGTCGAAGCCGGGATAGGCGGGAGCGGGCAGCCGCTCCCCGCGGGCGTCGACCCAGAGCGACGAGGGGCCGGGGAGGATGCGGATCCCGTGCCCCTCCCACACGGGATCCCAGTTGCGCAGCCCCTCGGTGTAGTGCCACATGCGGTCGGCGTTGATCCAGTGTGCGCCCGCGTCGCGCGCCATCACCATGCCGGCGCCGTCGACGCTCGCGGGCACGCCGCGCACCACGTCCCTCGGCATGGTGCCCAGGCGCTGCGGCCACAGCTCGCCCACCAGGTCGGGGTTGCCGCCGATGCCTCCGGTGGCGAGCAGCACGGCGCCGGCCCGGGCCTCGAACTCGCCCGTCGGCCGACGGGTCGAGGCGACCCCGCGCGGTGTCGCGTCGGCCTCCAGGACGTGCCCGCGCACCCCGGCCGCGCGCCCGTCCTCGAGGATCAGCGCCTCGACGGCGTGGCGGGTGCGCAGGCGGATCCTCCCGCTCTCGCGGTGCGCGGCGAGGCGGCGCAGGAACGGCTCGAGCACGCCGGGGCCGGTGCCCCAGGTGACGTGGAAGCGGGGCACGGAGTTCCCGTGGCCCTCGGCGGTGCCGTCGCCGCGCTCGGCCCAGCCGACGACGGGGAAGAACCGCACGCCCATGCCGTGCAGCCAGGCGCGCTTCTCCCCGGCGGCGAAGCGCAGGTAGGCCTCGGCCCAGGCGCGGGGCCAGTGGTCCTCGGGCCGCTCGAAGCGCGCGGAGCCCATCCAGTCCTGATGCGCCAGCGCGAGGGAGTCGCGGATCCCCAGTCGGCGCTGTTCGGGGCTGTCGACGAGGAACAATCCGCCGAAGCTCCAGTGCGCCTGCCCGCCGAGGTCCGCCATGCCCTCGCGCTCGAGGAGGAGCACGTCGCGCCCGGCGTCGGCGATCTCGCAGGCGGCGACGAGGCCTGCCAGGCCCGCACCCACGACGATCGCGTCGGCCGCGACGTGATGCGCCGCGGGGCCAGCGGCGTGTGGGGTGCTCACCGCACCTCCAGCCGTCCCACGCGCTGCAGCGGATCGTCCTGGTTCGCGCCCGACATCGTGGCGCTGCGCTGGCGGTTCTTGTCGCCGACGTGGTGGTCGAAGGCCTGGAGGTTGCCGACCTGGATGTCGGTCTCGCGCTCGAAGCCGAACCGCTTGTCCTTGTTGCGGTAGTAGCGGTAGATGCCGCCGTAGATCGCGCCGAACACGGCCGGTCCCACGACGAACGGGAGCGCGAGGGCGAACAGCCCGCCCTCGGAGCTGCCGCCGTCGGCCAGCAGCACCTGCGCCGCGAGGATGGTGTCCATGGCCTGCTCCTCTCAGAATCCCTGGGTGAGGAAGACTCCCCAGCCCACGACCGCCGCGGCGGCGGTCGCGACCGCGCCGCCCGCGCAGGCCAGGCTGAAGATCCGCGGATGGGACACGGGGACGGACCCCATGGTCTTGCCGGTGCGGCCGTTCACCGCGATGTAGTGGACGTAGCTGCCCTTCGACGTCTGCTGGTAGTAGCTGTAGAGCCACACCGGGACGTACATCGTGATCCAGCGGGTGCCGCGGATCGCGACGCCCTCGCGCTCCCAGCGCACACCGCGGTCGTACTGGGCGATCGTGGGACGCGCCTTCTCGCGGGCGATCGTGAGGAACTTGTCCTCGACCCGCTCGTCGAGGTCGTCGATGTCCAGGTCCCGGCGCTCGGAGGTGAAGCGCGAGAGGTAGTTCGGGTTGAACACGAGCGCCTCGCGGGTGTCATACGGCTGGACCGCGTCGAGGATGTAGTTGGTCGCGGCCGAGGAGTCGGTGCGGTCGTACTGCCGCGAGGAGCCGGCGGTGAGGTCGTTGACCAGCACGTCGAAGCTGCGACCCAGCTCGTGGACGCTGGCGTCCCAGTAGCGCTCGGAGACCGTCTGGTCCTTCCCGACGCGGCGCTGGACCGTGTAGGTGCGGGTGGTGATCTCGCCGGTGCCGCGCAGGTCGGTGTGCAGGTTGCCGTCCACCACCATGTAGGGCATGTAGACGCCCTTGACGTTGTCCGGCACGAACTCCTTGACGAAGGTGCGGTTGGCGAAGGTGCGGCGGGAGTCGACGAACTTCTTGATCTGTTCGACCGCCTGCTCGCGGGTGAGCGTGAAGGGCAGCACCGCGTCGGGGACGGCGCCGTTGGGGATCTGATGGTTGATCGAGAGCACCTGGCGACACCAGTGGCAGCGGGCCTGCAGGGTCTCGTCGGACTTCACGACGATCTCGGCGCCGCAGCCCTGGCACTTGATGGTGACCATCGAGTCGCCGGCCTGGACGTCCTGGGCGCCGGAGGCGACGTGGTCGCCGCGCAGCTCCTGGATCGGGGTGTCGAGGTGGAATGCCTTCTCGGCGTTGTCCTCGTTCCACTCGTTGCGGCAGTAGTCGCAGACGAGCGCCCGGGACTCGATCCGGTAGTGCACGTCGGAGGACCCGCATCGCGGGCACTTGTCCAGCCCGTGGCTCTTGCCCCGATCGGTGTCGATGACACGGTCGCCCGACGTCGCCTCGTCGATCGCGTCCTGGATCTGCTCGGCGGGGGCGGGCGGAGGAGGCTGCGCGCCGGGGGCCGACGGAGCCTGCTGCGTCGGAGCGGGAGGCTGCTGCACAGGCGGCTGTGCAGGCGGCTGCTGCTCCGTCGGGGGCTGCTGCATCGGGGGCTCCTGGATCGGAGGCTGCGCTCCCGGCGCAACGGGCGGAGGCCCCGCGGGTCCGGTCGGACGCGCGGGGTCACCGGGCTGCTGGCTCATCGCGGGTCTTCCGTGGTCTGGTTTCGAGGTGCCAGGGGGCCGACGGCCGGGTCAGAGACCCAGCGCCTTCTTCTTGGCCGCGTCGTAGTCCTCCTGCGAGATCAGCCCCTGGTCCAGCATCTGCTTGTACTGGCCGAGCTTGGCGACCGGGTCCTCCGCGGCCGGAGCGGAGCCGGCGGACCCGTCGGCCGGAGCCCCGTCTGAAGCGCCTGCCGAGGCTCCCGCGGCCTGGGCCTGGGCGGGCTCGCCGGCGGTCTGCTGGCCCTGCTGCTGACCCTGCTGGTTCCCGAAGTTCAGTCCGGGAGGGGTCTGGGCCTGCGAGGGCTGCACGATTCCGCCGGTCGCGTTCATGCCCATGCCCATCATCGCGAGACCCTGCCCGCCGCCGTTCTCGCCGGCGCCCTGGACGCCGCGGGCGACGGCCTGGTTCATGAAGGACTGCGAGCGGTTGCCGGAGAGGGCGTCGGCCTTCTGGACGTCGTTGAGCAGCGCACGGGTGTTCTGGTCGTACTCGATCGAGGCGATCGCGACCTTCACGATCGCGAGGCCGCGGTCGCTCGACCAGCGGTAGTCCTCCTCGACGACGGCCGCGAGGGACTGCGCGAACCCGACGGCGTCGGACTGGATGCGAGTGATCCGGTTCCCCTTGTCGGGGTCGTTCGTGTAGCGGGAGAACGCGGCGGCGAGCGAGGAGACGACCTCGCGGAACAGCTGATTGCCGGCCGGGTTGTCCGGGTCGGAGAAGTCGAAGACCCCTGCGTTCTCGGTGATGAACGAGGCGGGCACGTAGTTGTGCACGAACAGCAGCGGGTCCAGGATCCGCATCGTGTACGACCCGCGGGCCAGCGCCCCGACCTGCGCGTTGAGATAGGCGTCGTCCCAGTAGATCTCCGACTGCGTGCCGAAGCGGTTGTCGGGGATCTCCTTGAGGTTCACGAAGAACGCGAGCTGCTGGGAGGTGGGGCGGCCACCGAACTTGAAGCGCTCCCAGCTCATGCCCACGGTCGAGGACATCACGTCGTCCCCGGCGAAGACGGACTTCGAGTCGGGCGCATCGCCCTGGAACTCGTAGCCGCCCGCCTCGGTGATGAAGCCGGTCGCCTTGCCGTCGAGCACCGTCACCAGGCCGTAGCCCTCGGGCACGAGGATCCGGGAGCCGTTGGTGATGATCGACTGCGAGCCGCGCACGTTCGAGCCGCGGCCGGCGTTGGTGCCGCGCGGGACCGCGGGGAACAGGGCCGCCGTCGCCGGGAGCCCGTCGGGCACCGTGAGGAAGTCCTTCCACTGATCGGCGAACATGCCGCCGATGGCGCCCTTGAATGCCTGGATGAAGCCCATGCTGATCTCCTTCGTCCCCCGGGAGGCCGGTCGTCATGTGATGCGGACCATGCTATCGACCGCCCTGAGCAGGAGCTGTGGAGTTCCCGAAGAAGGGGCTGTGCGCGGGCGGCGGGCGGCGGACGGTGGGCGTGAGACGCCGGGCCGACGGGATCAGACCGAGAAGATCTGCCCCGTCTCCACGCCGTCGACCGAGCGGACGACCGCGCGGGCCGCCTCGGCGACGGGGGTCTGCGGGAAGCCGGGGAAGCTCGAGTGGTAGCCGGTGGCCTCGGCGATGACGCTCGGGCTCACGGTGTTGATGCGGATGCCGCGGGGCAGGCCGACGGCGGCGGCGATCGCGAACGAGTCCAGCGCGCCGTTGGCGACCGACGCGGCGGTGCCGGTCTCGATGGGCTCCGCGGAGAGGACTCCGCTGGTGAGGGTGAACGAACCGCCATCGCGCACATGCGCCGCGCCGAGCGTGACGAGGGCTATCTGGCCGAGGGCCTTGTCCCCCACGCCGTCGCGGAAGTCGTCGAGGGTGAGCTCGGTGAAGGGCTTGAAGGCGACGACGCCGGTGGTCGAGACGACCGCATCGACATCGCCGATGCGCTCGAAGAGGGCCTCGATCGAGGCGGGGGCGGTGAGGTCGACGTGCTCGCCGCTGCTGCGCGAGGCCCGGATGACCTCGTGGCCTGCAGCTTCGAGGGCGGAGGCCGCCTCCGATCCGATGAGTCCACGGGCTCCGACGACGAGGATGCGCTTGGTCATGTGCTGGGGTCCTTTTCTTCCGGTCTGCTGTCGCGTCCATTCTTGCGCGCGGGCGGCCGGTGTGGGCCGGCGCGTCGGCCTGGGTCGGGGCGTCCGGGCGGAGCCAGAACCGGCGCGCGGCCCCGTCCGCCTCGCCTCAGGCGCGGAAACCGAACCTCGCCAGGTCCTTCTTCCGTCCCGAGTCCTGCAGCGAGAGCAGCTCGGCGTAGATGCCGCCGGATGCCGCGAGGTCCTCCGGGGCGCCGATCTCGTCGACGTGGCCGTCGCGCAGGGTGACGATGCGGTCCACGCTCGCGATCGTCGAGAGGCGGTGGGCGATGATCAGCGAGGTGCGTCCGGCCATGAGCTCCTCGAGCCCGGCCTGCACCTGCCGCTCGGCCTTGGTGTCCAGGGCCGACGTCGCCTCGTCGAGCACGAGGATCGGGGCGTCCTTGAGCATCGCGCGGGCCACCGCGATCCGCTGGCGCTGACCGCCGGAGAGCCGCAGTCCGCGCTCGCCGATCACGGTGTCGTATCCGCCGGTGAAGCGCTCGATGAAGCGGTCGGCGTTCGCACGGCGGGCGGCCTCGCGGATCTCCTCGTCGGACGCATCGGGTCTGCCGTAGGCGATGTTCTCGCGGATCGTGCCGGAGAACAGGGCGGCGTCCTGGAAGACCACGCCGATCTCGCGGCGCAGCTGGCCCAGCGGCAGGTCCGTGAGGGGGTGCCCGGCGATGTCGACGCTTCCGGTGCGGGTCTCGTAGAGGCCGAGCAGCAGGTTCACGATCGTGGACTTGCCGCCGCCGGACTCGCCGACCAGGGCGACCTTCTCCCCGCGGGCGACGTCGAAGGAGACCCCGTGCAGGACGTCCTCGCCGTTCTCGTAGGCGAAGCGGACGTCGTCGAAGGCGACCATCGGTGCGCCGAGGACGGGCACGGGAAGATCCTCCGCCTCGAGGCCGTCGGCGCCGGGTGCGGCCGCCACGTGCGGGGTGCGCGGATCCACGGGCGTCTCCATGACGCGGAAGTAGTCGCGGGAGCCCGCGATCGCGCGCTGGGACGAGTCGATCACCCAGCTCATCGACTGCACGGGGTCGCGGGCCATGTTCATGAGCTGGATCAGCAGCACCATCTGGCCCAGCGAGAACTGGCCGCGCGCGGTGAGCACGAAGATGATCGCGTAGATCGCGAAGAAGATGAGGTTCAGGACGCCGCGGCGCAGCACGTCCATGCGGTGCCAGTGGGCGGACTGCTCGGAGGTGAGATCGTCGGTCGCCTCGAAGCGCCCCCGGAAGCCGTCGAGCTCCGAGCGCTCGCGCACGAAGGACTTCACGACGCGGATCTGGCCGATGACCTCGGCGAAGCGCCCGCCCGCGTGGTCGACCTGCTCGTTCTTCGCGCCCTCGAGCTTCTGCCACTTCTTCGAGGTCAGCGCGGTCAGCCACACGTAGACCGGGAAGATGATGAGCAGCAGCACCGCGAGCGGCCAGAAGTAGAAGGCGGAGATGCCCAGGACCGCGAAGGTCGTGATGAGCATCGTCGCGAAGGAGTTCGAGAAGGTCTTCGCGAAGTTCGAGACCTCGGCGATCGAACGGTTCAGGCGCGAGACGATCGTGCCGGTCAGCTCGGTGTCGAACCAGCGCTGCGGCAGGGCGAGCAGCTTGTCGAAGTAGCGCACCGAGAGGATCGTGCGCAGGCGGTTGCTCATGCGGTCGCCGTAGTAGCCGCCGAGGTTCGACAGCAGCGTGTTCGCGAGCTCCGCGAGCAGCAGCGCGAAGGCGAGCCAGAGCACGGTGCGGGTGGCGGAGGCGGCGTCGATGCTGCCGCCCACGGCGCCGGTGACCACGTCGGTCGCGTGACCGATGATGAAGGGGACGGCGAGGCCGGTCAGCGCGGTGACGACCGAGCAGAGGACGATGAGGAGGTAGAGCGGGGACAGCTCACGGGTGAAGCGCACGATGCGCACGAGGGACGACACCGTGTCAGCCTAGGTGTCGGGCTCCTCGGAGGACCCGCCGCTCCGCTACCAGCGAAGCCCCGGACAGATCCCGCGGGCCTCGTCCACGAGCCGGGCTTCTAGGCTGGACGCATGAGCCGCGACTCGATGACTCCCGCCCCCGACCCCTGGCATGTCTCCGACGTCGACGTCGATCTCCACCTCGAGCTCCTCGGGCTCGAGCGCTCGGAGCCGGACCTCGCTCTGCTCGCCGAGCTCCATCGCCGGCACGTGCACACGTTCCCCTTCGCGAACGTGGACGTGCTCCTGGGCGATCATCCGGGGGTGGCGCCCGCGACCGTGTCCCGCCGGCTGCTGGTCGAGCGCACCGGCGGGTACTGCTTCGAGCACGCCCAGCTGTTCGCCGCGACGTGCGAGTCGCTCGGGTTCACGGTGACCCGGCGTCTGGGACGCGTGCACAGCCCGGTCAACACCCGCACCCACATGGCCCTCGAGGTGCGGCTCGACGACGAGAGGCTGCTCTGCGACCCCGGTTTCGGGCTCTCGATCACCGAGCCGATGCGGATGTCCGACGGCGCCGTGCGGCACGAGGCGCACGGCGAGTACTCGCTGCACCGGGACGAGGCCGGCGGGGCCGAGACCTGGGAGCTGCGCCGGAACGGCGAGACCGCCCACGTGATCGACACCCTGCCCGTGGTGCCGGCTGATGTGCGGGGCGGGCACGTGATCACGTCGACGGACCCGGACGCGGGCCCGTTCACCCACCGCCTCATCGTCTCCCGCTTCACCTCGGAGGGGCACCACAGTCTGGCGGACACCTCCCTGACCATCCGCAGAGCGGAGCGCCCCACGGAGCGCCGGGAGCTGACGCCCGCGCAGTCCATCGAGACGGTGCGGGAGCTCGACGTCTCCCTGAGCCCGGACCGGGCCGCGGGGCTGCGGCGCACGCTGGAGGCGCGCGCTGGAGACGGGACTGCGGCGTCGCGGTGACCCGTCAGTCGCCGGGTTCGTCCGGGGAGCGACTGGTGCCGATCAGTCGGCCGAGCGTCGTCCGCTCCCCCGCTCGCCGACGCCGCACGAGCCCCGTGGCGAAGGCGTAGGGGACGAGCATCGCGAACCCGACGGCGCTGGTCAGCAGGATCGCGATGACGATCTCCCCATGGTGCTCAGCGCCGCGGGCGACCAGCAGGGCGGCGGCGATGTTGCGCTGACTGGTGAGGATCCCGGGCCCGTCGGGAACCCGCAGCGTGGGTCCCGCCTGCTCCCCCGCGATCCGGCCGGCGATGAAGGCGAGGGCCACGATCCCGATCGCGACCAGCAGCGAGGGCGAGACGAGCAGATCGAGGACGAGCCCGGAGTTCGCACCGAAGCCCGAGAGGAACATGAGGACTGCCGCGACCGCCGCGACTCCGCCGGCGAGGCGTCCCAGCGAGTCGGCCCGACGCGGCAGCGCACGGGCGACGGCGACCCCGAGGATCATCGGAGCGAGCATCGTCCCCAGGAGCAGGGCCGCGACGGCGAGGGCATCGACCTCGACGTCGCGCATGAGCAGCGGCACGACGATCGGCATGTACACGACCGTGCCCAGGAGCAGCACGGCCATCGGCCCCGCGGACTCGTCGAAGGGGATGCGGGCCATCGCGCCGAGCTGCAGCACGAACGGTGCGCCCGCAGCGCACAGCACGATCACGAATCCCTCGGAGACGCCGCCGGGCACCCAGGGGCTCAGCATCCAGACGATGAGGGTGCCGACAGCGGGGACCACCACGAAATTGGCCATCAGCACGGCGATCACGCTCCTGCGATCGCGCAGCTGGCGCCCGAAGGTGTCCAGCGGGGTGCGCAGTCCCATGGAGAGCATGCTCGCGATCGCGAAGGCGGGCACGGAGATGGAGATGACGAGCTCCAGCAGATCCTCGATCGCGCTCAGCACCTGTTCAGCCTAGGCCTCGCGGGCCCTGGCGGACATCCGGGTACCCCGAGCATCCGCGGGGATCCGCCCACCGGCACGGGCCCCCGGGGGCGACGCTCAGGGCCGCAGCAGAGTGCGGAAGGCGCTCAGCGTGCCCTCGAGATCGATGTCGGGCTCCAGCAGCCACTGGATCTGCAGGCCGTCCGACGCTGCGACGAGCAGGGACGCGATCTGCGCGGGATCGACGTCGGAGCGCAGCTCCCCCGCCTCCTGCTCGGCGCGCACCCGTGCCTCGAGCGCGACGCGCAGGTGCGCGAAGCGGGAGGTGAAGTAGTCCTTCGCCTCGGTCGACCGCGCCTCGAGCGAGGCCGCGACGAGCGTCGAGTACAGCTGCACGAGGCCGGGCACCTCGAGGTTCTGCACGGCCGCCTGCACCATGACGTCGACGGCCGACGAGGGCTCGGGCAGGTCCGGGTCGTCGTCGCGCGCGGCCTCGGCGTGGGCGTAGACCGCCACCAGCAGCTGCTCGAGGGAGTCGAAGTAGTGGCGCAGCGCCGCGTGCGAGACGCCGATGGCCTCGGCGATGCGGCGCAGCGAGGTGCCGTCGGCCCCGCGCTCTCGGAAGACCTCGATGGCGCGGTCCAGGATCTGGCGCCGTCGGGCCATGCCCTTGGCGTAGGCGCCGGGTCGGCCGATGGTCGCCTGCTCCTCGACGTGCGCCTCAGCGGGCGCGTCGTGCGCCGGGTCGGGCCGTCCGGGAGCCGCGTCGCTCCCCTCGCCCTGCTCGCTGCTCGTCATGGCCCGCACCATACCCCGAGAAAACCTCCACACGGTACTTTTCCGTGCTAGCGTGACGCCGTACGCACCCATCACCACTCCTGAAGGAAAGAAGGGCACCGTGGCTCTCCCCCTCGGCTCCGTGCAGCTGTACACCCTTGCTCAGCAGTTCTCCGACGACATGGGCGGCTCCCTCGACAAGCTCGCCGCGATCGGCCTGAAGAACGTCGAGGCGTTCGACTTCGTGCGCCGGCCGCGCGAGATCCGCGCCGCGCTCGACGCGAGCGGCCTCGCCTCCCCGACCGGCCACGCGCCGCTGCTCTCCGACGAGCTGTGGACCCCGGACGGCTCCATCCCCACCCCCGCCAACGAGGTCGTCTTCGAGGCCGCCGCCGCGATCGGGATGACCACCGTCATCGACCCCTTCGTGCCCGTCGAGCGCTGGCTCACGCAGGACGGCGTCAAGGACATCGCCGAGCGCCTGAACGCCGCCTCCGAGACCGCGAAGACCTTCGGGCTGAGCGTCGGCTACCACAACCACGCGCAGGAGTTCCTCGCGAGCTTCGACGGGAAGACCGCGTACGAGTACATGGTCTCCCTGCTCGACCCGAGCGTCGTCATCGAGCTCGACCTGTTCTGGGCGATCGTGGGCGGGCAGAACCCGACCGAGCTCGTGCGCTCGCTCGGCGACCGCCTCGTCGCGGTCCATGTGAAGGACGGCGTCCCGCCGCAGGGCAACCCCTTCGCGCCCGACGCCCCCGACTTCGACTCGGCGAGCCTCGACCAGCGTCACCCCGGTGAGGGCGAGGTGCCCACCGAGGACGCCCTGAAGGCCGCCGGCGACTCCCTGAAGTACGCCGTCATCGAGTACGACCACACCCCCGGCGACGTCTTCGAGGACGTCGCCGCCAGCTTTGCCTTCCTGCGCGACGGAGGATTCATCGCATGAGCACCACCCGCAGCACCGGCGGCCCGATCGGCGTCGGCTTCATCGGCGTCGGCGTCATCTCCGACACCTACCTGGAGAACCTGAGCTCGTTCCCCGACGTCGAGGTCCTAATCCTCGGCGATCTCGACGTGGAGCGCGCGAAGTCCCAGGCCGCCAAGCACGGCGTCCCCGCCTCCGGCACCGCCCAGGACGTCCTGGACCACCCGGACGTCCAGATCGTCGTCAACCTGACCATCCCCGCCGTGCACGCCGAGGTCTCCGCGAGCGCGATCGCCGCCGGCAAGCACGTGTGGACCGAGAAGCCGCTGGGCCTGGACCGCGCGTCCACCGCACAGCTGCTCGAGGACGCGAAGGCCAAGGGCCTGCGCGTGGGCTGCGCGCCCGACACCGTGCTGGGCCCGGGCTTCCAGACCGCCAAGCGCGAGATCAACAAGGGCACCATCGGCACGCCGCTGTTCGCCCAGACCTCCATGCAGTGGCAGGGCCCCGAGGTCTTCCACCCGAACCCCGGCTTCCTCTTCGCCAAGGGCGCGGGTCCGCTGCTGGACATCGGCCCGTACTACATCACGGCGCTCGTGAGCCTGTTCGGCACCGTGGACACGGTCGCGGCCATGGGCCTGCGCGCGCAGCTCGAGCGCACCATCCAGGTGGGCGACCGCGCCGGGGAGACCTTCCCCGTCGAGGTGCCGTCCACGCTCTCGCTGCTCACCAGCTTCGAGGCCGGCCAGCAGGCGAACTCGCTGGTCAGCTTCGACTCGCCGCTCGCCCGCCAGGGCATCGTCGAGATCCACGGCACCGAGGGCTCGATCTTCCTGCCGGACCCGAACATGTTCGAGGGCTCGATCTCGTACGTGAAGCCCTTCGAGTCCTTCGGCGAGGCGCCGCCCGTCCAGGAGCGCATCGAGATCCCGCAGGAGGGCACGGTCACCGGCCGCGGCCTGGGTCTGCTGGACATGGTCCGCGCGATCGCCGAGGACCGCCCGCACGTCGCGAGCGGCGAGCTGGGCTACCACGTCCTGGACATCATGCTCTCGGCCGAGGAGTCCGCGGCCAGCGAGGAGTTCGTGGCCGTGAAGAGCTCGGTCTCCGAGGTGCCGACGGTCCCCGTCGACTTCGACCCGTTCGCGTCCACGATCTGACCCACGGCAGCACACACGGCCGGGCGGCGCGCCTTCGCGCGTCGCCCGGCTGTGTCATGCGCCCGGCTTCAGTGGTTCAGAGGTATGGACGCGTGATGAGCTCCAGATAGTGGCCAGAGGGGTCCAGGAGATAGACGCCACGGCCCCCATGCTCCGTGTTGACCTCTCCGGGACGGGTCCTCGTGTGGTCCGCCCAGTGCTCGCGCCCGCTCTCGCGGATCGAGGCGAGAGCGCGGTCGAAATGCTCGTCGTCCAGCAGGTATGCGTAGTGCTGAGGCGGGAAGTCGATCGGTGGGGCGGCGAACTGGAGCAGCACGCCGTTGCCGATGGTCAGGTTCTGGAACACGCCCCAGGAAGGGGCCTCCTCCGCTTCCAGCAGGTCGCGGTAGAACGAAGCGAGTCCCTCAGGGTCGCGAGTGGCGATGATGGTGTGGTTGAAGTGCGCGGTCATGGTTCTCCTCGGTCGGTGCGCGGGGTCGGGTGGGTCGACGGCCTGCGCACGACGGGAGGGGCGCGGATCAGGGACCGACCAGATCGCCTGTCCGGGAGCGGCCGCAACGGGCCTGACTGGTCATCATCGTCGGCGACTCTACGGCGGCGCCTCCGGCCCGTCCATACCTCGTCCCGCTACAGCCACCCGTTGTCGGTGGCGCGGCGCACGGCCTCGGCGCGATTGGCGACGCCCAGCTTCCCGATCGCGCTCGAGACGTGGTTGCGCACCGTGCCCTCGGAGAGGAACACCCGCGCGGCGACGTCGGCCGTCGAGCCGCCGTGCGCGCAGGCGCGCAGCACCTCGGTCTCCTTCGCCGAGAGCGGGTTGGGCCCGGCGGCCAGCGACTGCGCGGCGAGCTCGGGATCGACCACGCGCAGGCCCTGGTGGACGCGGCGGATCGCGTCCACCAGCCGCTCCACGGGGGCATCCTTGATCATGAAGCCGTCGGCTCCTGCCTCGAGGGTGCGGCGCAGGTAGCCGGCGCGCCCGAACGTCGTCAGCACGATGATGCGGGTGCCCGATCCCCGCAAGCGCTCGGCGACCTCGAGGCCGTCGGTCGGCCCCGCCCCGCCGTCCGCCTCGGTCCCGGCGGGCATCTGCACGTCCAGCAGCAGCACGTCGGGATGCTGCGCGGCGACGGCGGCGAGGGTCCCGGCGCCGTCCGCGGCCTCCGCGACCACCTCGATGTCGGCCTCGAGGCGCAGGAGGGCAGCGAGGCCCGAGCGCAGCAGGGCCTGATCGTCGGCCAGGGCGATGCGGATCGGGGCGCCGGGCGCGGCGGGTGCGTCAGGCATGGGTGGCTCCTTCGTCGAGCGGCCGACGGGCGGGCGCGAGGTGCGCCGTGATCACGGTCCCCGTGCCGTCCTCTCCCGGGGCGACCACGAGCTCTCCCCCGCCCTCCTCGACGCGGCGGGCGAGGCCGTCCAGGCCCGAGCGGCTGCGATCGCGCGGGATGCCCACGCCGTCGTCGGCGACGCTCACGCAGTCCTCGTCCACACGGATCGTGCAGCGCGTCGCGCGGGAGTGGCGCACCACGTTCGTGATGCCCTCGCGGATCACGTACCCGAAGAGCTCCGCGCGGGCGTCGTCGAGCTCGGGCAGCGCCGCGGGGACGTCGGCCTCGATGCCGGCGGCCGTGAGCACGCTGCGGGCCGAGGCGATCTCGGTGGCGGCGCGCACCTCCTGCATGCCGCTCACGGTCGCGCGGACGTCGGCCAGGGACTGGCGGGAGATCCGCTCGACCTCGGAGATCTGGGCCCGGGCGGCCTCAGGATCCGATTCCAGCAGCCGCTGGGCGAGCTGGGCGGAGACGGTGATGGTGGTGAGCGAATGGCCCAGGATGTCGTGGAGGTCCCGGCCGATGCGCTCGCGCTCGGCGGCGACGGCGAGGACCGCGTTGCGCTGCTCGGCGCGCGCGAGGCGCTCGGTGAGGATCTCGCGCTCGATCCCGTACCCGACACCCAGGGAGATCATGAGCCCGACGAGCGCGAGGATGATCGAGATGTACTGGCCGGTGAGCACCGCGAGGAGGCAGACGGCGAGGGTGAGCGGGAGGATCACCACCCGGGCGGTGCGCCAGGGCAGCGCGATGGTGTGCGCGATCTGCACGAACATCACCATGTAGAGGACGTTCACGCCGATCGCCGGGACGAACAGGGCGACCAGCAGCCACACCACGGCGATGAAGCCGTACCCGAAGCTCGGGCTGTACGCCTTCACCCCGGGCAGGAGGAGGAAGGCCGCGCTGAAGGCGAGGGACAGCACGATGATCGCCGTCGTGCGCACCGGGGTCGGATGGTCGAACGCCGGGATGATCACGAACAGCATGAACAGCAGCGAGGGCGCCGTGTAGAACATCGCGCCCGATTCGACCGCAGCCCGATACAGCCCGCGCAGCGTGCGCGGATGCTGCTCGTCGCCGCGTTCGAGGGGCGGTGCGGTCGCGGCGAGCTCGTGCCTGCGGCGCGCGGAGCCGGTCAGTCGTGCTGGCGCCATGGGGTCTCCTCCTCGCGGACTGGCACCGATTCTTCCAGCATTCCTCCGCCGTGCCGCTCAGCGGCGCGAGGCGGAGCGCGCCGCGCGACCCAGCAGCAGGGCCGCGATCAGCGCGAGGCCGAGGGTCCAGGCGGCGAGGGTCACGAGGCCGCGCATCGGGAAGTCCTCGCCGATGATGCCCCAGGTGCCCAGCTCCCCCACCCAGTACGTCGGGGTGAAGCGGGAGATGGACTGCAGCCAGCTCGGGAACATCTCGTAGGGGAACCAGAGCCCGCCCGCGACGGCGAGCAGCATCATGCCGATCGTGGTCGCGGCGCCGACGGCACTGGGCTTCAGGGCGAGTCCGACGACGAGGCCCAGCAGCACGAGCGGCAGCATGCCGATCCACAGGGCCAGCAGCGAGCGCACGGCCTCCAGGGCGTCCAGATGGATGCCGGCGACGAGCGCGCCGGCGAGGTAGACGCCGATGAGTGCAGGCAGCACGACGGCCATGGCGGCGACCATCTTGCCGAGGACGAAGCTGCGCGGGGTGAGGCCCGCGACCATGAGCTGCCTCAGCCAGCCGTTGGTGCGCTCGAGCTGGATGATCGCGCCGGCGTTCACCGCGGCGCCGAGTCCGCCGTAGGCGGCCATGCGCACCATGATGAAGGTGCCCACGGTCTCGCCGCCCTCGCCCATGGCCTCCTTCCCGAAGATCTCGTTGAACATCAGGAACATGAGGATCGGGAGGGCGACGGTGAAGAACAGGAACATGCCCTTGCGCAGGGTGGTCGTGGTGGAGGCGAGCGCGAAGCGCGTGGTGCGCCGCAGCTGGCTCGCAGGGGCGCCGCGACTCGCGGTGGCGGCTGTCGACGGAGCATAGACGGCGGTGGATGCGGTGGTCATGGCGTCTCCTGGAGGGTGGGGCGGGCGGGGAGCTCTGGGGGTGCGTTCAGTGGGACGTGAGCGCGAGGAAGGCGTCCTCGAGGCTCGGGGTGGTGACCTCGACGTCGCTGACGGCGGGCAGGCCCGCGCCGGTGAAGAGCCCGCGCAGGGTCGCGTCGGAATCCGCGGTGGCGAGGCGCAGGCGGCCGTCCTCGAGCACGTCGACGCTGGTCACGCCGTCGAGATGGGCGAGGGGGCCGGCGGCGGCGCGGTCCGGAACGCGCAGGGTGATCGCGCGTCCGCCGATCCTGGCCTTGATCTGCGCGCCGGTCCCGTCGGCGACGATGCGCCCTTGGTCCATGACGACCACCCGGCCGGCCTGCTGGTCGGCCTCCTCGAGGTAGTGGGTCGCGAAGACGATGGTGCGGCCGTCTGCGGCGACGTGGCGCATGCGCTCCCAGAAGCGCCGACGGGTCTCGACGTCCATGGCGACCGTGGGCTCGTCCAGCAGGATCACCTCGGGGTCGGGCAGCAGGGCGAGGGCGAAGCGGACGCGCTGCGCCTCCCCACCCGAGAGCTTCGAGGTGCTGCGACGCAGCAGGGCGGAGATGTCGGCGCGCTCGATGACCTCGTCGAGCGGCAGCGGGTGCGCGCAGACCCCGGCGACGAGGTTCAGCATGACCCGCACCGGCGTGTCTTCGAGCAGCGCGCCGTTCTGGAGCATCGCGCCGACGAGCCCGCGGCGCGCGGCGTCCGTGGGTGTGGTGCCGCAGATGCGCACCTCACCGGCATCCGGGGTCGCGAGCCCGAGCATCATCTCGGTGGTCGTGGACTTGCCGGCGCCGTTGGGGCCGAGCAGCGCGAGGATCTGGCCGCGCGGGACGGCGAGGTCGAGGTCGTCGACGGCGGTGAGGGAGCCGAAGGTCTTGGTCAGGGCACGGCAGTCGATCGCGGGCCGAGGTTCCTGGGACGGGGCCGGGGTCGTCTCGTTCATGGCTCCAGCCTCCGCCGCGCCGTGGCCGCGGGCCCATCGGGCGCCGTCATGTCCCGCCCATGACAGCTGTCATGGGAGGGACGGAGGAGCTCAGTCCGCGGCGGGCAGGCTGCGCACCGCCGCGGAGACGGTGCGCACGAACAGCACGAGCCAGGCCATGACGGTCGCGGCCGCGCCCATCTCGAAGGCCGTGAGGTTCAGGTACCCCGCGCCCTTCCACAGCATCAGCAGGGCCAGCAGCGCGATGATCACGCCCACCGTGACGGCGAGGAAACTGCCGGGCAGGCGCCGGAACAGCGCCGGGAAGCCCACGAGCGCGGTGGCGAAGACGAGAACGATGCTCTGCGCGGCGGCATCGTGCCAGGTCCGCTCGGCGTCGATCGGGATGAGGGCCACGGCGATCACGAGCAGCCCGAGGACGATGAGCGCGAGCCGCACGAGCGTGGCCCGGGAGCGGGTCTGGCCGGTCGCGCGGCACCAGAGGGCGACGTCGTGGCCCACGAAGTCGCCGATCGCGGCGAGCGCGAGCCCTGCCAGCAGCAGGGTGAGGTTGAAGGTGAGCCCGTCCCGGCCCGAGCCGAGCGCGGAGAAGTGGTGGTGCCACCAGTGCGGGTCGCTCGCGCTCAGCGCGGCCGCGAGCGCACCGGTCACGAGGAACGCGGCGAGCAGCACGGACAGGGACTCGCTGGTGAGCGCGAGAGCGCTCTCCACGCAGGCGTACGCGCAGGCAGCGGCGGTGATGGCGACCCACACGGCGCCGGTCCAGCGGTCCAGGGCGAGCCCCAGGAAGGCCGAGGCGAACACCCCGTAGAGGGCGCTGCACAGCAGGAAGGCGAACACTGCGTGGAGCGCGCCGAGGGCGAGGATGTTGGCCGCGCGGCGGACCCGGGAGATCTCCCGCAGCCAGGGCTGGCGGCGCGGGGTGATCGTGAGACCGGCGAGGACGAAGCCGAGCAGACCGGCGCCCATCCCCGCGTACGCCGCGACCTCGCCGATCGAGCCGCGGCCGAACAGCGGGAGCGTCGTGCGCAGCGAGACCAGCCCCAGGCCGAGCCCGAGCACGGCGGCGCCCGCGGCGCACCACAGAGCTGCGGTCTCGTCGCGGGAGGCCTCCGGCGCGGACGCGGCGGTCTGGTCGGGCGCGGGAGTCGGGTCGGGCGCGGGCACGATGGTCTGGTCAGGCGCGGCGGTCTGGTCGGGGGCGGGCGCGGTGGTCGGTTCGGGGGTCTGCTCGCGCATGCCTCGATTCTCCCCCGCGCAGGGGCGGATAGGCTCGCCGCGTGCTCGTCCGTGATCTGCGTCTGCTGTCGCCCTCGCCCGCATCGCCCGTGTCGATCCGTCTGCGTGACGGGGTGATCGCGGAGATCGGGGCGGATCTCGTGCCGTCCCCGGGCGAGGAGGTCCTCGAGGCGGGCGGGGCCCTCGCGGTCCCCGGCCTCTGGGACCACCACGTGCACGTGGGCCAGACCGCCCAGGGCTACGCGCGGCTCGACACTTCAGGGCTCGCCTCGGTCGACGAGGTGCTGCGGGAGGTCGCCTCCGCGATCGCCTCCCGTCCCGCGGGCGCCGAGGCGCTCATCGGCTTCGGCCACCGTCTCGTGGACATGGCGGGCGATCCCACGGTGGCCGGGCTCGACGCCGTCGCCGGGGAGCTGCCCGTGGTGCTGATCGGCGGCGACGCGCACCACGCCTGGATGAGCTCGGCCGCTCTGCGCGCGCTGGGCCTGCCGCCGCGGCGCGGGATCGTGGCCGAGGACGAGTGGTTCGACGCCGTCGCCCACCTCGACGACCTCCCGGGCGTCGCGGCGCACCTCGAGGCCGGGGTCGGGAAGCTCCAGGAGCAGGCGCTCGCGCGCGGGATCGTCGGCCTCACGGACATGGAGTGGGCGGACAACGCGTCTCTGTGGGCCCGGCGCGAGGCCCGGATCCGGGTGCGCACGGCCACCTACGCCTCCGGGCTCGACGGCGTCCCGGGGCCCACGGGCACGCCGATCGGCGGCTCGGGGCTCGTGACCATGGGACCGCTCAAGGTGATCGCCGACGGCTCGCTCGGCTCGCGCTCGGCCTACTGCCGCCACCCCTACGCGTTCTCCGGGGAGGCGGGGGCCCACCCGCTCGGCGGCGGATACGGGGTGCTCAGCCACATGGCCGACGACCTCGCGGCGCTGCTCGCGCGGGCCGACGCGCGCGGGCTCGAGGTCGCCGTGCACGCGATCGGCGACGCGGCCGCCGCGGTGGTCCTGGATGCGCTCGCGGAGGCCGCCGCTGGTCGCGAAAGCGGGGGCGTCGGCGGGCGTCGGGGCGGACCCCGGATCGAGCACGCCCAGCTGCTGGCCGACGAGGACGTCGCGCGGATGGCGGCGCTCGGGGTGCTGGCCTCGGTGCAGCCCGCCCATCTGCTCGACGACCGCGACCCCACCGAGGAGGTCTGGCCGGGCGACGCGCAGCGCTCCTACCGCTTCCGCGATCTGCTCGACGCGGGCGTCGACCTGCTCATGGGGTCGGACTCCCCCGTCGCCCCCGTGGATCCCTGGCTCGCCATGTCCGCGGCCGTCCACCGCAGTGCCGACGGGCGCGAGGCGTGGTTCCCCGCCCAACAGCTGCAGCCCCTCGAGGCGCTCGCCGCCTCGACCGACGGGGCCGGGGTCCGGCCCTCGGTCGGAGCGCGCGCGGACCTCGTGCTGCTGGAGGATCCGGTCGACGGGGAAGGGCACGGGCTCTCCACCGACGTGCCGCGCGGGGCCGACGGCGTCTTCGTGGACTCCGCGGCACGGGAGGCCGCGGCGCGTCTGCGGGAGGTGCGGCCGCTCGCGACGATCGTCGACGGGCGGATCGCCTTCTCCCGCTGAGCGCGGGGTGTTCAGCGCTGGGCGATCAGCGCGGGGAGGTCACAGCGCGCGGAGGTCGGCGCACGCAGATCAGCGCGCGGGGCCCTCAGCCGTCCTGTTCGAGCAGCGCCGCGAGCCGATCCACCGAGGCCTGCAGGCTCGCCTCGGTGGTGCGTCGGGCGCGGTCCTGGCGCACGGGGTCGTGCAGGTCGGTCCAGTCGTAGGTGTGGATGACGCGGGTGCGGCCCTCACCCAGGGGTTCGAGGTCCCAGCGCCAGAGGTGACCGGGCGGCTGCTCGCCCTCGGGGGCGGGGAGCCAGGCGATGCGCAGGCCCTCGTCGAAGTCGACCACGTGGTTCTCGCGCACGGCGCCGGTGGTCAGCGTCATCGCGAAGACGTCCCCGACGCCTCTCACGCGTTGGCCGGAGGCGGCCGCGGCGAGGTTGTCGTTGCCGTCCCATGCGGTCTGCAGCGCCGGATCGGCGATGTGCTCGAAGATCACGCCGGGAGCGGCCGCGATCACGCGGCTCGCACTCACCACGCGCGGGGCCGCCTCGGCGGGATCGTTCTGCGTCTCGTCCATGGCGCACATTCTGCCCTCCGGGCGAGCCTGCCGCCCCGGGGAAGCCGCCCGCGCGGAGTTCTGCGTGTCCACTGTGCACACCATGTCGGCATCTTCCGGGCAAGGGGTCTACAGTGCCGCACTGTGACCCGGGTCGCCCTCCGCGGCGGCCCGCCCGCACCACAGCCACGACCGGAAGGAGTGTGCCCCATGGACACCACGACGGACGCCAGCACTGCGACGCAGCCCCACACCCTCGAGCTGTCGAGGCTCCGGGGCTACCGGGTGCGCGAGATCGGCTTCGTGCTGGGGCGCCTGCGGATCCGCTTCGAGTCCCCCACGGGCTCGAGCGAGCAGCCGCTCCTGGAGTGCCTGGTGATGCCCACCGTGCTGAAGGAGCACTCGATCGTCTCCGCCGACGACGAGCGCTGGGCGGGCGCCCTGCGCGCACTGATCGGCCAGGACGTCACGGAGACCTACGAGGAGCAGGGCATCGGGCTGCGCCTCGAGCTGACCTACGGCTCTCTGCGCATCCACCCGCGTCCCTCCCAGCGCGACGGCACCGCCGTCGCCCGTCTGGGCGACTTCGGGGACGGCGCGCACAAGGAGTGGACCTCGGGGGTCGACTGCTTCGCGGATCTGCACCGCGAGCTGCGGTGACGACCGAATCGCCGGAGAGGCCCGGCCCGCGGGCTCAGTCGCCGCGGGCCGCCCTCCCGCCCAGCCTCCTGTCGGCCACCGCGAGCACGAGCAGGAGCACGGCCGCCGCGAGCATCACCAGCCCGAGGTCGTGCATGCCCGCGGTGTCGGCCCGTCGGCCGAAGAGCACACCGCTCGCCGAGGACGAGCCGATGGCACCGAGGTACATGAAGGTGCGCAGCAGCCCCGCCGCCGCCCCCATCTGCTCGCTGCGCGCCTGCCGGTAGACGGCGTTCTGGTTGGCGAGGTTCAGCAGCCCCTGCGGGATGCCGAGCACGACGGCGATCGCGAGCAGCAGCACGAGGGGCGAGCGGTCGCCGAGCGCGAGCACCATGGCGCACGCGAGGATCTGGGCGAGTGAGCCGACGATCAGCTTCCCGCGCAGCGCCTCGCGCCGTCCCGTGAGGGCGACGACCGCGATGCCGACGGCGAAGGTGGGCAGCAGCACGAGACCGGAGAGCGAGGGGCTGAGCGCGCGCGCCTCCTGCATCCACTGCGTGAAGCCGTAGATGTACCCGTAGCTCACGAGCGCCGCGAGCACCGAGCGCAGGTAGGTGCGCACGAGCGCTGGACTCGCCCGCAGCATCCGCACGTCGATGAAGGGGTCGGCCCGCCGCATCTCGCAGATCCAGAAGCCGGCGCCCGCGGCGAGCACGGGCACGAGCAGCCAGAGCCGACCGACGGACGGGCTCATGACCAGGAGCAGCAGGCCCACCAGGGCGACCGTGAAGAGCACGATCCCGACCACGTCGATGCGCGCGCGGCCGACGGGCCGGCGGCTCGGCGGCAGGTAGAGACGGCCCAGCACGAGCCCCGCGGCGCCCAGCAGCACGTTGATCGCGAGCGTGCTGCGCCAGCCGCCCGCGTCGATGAGGACTCCTCCGAGCACGGGACCGATCACCGAGATGGTCTGGGTGGTGATGCTGAGCGCGCTGAGCACGGCGGCGGGGCTGTCCACCCCGGTGCGATCGCCCTCGTCGCGGATCAGGCGCATCGCCGAGGGATAGCCCGCGCAGGTCCCGAAGCCGAGCACGACGCGCGCGGCGACGAGCACCCAGATGTTCGGGGCGAAGGTGCCGATCACCCCGGCGAGCAGGGTCAGCGCGGAGCCGATGAGGAACATGCGCCGGGCGCCGTAGGCGTCGACGAGACGCCCCATCAGCGGCTGGCCGACGGCGGTCGCGAGATACAGGCCCGTGATGAGCCAGGTCGTCTCGCGCGCGGGCGCGCCGAGCGCGATGCCGATGGGCACCAGCGCGACGGCGATGATCGAGGAGTTGATCGGGTTCAGGATCGACCCGAGCATCATCGGGGACAGCAGCCGGCGATCGAAGCGATCCGGGGGCGAGGGGCGGCGGGCGATCGCCGTCATCGCTGCAGCAGGCGCTCGAGGAGGGCGGCCGCGGCGATGAGCTGCGCGCGCTCGTCCTCGGTGAACTCCTCGGTGAGGCCCTGCTCGAGCCAGGCCTGTCGCATCCCGCGAGCGCCCTGCACGTAGTCGAGGCCCGTGTCGGTGACGGCGATGATCTGGCGACGGCCGTCGGCGGGATCGGCCGTGCGCTCGATGAGGCCGGCCTTCGCGAGCGCCGCCACCGTCACCGCCGCGGCCTGGGCCGAGATCCGCTCGGCCTGGGCGAGAGAGGCGCCCGAGTCGGCGTCGCCGCGTGCGAAGAGGGTGAGGGCGGAGGCCTGCGCGGGCGTGAGGACATCGCTGCCGGAGACCGCGAGAAGGCGGCGCCGCAGCCTGCCGACGACCCCGCGCAGGGCGTGCGCGGCCTCGGCCGAGGAGGCCGGACGATTTGCTGGATCCATACCGTCAACGTACATTGATCAATGTTCATTGAGCAAACGCGGGTCGTGACCTTCACCGAACGGGCCCAGCGCCCCGTCCACCGCGACCACCCAGTCCACCCCGATCGAGGAGCACTCCCCCATGACCGCACCCGCCACCGACTCCCACGAGACCACGGGCCACGAAGCGCGCACCGTCCTGCTCGCCATGGACTTCCAGCACGGCATCGCCGACCGCTTCACCGGCACCGGCGTCCTCGTGCACGCCCGCGCGGCCGTCGAGGCGGCGCGGGACGCCGGCATCCCCGTGGTGTGGGTGCGCGTGGCCTTCCGCCCCGGCTACCCCGAGATCGCGCCGACCTCGGGATTCGCCGGCATCTCTGCCCGCGCGGGCGAGAACGGCATGACCGAGGACTCCCCCGCCACGGCGCTCCACGAGACCCTCGCCCCGCGCCCCGAGGAGCCGGTCGTGATCAAGCGCCGGATCAGCGCGTTCACCGGAAGTGACCTCGAGGTGCTGCTGCGGGGCCTGCAGGCCGAGTCGCTCGTGCTCGCCGGGATCTCCACGAGCGGCGTCGTGCTCTCGACGCTGCGCCAGGCCGCGGATCTGGACTTCCGCCTCACCGTGCTCGCCGACGCCTGCGCCGACCCCGACGAGGAGGTGCACCGCGTGCTCACGCAGAAGGTGTTCCCGCGTCAGGCGGCGGTGACGACCGTCGACCAGTGGGTCGACGGGCTCGCCGGCGCCTGAGCTCGCGCGCTCACGCCTCGCCCAGCAGCGACTCCGCGTTGCGGGTGGTCAGACGCCGCCAGCTGGTCGCGCCGAGGGGCGGGTCCGCGCGGTCGATGCTCTCGATCTGCGCGTCGACCGCGGGCGCCGGGGTCCAGCAGGAGTCGCTGCCGTAGAGCACGTGCTGGGACCCGGCGACGTCCACCAGCAGCGGCGCGGCGTGCGGGAAGGGCGTCCCCGCGAGGTCGAACCAGAGGCCGCGCAGCGCGTCGGCGAAGCGCGTGCCGCCCAGCCCGAAACCGTCCTGGAAGAGGGCGACCCGGTCGGACAGCAGGGCGAGGGAGGCCCCGGAGTGCGGGACGATCACGCGCAGTCCGGGATGGCGGTCCAGGGCGCCCGCGAGCACGAGGTCCACGATGCTGCGGGTCGAGTCGGCCATGAACTCGAGCATCGGACGCGGCCGGCCGAGGTCCGTCCCGTCGGCCCCGACGGGCGAGGTCGGATGCACGAACACGATCGCGCCCGCCGCCTCGAGCTCCGCCCACAGCGGCTCGAGCGCCTGATCGCCCAGGTACTGGCCGCGCGCGTTCGACTCGAGGATCACCCCGCGCGCCCCGGGCAGCGCGAGGGCCCGACGCGCCTCGGCGCGGGCCGCGTCGACATCGGGCAGGGGCAGGGAGGCGAAGAAGGAGAGGCGCTGCGGATGCTCGGCGACGAACGCGGCCGCGGCGTCGTTCACCGCGCGGGCGAGCGAGGCCGCGGACGCGTCGTCGCCGAAGTGGACGCCGGGCGAGGAGATCGAGAGCACCGCGTGCTCGATGCCGCGGCGGTCCATGTCCTCGATCTGCGAAGCGAGGTCCCACTGCGGCCACCCGGGCATGCCGTCGGGGTGCTCGATCCCCGCGGCGCGGGCGGCGGCGATGTAGCCGTCGGTGACGAAGTGGGCGTGGACGTCGATGAGGCGATCTGCGGGAGCGGTCATGGCGGGCACGCTACCGCTGGGCTCAGGCGTCCGCCTTCCTCCAGATGAAGGGCGTGGTCGACGAGACCCGCACCAGACCGGAGCGCTCGAGGATGGGGCGGGAGAACTCCGTGCAGTCGCTGTGGACAAAGCTGTATCCGGCCGCGCGTGCCGCCTGGGCACGGGCGGCCGTGAGTGCCCGGTAGATCCCCCGGTGCCGATACCCGGGGAGGGTGGCCCCACCCCAGAGGCCGACGAAGTCGGTGCCCTCCACGGGCTCGAGCCGTCCGCACGAGACGAACCTCCCCTCCGTCTCTGCGACCCAGAGCTGCATGGGGTCACCGGCCGCGATGCGCGCGAGGAGCACGTCCGAATGGCGCGGGCCGGCGCTGCGCCCGAAGGCCTCCTCCGCCATCGCGCACATCGCCCGCACGTCGGCGCCCTCGGTGATGCGTCGCAGGGTGACACCGCCCAGCAGCGGAGCGCCGTCCATCAGGGCCTCCAGGCGGCCGACCATGATCGACTCCGGTTCGTCCGGCGCGAAGCCGTGCGCGCGCAGAGCATCCTCGAGCCCGGGAGCGCGATCATGGCCCCGGGTCTTCCACTCGATCTCCGTGCACCGCGGCTCCTCGAGGAGCAGCGCGAGCGCGTCCCGCACCCTGCGAGACGCCTGCTGGGCGTCGCTCACCTGCAGATCCCGATAGGTGACGAAGCCCCGGCCCCCGGGATACCTCGCCACCAGCAGCGGACCGAGCCGCGTGACGCTCGCGGCGTTCACGACCTCGGCATCGGTCCGCAACTGGGAGTCGTACGCGGAGAGGAAGTCGGTGACGTCGTCAGGCACAGGATCTGGCACAGGGAGAGGGTAGTCCGGGCCGACGCTCAGCGCGTGCGCGCGAAGAGGTCGAAGAACTCGTCGGCGAGCACGACCTCGACGTCCTCCGGGAGGCTCTCGACCAGCTCCTTCACGTCCGACGGGGTCCAGCTCCAGGCATTGATGAGCCCGGCGACGAAGAGGGGGTCGCCCTTCCGGTCGGCCCCGTCGGCCCCGCGCTCCTCCTCGATCTTCGCGAGCAGCTCCTCGCGGTAGGTGTCGACGCCGCCGGCGGGATAGAACGTGCCGATCAGAGGCACGGCGGCACCGGGATCGCTGATCGACCCCTTCTCGTCGGTCTGCATGATGCCGCGGAGGTCGACGTTCTCCGCATAGGACTCGAGGACCCAGTCGGGAAGGGTCGGCGAGGGCTTCCCGGACTCGGGTGTCGAGTAGGCGTAGACGACGTCGAGTCCGGTGCGGGACTGGTAGCGGCCGGAGGCCTTCGTGAAGACGTCCAGCTGGTCCTTCGGCCAGGAGTCGCCGTAGGTGTAGCCCGCGCCCGAGGGGCCGCACACCAGGAAGTCGTTCTCGGTGGCTGTGCGCTGGAAGTGGTGGAGCAGGGCGGGGCCGATGTCCTCGAGGAGAGGGGTGATCGTCCAGTTCATGGGCACGGAGCCGCGGGCGGGATCGTCCCAGAGCTCGCGCATGTGCCGCTCGCAGAACTGGATGTTGTCGCCCTCGCCGAAGGTGAGCGTGAGGTACGTGCGGTCCTTCACGCGGCCCCGCGAGGGCTTGGTGGGCCGGGCCCGGGTCGTGGCGGGGATGCCCGACAGCACGCTCGCGTTCATGAAGTAGTCCGCTGCGACGACGATGACGCCGTGGGTGCTGCACAGCTCGACCCCCGACCATTCGCCGTCGACGTCGTTCGCGAACCATCCCGCGTAGACGGTGCCGGGGTCGACCTTCGCGAGCAGCTCGGAGAACTGGCTGCCGCTGTCGCCCGAGGGCGGGAGCCAGGTGATCAGCGCGCTCGTGGCGATCGCGAAGTCGCGGAAGGAGGAGAAGGGCTCGACGCGGGTGGGCGCGGTCCCGGTCGCGGAGACCAGGTACTCGTTCTCGAGCTCGAGGTCGATGCTCACGGCGCTCGCCCCGGCCGGCACCTCGAAGCGGTAGATGAAGGAGGAGCCGCCGTCGGCGAAGCGCAGTCCGTCCTTGGTCTGGGAGCCGCTGCCGTCGAAGAGGAGCTCGGCCTCGGCGTCGGTGCCGGGCACGAAGTCGGCGGTCTGCTCGCCGTCGACCGTGAGGGTCGCGTGGTGGAGGGCGGGGCCCCAGCCGTCCTCGGGGAAGGAGTCGGACAGGCGCACGAACACCTCCCCGTCGCCGACCTGGCCCGAGAGGTCCACGGTCTGCGTGCCGAGGTTCGAGGAGTCGGTGACACGCTCCTTCTCGCGCAGCAGCTCGGTCCATTCCACGCCGTCGACCTCGACGGTGTGGGTGGGCGGGAGGCCGACGAGGACCCTGTGGGTGCTCTTCTCCCAGAGGTGGTCGGTCGCGTAGGCATAGATCGCGGCCGGGTCGTCGTCGAAGCGCCCGCGCAGGTCCTCGATGACCTTCAGGCGATGCTCGGAGGCCTGATCGGCGGTCGCGACGACGGCGCCCCGCTGCGCGGCGATCGTGGTGGCGAGGTTGATGGTGTCCGGTGCGTCCATGTCGTAGACGACGGCGCCCGCGATGCGGCGGCGGAAGCGATCGACGAGGTCGAGCGGGTGCTTCTCGTACCGGGTGCGCGCGGGCAGGTCGTGGATCCAGGTCTCGTCGACGTCGTCGGTGATGAGGTACAGCTCGGGGCGCTCACGGTTCACGAGGCCCTGCAGGGTGATCAGCAGCAGACGGTCGAAGCCGTCGAGCTTCCGCATGTCTCCCACGCGCACCGTGCTCGCGGCGCGGTCGAAGGTCGGGAAGAAGTGCCCGCGCTCCCAGTGCACGGCAGGGGCGGACCCAAAATGGTGGCCGCCGTGGTGACCGCCGGCGGGAGCCGGGCCCGCCGCGTCGGCCGACGGGACGCTCATCGAGAGAGCGGCGGCGACGCCCGCGGCGCCGATGCCGCCGGCCAGCGCCGTGCGGCGGGTGAACGAGCGGGACGCCGACGGCACGGTCGCCGCCGGTTCAGGACGGGAGGAGAGGGCAGGGCGGGGCAGATCCACGGTCATCATCGACTCCTGTGGCAGGTGGGGGATCTGCACTGTAGCCGCGGGATGCCCACGTGGGAAGGGTGGGTTGGGGGCACGAGACGGCGGGTGGGGCGGTTCGCCGGGAAGGTCCGTGTCGGCGGGCCGCGGACTCGCTCACCCCTTCATGCCCGAATGGGCGAGCCCCTCCACGACGCGGCGCTGCAGCACGATGAACAGGATCATCAGCGGCAGCATCGCCATGAAGCTCGCGGCCATCATCACCGGGTAGTCCGTCGTGAACTGGCCCTGCAGGGACGTGAGCCCGACGGCGAGGGTCGTCTTCTCGTCGTAGGTGGCGGCGATCAGCGGCCACATGAGGTCGTTCCACGAGGCGAGCGCGGTGAGGATCGCGACCGCGCTGAGGGCGGGTCCCGAGAGCGGGAACATGATCCGCCAGAACGTCTGCCACGGGTTCGCGCCGTCCAGGCGCGCCGCCTCCTCGAGAGAGGCGGGCATCGACAGGAAGTGCTGGCGCATGAGGAACGTGCCGAAGGCGCTGAAGACGCCCGGTGCGGCGATGCCGGCGATGGTGTTGAGCAGCCCCAGGTTCTGGATCACCCCGTACTGCGGGATGAGATAGATCTGGTACGGGACCATGAGGATCGAGAGCACCAGCGCGAACACGAGGTTCTTCCCGCGGAACCTCATCCGCGCGAAGGCGTAGCCGGCCAGGGCGCACAGCAGCAGCTGCCCGATCACGCGGGCGATCGTCACCAGCGCCGTGTTCACGAACTGGTGCAGGAAAGGCACCTGCTCGAAGACCGCGGGATAGTTCTGCCACTGGGGCGAGTCGGGCAGCCAGCTGGGCGGGACCGAGGTGACCTCCGCCTGCGTGGACAGCGACATGTTGATCTGCCACAGGAACGGGAACACCATGAGGATCCCGCCGATCAGTAGCACCGCATGGGTCGCCCATCGGGGCCGAGGGGCGCGCGACCTCGAGCGGGCCCGGTCAGGTGCGCTCGTGCGGGCGGACGTGCGTGCGGTCGTGCGTGCGGACGTCTCACTCATAGTGGACCCACCTCCTCTGCAGGCGGAACTGCAGCAGCGTGAACGCTCCGATGATCGCGAGGATGAGCAGGGCGATCACGGAGGCGTAGCCCTGGTTGTTCTGGCGGAAGGCCTCGGAGTAGAAGAGGTACACGAGCGACTGGGTGTCGGCCATCGCCGGGTTGGCCTGCCCCATCATCGCGAAGAGCAGGTCGAACAGTTGGAAGCCGTTGATCGCGGTGATGATGGACAGGAAGAAGATGCTGGGCGTCAGCAGCGGCACGGTCACCGAGAAGAACTGGCGCACGGTGCCGGCGCCGTCGAGCTGCGCGGCCTCGTACAGCTCGGCGGGGATGCCGCGCAGTCCCGCACCCAGGATGATGATCGCGAGCGGCAGGCTCGACCACAGGCCCACGATCGAGACCGCGAGCAGGGACCACCAGGGGGCGGTCACCCAGTAGGGCCCGTCGATGCCCACGAGGGAGAGCGCCCAGTTGACCAGGCCGAACTCCTTGTTGAAGATCATCCGCCACACGAGCGAGACGGCGACCGGCATCGAGACGGCGGGCAGGAAGAACAGCACCTGGTAGAAGCGGGCGAAGCGCAGGCCCTTCTGGTTCAGCAGCGAGGCGATGCACACGGCGAGCGGGATCCCGCACAGCACGATCAGCGTGTAGATGAGGGTGTTGAGGACGGCCCGCGGGATGAAGGAGTCCTGGAGCAGCTGCGCGAAGTTCGCGAGTCCGTTGAAGGTGCGCCCGCCGAAGGGCCCGAACACCGTGAAGGAGTTGATGACGGTCGCGAGGATCGGCCAGAAGTAGAAGACGGCGACGCCGATCAGCAGGGGGCCGAGGAACACGAGCGGCCACCAGCCGTCGGCCCCTCGGCGTCTGCTGCGCGGCGCTGCCGCGGCGGTCTCATGACTCATCGGCGAGCACTCCGTTCATGCGATCGGCGAGATCCTCCGCGGTCCCGACGACATCGCCGGGGCCGCCGACGATCTTGGGGAGCAGGAGCTCCTCGAGCTGGTTCCAGGCCGAGGTGTTCTGCGAGACCGGGTAGGGCAGGGCGGTCTTCGCGGCGTCCACGAAGAGTTCGAGGTCGAATCCCGGGAGGGCGTCGAAGAAGCTGTCGTTGGTGCCGATGAACGCGGGGTTCGCGGCGCCCGCGGCGCCCTGGATGCGGGCCGCCTTCTCGGACCCCAGGAACGACAGGAACGCCGAGGCGGCGGGCTTGTGCGTTCCGTGCGCGCTCATCGCGCAGCCGATGCCGTGGATGACGTTGCCCTCCTGCTTCCCGTGCAGCAGCGGGGCGGCATCGATCTGCTCCTTGACCACGGAGTCCTGCAGCACGGCCGCCTGCCAGTTGCCGGAGGTCATGAGGGCCGCGCGGCCGTCGCTGAAGAGGTCCTGCGGACGATTCTCGGTGGTGTACCGGACGTCGGGGGCGATGTCGTCGTCGATCATCCCGCGCAGGAACTCGAAGGCCTCGAGCGTCCCGGGGTCGTCGTACCCGGAGGTCGTCTTGTCCTCGGAGACGATGAAGCCGCCGGCCTGCAGCGCGAGCGGGTAGATGTAGGCCTGGGTCTCGATGCCGCCGGGATTTCCCCAGATGCGGTCGGAGCGGAGCTTCCGGGTCACCTGCTCGGAGGCGTCGCGGTACTGCTGCCAGCTCCAGGAGCCGTCGGGCGCATCGACATCCGCCCGATGCAGCAGCTCCCGGTTGTACCAGAGGCCGATGGTGTCGAAGTCCTTGGGGATCGCGCAGGGCTTCGCGTCGTAGGTGTAGAGGTCGACGAGGTTCTCGGGGTAGTTCTTCGGGTCGAACCCCTCGAGTTCGCTGAGGTCCTGGAGGAGTCCGTGGGAGGCGTAGAGCTCGAAATTCGGGCCGTTGATCCAGAACACGTCGGGCAGGTCGTCGCCCGTGGCCTGGATGCGCAGGCGCTCGAAGTAGCTCGCGTAGGCGGCGATCGACATCTTCACCTCGATGCCGGGGTAGTCCTCGTGGAAGGCGTCGATGATCTGCTGCATCGCGGGTGCCTGGGCGGCGTCCCAGATCTGGAAGCTGATCGAGTCTTTCGCGCTCCTCGCGGCCATCGCGCCGAGCTCCGGGGAGGCTCCGCCGCCTCCCGAGGAGCATCCGGAGAGCGCGAGCGCTCCCCCGGCCGCGGCGACGCCTGCGGCTCCTAGCAGGGTGCGTCTGCTGGTCACGTCCACTCCTTCGTGCTCATGCTCCGGCGCTCGCGAGGACGCGCCGACGACGGATCCACCGTAGGGCATGCACCGGGATCGGCGTAAAACGCTTCACCCATGGTGGTACGGCCCGGCCCGCCATAAATCCCTCGACCCCGCTCCCCCGCCCGCCGTACCGTGCTGCTGAGCGTCGGCCGCCATGCGCCGACCCCGAGGGGAGGAGGACCCGATGGTTGTCACCGTGCTGAACCCTGCCGTCCTCCGCTCCACCTCGACCTGCTGACCCCGCGCACACCGCGCACGATGCGCCGCTCCGCGGAGCACCCCGCGCGGCTGGGTCGCAGGTCCCCACCTCGGGAGAATCCCACATGGCACCGTCCTTCGACCGGGACACCTTCTATACGACCTCTCTGGTCACCGCCGGCGTGACCGACGACGACCTCCCCTGCGACCCCGACGAGCCCGGGCCCGACCAGCGCTGGTCCACCTGGCCCGAGACCGCCCACACCCTGGATCGCGGCCCGCAGCCGTTCCCCGCCTGGGTGGTCCAGCACGAGGGCGCGATCGACACCGAGCTCGGCGTGCTGAAGACGGGCAAGGAGGCCGACGCCTTCCTGCTCGAGCGCGCTCTTCCAGCTGCCCACCGCACGGGGGCGCCCGGCGAGGCAGCGCTCATGGTCGCCAAGCGCTACCGCGCGGACGAGCACACCTCCTTCCACCGCTCCGCCCAGTACACCGAGGGCAGGCGGGTGACCGATTCCCGCGAGGGCCGTGCGATCGCGCGCGGCAGCGCGTTCGGCAAGCGCGCGGCCGCCGGACAGTGGGCGCGCGCCGAGTTCGACACCCTCTCCCGGCTGCACGCCGCCGGCCTCGCCGTCCCCTATCCCGTGCAGATCCAGGGCACAGAGGTCTGCATGGAGTTCATCGGGCTCGTCGGGGCGACAGGCCAGCCGGTCACGCCCGTCGCCGGGCCCCGCCTGCACGAACGCAGGCCGTCGTCCGAGCTCGCCGCGCAATGGGCCCAGGAGCTGCGCGACTTCGTGCTGCGCCTCGCAGAGCTGGGGCTCGTCCACGGCGACCTCTCGGCGTACAACGTGCTGGTCGATCCGCGCAGCGAGGACGAGCGCCTGGTGGTGATCGACGTGCCCCAGGTGATCGACCTGGTCGCGAACCCCAACGGACCGGACTTCCTGCGCCGCGACTGCGAGAACGTGTGCACCTGGCTGCGCGCCCACGGAGCCGCCCCTCACGCCGCCGACGCCGAGGAGTGGTGGATCGAAGCGATGGAACGGCGCGGATGAGGAGTCGTGCCGGGGCGGCGCCGACGACACTCCGCGCCGCCGAGGCACGAGCAGAACGGAGACGAACATGCTGAAGGACGACGAACTGCACCGGATCGCGCAGCGGCTGCATGCTGTGGGCGGCGTCGAGGCCGTGGTGCTCGGAGGCAGCCGAGCCCGCGGAACCCACCACGACGGGTCCGACGTGGACCTCGGCCTCTACTACGACGCCGAGCACCTGGACATGCACGCACTGAGGGAGGTCGCGCGCGAGATCGCCGATGCCCCGGTCGACGTCGCTGGGCCCGGCGGATGGGGTCCCTGGGTCGACGGCGGCGGGTGGCTCACCATCGAGGACACCGCCGTCGACCTCATCCTGCGCGAGACCTCGCGGGTGCGCGCGCAGCGGGACCGGGCGATCGCGGGCGAGTTCGCCTTCCACCACCAGCTCGGCCACCCGCTGGGTTTCCTCGATATCGCGTACGCGGCGGAGGCCGCTGTCTGCACCCCGCTCGCGGATCCCGGGGAGCTCGTCGAGCAGCTGCGCGAAGGCCTGGACCCCTACCCGCGCGCGCTTCGGGGTGCGTTCACGGACCACCTGGTCAACGCGGAGTTCCTGCTGGGCGGGGCGGCCAAGGCGGCCGTCCGGGTCGATGTCGGCTACATCGAGCTGTGCTGCGCATGCGCACTCCTGTGGTGCGCGCATGCGTGGTGCGCCGAGGCAGGCGCCTGGGTGACCAACGAGAAGGGCCTGATACCCGGCGTCGAGCACCTCCCGATCGACACCCACGGCTTCGCGGCGCGCGCGACGGAGATCCTCGCGGGCATCGGCGCGGAGGGATCCGCGGAGGCTGGCGAGGCAGGCGGATCTCCGATCGACGACCGCGTTCCTCGCCTGGCGACTTCCGTCGTCGAGGCGACCGAACTCGTGCGCGAGACCCGGGAGCAGCTCGCCCGAGGATGACCGTCTGCAGATCGACGGGACCTTGTTGCCTGGCGGAACAGGCATCATGCTCGCTTCATGACGATGCCCTTCGACCTGCGAGGCTGCCCCCGCAACCTGCTCCCCGCCGACGCACACGTCCACAGCGAATGGTCATGGGACAGCGGCTCCGATCCCGACGCAGCAGGGCGCATGGATCGCACCTGCGCGCAGGCGATACGCATCGGCCTCCCGGCCCTCGTGTTCACCGAGCATGTGGACCTGGATCCGTGCTGGCGGGCCGAGCGAGGTGATCTCGGTGGGCACGCCGACCGCCACATCGGCGACGACGGGTACGTGCACCTGCCGTCCTTCGATCTTGAGGGCTATCTCGAGAACGTCGACCGGTGCCGAGCCCGGTTCCCCGAGCTCACGATCCTCACGGGCGTCGAGTACGGGCAGCCGCACCTGCACGACGATCGTGCGGCCGACCTCCTCGCACGCGGCCGCTTCGACCGCGTGAACGGGTCGCTGCACACGCTCCCCTTCCCTGAGAGCGGCGGGACGGAGGATCGTACGGAGCCGACGACCCTCTACCGCCACCGCTCCCCCGCGGACGTCATGGACGCCTACCTCGCGGAGATCCCCCGAATGGTCGAGGGTTCGGACACGTTCGAGGTGCTCACGCACATCGACTACGCGGTCAGGTCCTGGCCGACGGAGGCCGCCGGCCCGTTCGATCCGCGCGAGTTCGAGGAGGGCTTCCGCTCGGCGATGCGGTCGCTCGCCGCGACGGGGAGGGCGCTCGAGATGAACACCCGACGACTGTGGCCCTGGATCCCACAATGGTGGACCGAGGAGGGAGGACGGGCCGTCGCCTTCGGCAGCGATGCGCACGTGCCGGCGGGCATCGCCGGAGGGTTCCACGAGGCCACAGCCATGCTCGAGCACTTCGGGTTCCGTCCCGGCGATCGCCCGTGGGACATGTGGCGACGCTGAGCGAGGCGCGAGGCTCGCACATCCGCGCGGGTGGCCCGCGCGCGCAGGGCCATGGAACGACGGTGCGGACGGGCGCCCAGGACTCGGCCCGTCCTTGATGATGCCCGGGCGATCGACCATGCTCGGTGCATGAGGAGGCGCCGATGCCTCCTCATCCGCGGACTCGCCACGACCGGCGCCGCATGATCGAGACGACTCCGGCACCGACGCCGACACCGCCCTCTTCGAAACGGAGCCCCGAATGCTCACCCGTCGCCAGACCCTGCTGCTGATGACCGCTCTGGGTCCGGCGTCGGCACTGAGCGCCTGCGGGCCGAACCTCCCCTCGAGGTCGAACAGCGATCCGAACACCGTGCGCACCTACTGGTGGGGCGGGGACCTGCGCCATGAGCTCACGCAGAAGGCGCTCGGGCTCTTCAAGGACGCGCACAACGGCATCACGGTCACGCCCGAGTACAGCGAGTGGACCGGGTACTGGGACAAGCTCGCGACCCAGACCTCGGGCGGGAGCATGCCGGACCTCCTGCAGATGGACGAGAAGTACATCGACTCCTACGGGACCCGCGGCGCCCTGCTCGATCTGGAGACGCTCGACGACGTCCTCGATCTCTCCGACATGGAGAAGAGCCTCCTCGACACGGGACGGCTCGAGAACGGGACGCTCGTCGGCGCGCCGCTGGGCACGGGGATCCTGTCGGTCGGGGTGAACACCGACATCCTCGAGGAGTCGGGGGTCGATGCGCCCGAGGACACGTCGTGGACCTGGGACGACCTCATGCAGACGTCCGCGCAGATCAGCGAGTGGGCGGCCGACGAGGGCAAGGACATCGTGGGCCTGGACGGCTTCGGGCAGGGCGGAGACCAGCTCGCGGCGTGGGCGCGCCAGTCCGGAGAGCAGGTCTTCCCCCGATCCGACGAGACCCTGGTCAGCCTGGACACGATCGCCTCGTTCCTGGACTACTCGAAGAAGCTCGTCGACGCCCGGGCCGTCCCCTCCGTCTCGGCGCAGATCGAGGACACGGCGGCGGGCGTCGAACAGGGGCTGTTCGGCACCGGAAGATCAGCGTTCCACCTGCAGTTCCACACGCAGATCCAGACGTTCCAGACCTCCTCGAAAGCGCACATGACGCTGTGGCGCCTGCCCGCGCTGACCAGCGGCAGCCCCCAGATGGTGAACAAGGCGTCGATGTACTGGTCGATCTCGTCGCGGTCCCGGTCCGCGCAGAACGCGGGCCTGCTCATGGACTTCCTGCTCACCGATCCCGGCGCCGCCAAGGCCCTGAAGATCGAGCGCGGCGTGACCGGGTTCCCTGCCGTGCAGGACGAGATCGAGCCCGACCTCGACGAGATCGAGACCATCTGCCTGGACTTCGCACGCGACATGCAGAAGGAGGTCGCCCCCACCCCGCGGGTCACACCCACCTCCGGCGTCGGCTTCTCCGACGACTTCACCCGGCTCTCCCAGGCCTACTACTTCGGCAGCCAGTCGCTCGAGGACGCCGCCCAGGCGATCCTCAGCTCGGTGCAGGGCATGCAGTCCTGACCTCCGCCGCGTCGGCGCCGACCGTCACGAACAGGGATCGACGGACCGGCCCTCGCCTGTCCCGCCGGTCTCGGCTGACTCCACAGCGCCGTCCTCACGCCGGCGCGATCGGCTCCCGCCCCGTGCCCGCGAGATGACGACGACCCCCATCGCCGCGAGCGCGATCAGGCCCGCGCACCACTGCAGGGGCCCCAGCGGCGCCGTCATCCCGAGGAGGGTCGAGACGACGCCGACGAAGATCGGGACGACGAGTCCCAGGAGCGCGTTGAAGGTCGCGCCCGCGCGCACGATGATCCGGTGCTGCAGCAGGTAGACCGGCACGTAGACCACGATCCCGAGCACCACCAGCACGAGCAGCGCGCGCAGGGTGAGGCGATCCCCGCCGAGCATCGCTGCGGCGGCCCAGAGCATCAGCGGGACCACACCGATCGCGTGGATCGGGAGGATCCTGCGCGCCATGGACCCGCTGAACCCACGATTCGTGCGGGAGAAGGCGACGCCGTACCAGGAGATGAGGAGCATCGCCGCGACGGCGCAGACCGCACCGGCGAACGGATGCCCGCCACCGCCCTCGCCACCGGGTCGCGCCGCGACGTAGAGAGCGGTCGCGACGACCGCGGCGAGCGTGGCCACGACCTCGCGGCGGTGTGCGCGCGCCGGCCCGCTCGCGGCCTCCATCGCCATCACCACGGCCGGACCGAGCGTGAGGATCAGCGCGGGCATGTCGGGACCGGCCAGGGCGATCGCTGCGGTCGAGGCGATCGTGTACCCGGTGACTCCGGTGAGCGCGAGCAGCACCGTGGTGCGCGCCGGCATCGCCGGAACGGCAGGCGCCGTCGGCACGGCGGGCACTGCGTCCGCGGACGACGCGGCGGGGCCCTGCTCGCCGCCCGTCCGCCCCGTGCGGGAGGCGAGAGATGCGAGCACACCGAGGCCCATGACGACGAAGACGCTGCGGCCTGCGGAGACGAGAGGGACCGGGGCATCCTGCAGCGCGATGGCGACGAGGATCCAGGTCGAGGCGAGCAGCAGGACCAGCGCGAGGGCCGACAGCAGCAGTGCGCCGCCCACCTCGCGCTCGGTCGCGGGCGGCTCTGCGGCCCTCACGTCGGAGCCCTCCTCACGCCAGACCCGAGCTCACGCCGCGCCCGCGCTCATACCTCGCCCGCGTTCACGCCGTGCCGTCGCGCAGCTGCTCGACGACGCCGAGCAGCCCCTGCATGGCCTTCGCGCGCACGGCGTCGCCCGCCTGGAACGCGGGATCGAGGACGGCGTTGTAGTAGAGCCCGTCGCCGATCAGCATGATCGCCTCGGCCCGGGCGTCGTCGCCGACCTCCTCGCGGATCAGCGCGAGCCAGCCCTCGCGCATGTCGGCGAAGGCCTGGTGCACGGGGGCGTCGTCCCTGCCGGAGAGGCGGGTCGCGGCCACGAGCGTGCGGTCGAACGGGGTGTCCTCGAAGACGGAGGTGCGCACGAAGTAGGCGGAGGGACCGTCGGACGCCTCGGCCATGAGCTCCACGTCCTGCGCGGCGCGCTCGCGCATCCGCTCGGCGAGGCCCTCCACGAGGGCCCGCTGGGAGCCGAAGTGGTAGAGCAGTCCGCCCTTGGAGACCCCGGCCTGAGCGGCGACGGCGTCGAGGGTCGCGGCGCGCTCACCGTCGCGGATGAGGATCTCCTCGAGGGCGTCGAGGACGTCTTCACGTGCGGACATGACCCACACCATAGGCCCCGCTGTTTACTGTACCGTCTGGACGGTTTAGTCTGGAGCGGTCGGCGCGATGCGCCCTGTCCCCGTCGACCCCGGATCCCGCGCGACTCTCACACCCTGCATCCACCGCATCCCACGCACCCGCCGCATCGAAGGAGGAAGACCATGACGATCACGAGCCCCATCCCGGTGATCGGCACGTCGACCTCGCCGCGACGGCGCTGGGCCGCCCTCGTGGTGCTGATGCTCCCCGTGCTGCTGGTGTCGGTGGACAACACCGTGCTGTCCTTCGCGCTGCCCGCGATCTCCGAGTCGCTGCGGCCCTCGGGGACGGCCCTGCTGTGGATCGTCGACATCTACCCGCTGCTGCTGGCAGGCCTGCTGGTGCCGATGGGCAGCCTGGGCGACCGCATCGGGCGCCGCCGGCTGCTGCTGATCGGCGCCGCGGGCTTCGCAGCCGTCTCCGCACTCGCGGCCTTCGCACCGAGCGCCCTCGCGCTCATCGGCCTGCGCGCGGCGATGGGCCTGTTCGGCTCCATGCTCATGCCCGCGACGCTCTCGCTGATCCGCAACATCTTCGAGGACCCGCGCGAGCGCCGCACCGCGATCGCGCTGTGGGCGGCCGGGTTCTCGGGCGGCGCGGCGCTGGGCCCGATCCTGGGCGGCTTCCTGCTCGAGCACCTGTGGTGGGGCTCGGTGTTCCTCCTGGCCCTGCCGATGCTGGTGCCGCTGCTCGCGCTCGCGCCGATCCTCGTGCCCGAGTCGCGCGACCCGCAGCCGGGCCCCGTCGACCCGCTGAGCATCGTGCTGGTGATGGCGACCATGACGCCCTTCGTCTGGGCGATCAAGACCGCGGCCGACGCGGGCATCTCCCTCCCCGTCGTGCTGGCCGCGGGCATCGCGGTCCTCGCGGGCGTCGCCTTCGTGCGCCGCCAGGTCACGCGCGAGCAGCCCATGCTCGACGTGCGCCTGTTCACCATCCCCGCCTTCAGCGCCTCGGTGACGGCGAACCTGCTGAGCGTGTTCTCGCTGGTCGGATTCCTGTACTTCCTCTCCCAGCACCTGCAGCTCGTGAGCGGCCGCTCCCCCATGCAGGCGGGCCTGCTCCTGCTGCCGGGGCTCGTGGTCACGATCGTGGCCGGCCTGCTCGTGGTGCGCGTGGTGCCGCGGGTCCGTCCCGCTCACGCGATGGCGGCGGGACTGCTCATGAACGCCGTCGGCTACGGGATCGTGCTGGTCACCGGCACGGCCGGGTCCGACGGGGCGCTCGTGCTCGCCTTCGCCGTGGTCGGTGCGGGCGTCGGCACCGCGGAGACCATCTCGAACGACGAGATCCTCGGTGCCGTTCCCGCACGCAGGGCGGGCGCGGCCTCGGCGATCTCGGAGACCGCCTACGAGACGGGGGCGGTGCTGGGCACGGCGATCCTCGGCTCGATCCTCAACGCGACCTTCCGCGCGCATGTCGAGGTACCGACGGCACTGAGCGGCGGAGCGGCCGACGCCGCCGGGCAGACTCTGGGCGGCGCGACCGATGCGGCCCGCTCGCTGGGCGGCGAGACGGGCGAGGCGCTGCTGAGCTCGGCCCGGGAGGCCTTCGACTCCGGCGTCGCCTATACGGCGGGCGTGGGCGTCGTGCTCATGGTGGCCGCCGCCGCGATGGTGGTCATCGCGATGCGGGAGCGCCGTCCCGCGCGACGCTGAGCCCCTGGGCGACCAGCACTCCCTGCAGCGGCAGCCGCCCGACGGCGATCGCCCGCCGCACCGCGGAGGCGTGCCGGGAGTCCCACGCCATCTGCACGTTCGCGGGGAAGACCGCGACGAACAGCGCGACCGAGGCCGCCCCGCCCAGACGCCGGGTGGCAGGCGCCGCCAGCAGCCCGGCGACCGCGAGCTCCGCGACGCCCGAGGCATAGGTGTAGGAGCGGGCCCTTCCGGGCAGCACGGGCGGCACGATGCTGTCGAAGGGCGCCGGCTTCGCGAAGTGCATGACCCCGGCTCCGGCGAGCAGGGCGGTGAGGAATCTGCGGGTGCGCGCGGGGTGGCTCATCGCCCCAGGCTATGCCCGCGGGACGGCCGCGCGGTGCAGAGCACGGCCGCGCGGTGCAGGGCCCGACGGCGCAGCGCCCGACGACGCGGGGTTCACACGGGCCGGGTCCAGTCGAGGGTGTGGCGGAAGGCCAGGCGGCGTCGCACCCTCAGCCCCGGGAGGATCGGGGCGGCCCGTCGCACGAGCTCGTCGAGCGGGATGCCGGGGCCCTCGATCGGGGGCGCGTCCACGCCGTCGGCTCTCGGCTCCCGTCGCGCTGGCCAGGGGTGCTTCACGGCGCCGATCAGCGGATTCGTCACCATCGACGCCATGTCCCAGGCGTGGTCGCGCACCGAGGCGGGCGGTGCGAGGCCCACGCAGAGGAAGCGCCCGCCGGGCGCGAGGAGATCCCGCACCCGAGTCAGCGCCTGCTC
This sequence comes from Brachybacterium sp. NPDC056505, assembly GCF_042794925.1. Taxonomy (NCBI): domain Bacteria; kingdom Bacillati; phylum Actinomycetota; class Actinomycetes; order Micrococcales; family Dermabacteraceae; genus Brachybacterium; species Brachybacterium sp. NPDC056505. The sequence continues at coordinate 46,925 of NZ_JBHTSV010000014.1, forward strand.
GAGGTCCAGGTGATGCAGCACCGCGATCATCGTGATCAGGTCGAAGGGCCCTTCGAGGTCCTCGAGGCGCGTGTCCAGGACGTCCACCTGCGGAACGTCCGCCGTGCGCCGTGCAGCGGCCTCGCGCATCCCGGCGTCGCGGTCGATCCCCTCGACGCGATCGAACCAGGGCGCGAGCTCGGCGAGCAGCCCACCGCGTCCGCAGCCGACGTCGAGCGCCGCGCGCCGACGCTCCGGCAGCTCATGCAGGATCCAGCTGTGGAAGTGGTCGTTGTGGCTCCACGGGTGCCGGGCGTTCAGGTCGTGCATCGCCCGCGACGCAGCGGTGCCGAGGCGGGAGTCGAGATGATCGCGGAGGCCCATGCGGTCCTACGGTACGTCCCGTCGTCCGCCGGGCATCGACCGTCGCCCGGCCGTCGTCGGCGATCCGCCCGCGCCCGTCTGCCATGCCTCTGCCCCACCGTCCCGACGCGCGCGGACCACGGCTCTCCGGCATACTGATCCGAGCAGGAAAGGGGGCTCGATGACGCATGACTCCGCGCTCCCGGACACCCCGACACCCCCGCCCACGCGCCGCCGCGCGCTGCAGACCCTCGGTGCAGGGGGCGCAGTGATCGCCCTCGGCGGACTCGGCGCCGGGGCGCACCGCCTGCTCAGCGAGCATCTGCCGGGCAACGCGAAGATCTCCCTGTACTCGAGCACCGTGGCCGTCGACGGGGACGGTCGGCGCACCCTCCTCGCCCCGCCGTCGGGCTCGGCCTCGGGTTCAGGCTCCGCCTCGGCCGGATCAGCCGACTCCTCACCCCGCCTCGAGCCCGGCACCAGGCTGCTCGCCGGGACACCCGCCGACTCCCCCGCCGCCCGCCGGGCCGACGATTTCATGGAAGGTGTCGCGACCTGGCTCGCCGAGGTCCCCGACCGCTTCGCCGATCTCGCGCGCAGCGCGGTCTGGGACCTGTGGACACTCAGCGACGGCCTGCCGGCCCCGGTCGCCGGCTGGTCGACGAGCTGGCGCTTTATCTGGCCCCGCGATACCGCCTTCTGCGCGGTCGCCCTCGCGCGCATCGGCCACGTGGACACGGCCCTGGACCACCTCGCCCATCTGCAGGATCTGCAGTCCGCCGACGGCTGGTTCGAGGCCCGCTACTCCCCCACCACCGGCGAGGCCCCGGACGAGCGCCCCCGCCAGTTCGACGGCACGGGCCTCGCGCTCTGGGCCGCCGCAGAGGTGATCGGCACGCAGTCCGGGAGCGCCCGGGCGTCGGCGCAACGCCGCCTCGATCCCCTGCTCACCACCAGTCGCGACGCCCTGCTGCGCGCCACCGACCACGGCACCCAGCTGCCACCGGTCTCGCCCGACTACTGGGAGGTCAGCGAGCGTGCGGTGACGCTCGGGATCATGGCCTCGACGCTCGCGGGCCTCGAGGCAGCCGGGCGGCTCGACGGGGAAGGAGCCGAGGAGGACGGGGCCGAGGCCGAGGACGCCGGGAGGGCCGACGGGGCGGAGGCCTTCCGCCGCGTCCTCGTCACCTCCTTCGGCCCCCACGGCTTCCAGCGCCGAGCCCGCAGCGGCGGCGCCGACTCCGCCCTCGCCTTCCTCGATGCGACCGGCAGCCACGGCATCGTCGGGCCCGACCAGCTGCGGGCCCTGCGCACATCCCTGGCGCGGCCCGCAGGCGGCATCGCCCCCGGTGCGCGCTGGCGCCGCGACGGGGTCAGCTGGACGCCCTCGACCTCGATGCTCGCCCTCGGCCTCGCCCGCGCGGGGGACGCCGACGGCGCGCACGACCTGCTCGAATGGCTCGAACAGCACCGCACGGCGGACGGGTCCCTGCCGGAGAAGGTCCTCGCCGACGGCTCGCCGGCCGCGGTCGCGCCGCTGGCGTGGACGGCGGCGAACATCCTGCTCACGCTCGACGCGCTCCGCGAGAGCTGATCGCGCGGACCGCGGCACGGCCCCGGGGCGGAGAGGCGGGCCGGATCTCCGTTGCCCGCTGGCCCGCGGAGTGATTGACTGGTCGTATGACTCAGGCCACAGACCTCATCGCCGAGGAGGCCGAGCGCTTCGCCGACGCCCTGCGCGGACCGGACCCCTCTGCCCCCGTTCCCACCTGTCCCGACTGGACCTCCGTCGATCTTCTGTGGCACCTCACCGAGGTGCACGAGTTCTGGGCGGGCGTGCTGGGCAGCGGCGCTCTCACCGATGCCGACGCCGAGTCGGTCGACAACGCGAAGGTGCCGCGCCCCGAGGGCCCTGGCGCCCGCAACCAGCTCGTCGAACGGCGCGAGCAGGCGACCGCCGCGCTCCTCGCCCAGCTCACCACGCGCGGCGGCGCCGAGGCCTGCTGGTCGTGGTTCCCCGCCGACCAGACCGTCGGCTTCACCCGGCGCATGCAGGTTCACGAGGCGACCGTGCACCGCGTCGACGCGCAGCTCACCGCGAACCTGCCGGTCACCGCGGTCAGCGAGGACGTCGCGACCGATGGCATCGATCACGCGGTGGGCGTCATGTGGGCCGCGAGCTGGGACTGGATCCCCGAGTGGGCGGAGGTCGAGCCGCTCGCCGTGCTCACCCTGCAGGTGCGCGACGGCCAGGGCGACGGGACCGGCGCGGGCATCGAGGTCGAGATCGCGCGCTGGCACGGGACCCGGCCGCGCGACGGCGAGAAGCTCTCGCAGCTGCTCGCCCGTCCGCTGCCCGCCGGGAACCAGGGCAGCGGAGACGGGAACGGGTCGTCCGACACCGTCGACGCCCTCCCCCGCGCGGTCGCGAGCGGTCTCGCCCCGGCGCTCTACCTGTGGCTGTGGGGCAGGGAGCGTGCGCTGGACGTGTTCGAGGACGGCCCGCAGAGCGTCGACCTCACGGGCGATGCGGCGGCCGTGCGGGCGGTGCGGGAGCGCGTCGCCCAAGGCGTGGACTGAGCGCGCGCGAGCGCGTTCACGCGCCCGCGGGCTCGGGCAGCAGGCTCTCGAGGGCCTCGGCGACGCCGTCGGCGCTGTTCTCGGCGCACACGCGATCGGCGACCGCGAGCACGTCCGGATGGGCGTTCGCGACGGCCCAGCCGGTGCCCGCCCACTCCAGCATGGGGATGTCGTTGGGCATGTCGCCGAAGGCCCAGACCTCGCCCGCGCTGATGCCGAGATCCGCGCACCACGTCTCCAGGGCCCGCGCCTTGGTCACGCCCGACGGACCGATCTCGGCGAGACCGCCCTCGCACGAGGTCGACAGCAGCGCCATGTCGCCGAGCAGCACCCGGACCCTTGCCAGGAACTCGCGCTCCCCCAGCTCGTCGCTGCGGGCCAGCAGCTTCCCGACCGGTCCGGGCACCTCCTCGATCGGGCCGACGGACGCCGCCTCCGTGCGCAGCACACCCGCCGGCGTGCCGCCGAGGTAGTCGGGTTCGCGGTGCGCGCCGCCGGCGAGCTCGGCGCTGAAGCGGATGCCGGGGATCTGGCGCAGCCGCGCAGCGATCTCCTGCACCGTTCCCGGCGCGATCGCGTGGTGGCTGCGCACGCGCCGGTTCGCCGCGTCGTAGACGAAGGCGCCGTTCAGGCAGAGCACCACGCCGTGGGCGCCGGTGATCCCCGCCAGCGCGTCGACCCAGCGCGGCGGACGGGCCGTGACCAGCACGGTCTCGATCTCGTGGTCCCACAGGGCCCGCCAGGTGCGGGCGGTGCGCTCGGTGAGGGCGCCCGCGTCATCGAGCAGAGTGCCATCCAGATCGGAGGCGACCAGACGGACCGGGGACATGCCCCGAGTCTACGGGCGACTACGGCCCGGCGGGCGTGCTCGGAGTGGTCTCGTGACCCGCGTCCCTCCGGCCCAGGATCCTTCGCCACCAGGAGGTTCGCCGCGGTGACGCGGCGGCCGTCGCGCGGTCCGCCTCGAGCTGCGCGCGCTCCTGCTCCGCCTGCGCCGCGCGCAGCTCCCGCCAGCGCGCCAGCGCCTCGTCGGTCTCCAGGGTCGGAGAGATCATGCGGGCCATGGGGTGCTCGAGCCGGTCGTCCATCACCCGCTTCGTGAAGTCCTCGGCATAGGCGCGCACCGCTGCCTCGTCGGGGAGCTCGACCAGGGTCTCGTCGCGCGCCGCGTACTCGCGTCGCAGCACCACCACCGTGGGCAGCATCGCCGACGGATCGACCTCGCCCTCGGCGATGCGCTGCTTGATCCACCAGTCGGGGTCGTGATGGGCGGGGAGCTTCAGGGGCTTGCCGCTGCCGGGGAGGTCGTCGAAGTCGCCGCGGGCCATGGCCTCCTCGATGGCGCCGTCGACCCATTTGCCGTCCCGGATCATCTGAGCCTCCTCGCGGATGGGCGCACGCTCTGGTGGGGAGCGGCGCGATGCGGCCCGTCGCGTGCTCGCGTCTTCGCGTCCTCGCGTCCTCTGATGCGCCCTTGTGACCCGATCCTCTCGCGGCGGCGGGCGGGAGTCCAGGGCGGCGGGTCGAGGCGCCGGTCGAGCAGAGCGCGATCTCAGCCGGCCGGATATCCGATGGACCCGCGACGAGCGGGTCCGTAGCCTCCGCGGGGTGAGCGTGCACGAGGACGAGATCCCGCTGACGGCCGCGGTCGCCGCCGAGTGCCTCGTCGCCCTGCGACCGGATCTCGCGGGGTGCAGCGTCCGCATCCTGCCCGCGGCGGGTACGACCAGCCACATCGTGCGGGTCGGGGACTCTCTCGCAGCCCGTTTCCCCCGTCGGCGGGCCGTTGTGGAGAAGGTGCGCCGGGATCTCGTACGGGAGCAGCGCGCGATGGCGGAGTTCGCCCGTGCGAGCCCGCTGACCGCTCCCGCTCCGGCGGGGTGGGAGGACCCGGACCCGGATTTCCGCTCCCCTGGTCCCTGCAGACCTGGGTGCCCGGGATCCCGGCGACGCCGCGCGGGATCGAGCACCGTGCCACCGTCTCCCGTCAGCTCGCCGCACTGATCGGGGCACTGCGCGACGCGGACCCCGGTGAGCGCCGGTTCTCCGGGAGCGGCCGGGGCGGTCGCCTGGCGGACCACGACGACTGGGTCTCCGAGTGCCTCCAGCGCAGCGAGCACCTGCTTCCCGTCGACAGGCTGCGGCGGATGTGGGATCGGGCCCGGTCGCTTCCGCGAGAGGATGCCGACGTCCTGTGCCACGGCGATCTGATCCCCGCGAACCTCCTGGTCGATGGGGCCGATGGGGCCGATGGGACTGATGGGGCCGATGGGGCCGACGTGACCGGCACCGCGTCCCGCCTGGTCGGTGTGCTGGACACCGGTGGATTCGGACCCGCCGACCCCGCTCTGGACCTCGTCGTCGCCTGGCACCTGCTCGATGCGGAGAGAAGGGCGGTGCTGCGCGAGCAGCTGAGGGCGTCCGATCTGCAGTGGGCGCGCGGGGCCGCCTGGGCGCTCGAGCAGGCGCTGGGACTGGTCTGGTACTACGAGCGCACGCTGCCGGCAATGGCCGACCTCGGCCGCACGACGCTCGGGCGGCTGCTGGAGGACCCCGTGCTGGCGTGACGCGCGAGCGATCAGGAGACGAGCCCGTCGCGGCGGGCGCGACGCAGTCCCTCCAGGCCCATCACGACGAAGGCGGGCTTGCGGAGGATCTGCTCCCCGAGCCGGTTGCCCTCGGCGGGCGCGAGGCGCGCGGCGAGATCGGGGCGCAGGGTGCGCAGGAAGCCCTCGGCGCGCACCGAGTGCAGGGGATCGCTCGCGAGCACGATGCGATCGGCGTCCTCGAGCAGCGGGAGCGCGTTGCGCACGTTCTCCCAGGTGGTGACGCTCTCGTCCTCGAGGACGAGGGGCCCGGCGTAGCCGCGCTCGGACCGGGCGAAGCGGGCCATGTGCTCGGCCTCGGAGACCTCGCCGTGCACGGCCCCGCCGGCCATCACGAGCAGGCTGCTCGTGGCCTGCGGGTCCCGGGACCGCAGGCCCACGTCGACCCGCCAGCGGTTCACCGCGTTGATGCGCTGGCCGGGATTGCCGTAGCCGAGCACCACGATGACCTCGCGGAGGCTCTCGGACCCGCCCGTCGGCCCCTCCTCGGGCCGTGCGCGGTCGGGATAGGACCCCTCGAGCTGTGCGCGTTCGGCACGGGCCGCGCGGGCGGAGAGCACCTCGCCCGCGGCGAGGACGCCCGCCACGAGCCCGATCGAACCCAGCGCGGCGAGGACCAGCGGCGAGCGCCGGTCTCGGCGAGCGTCGCGGGGACGGGCCTGCGATACGGGGGACACGCAGTGATCGTACGGGCGGGACCTGTGGCCGATGAGCGTGTTCGCCACCCGTTCACCTGGGCATCAGGCCCCGTCGGCGCGCGCCTCGCCCTGGAAGCCGATCTCGCGGAATGCGACCTCGAAGCCGAGCTTCTCGTTGATGCTGATCATCCAGGGGTTCACGTGCGAGTTCCAGGTGACCAGGCGCTCGAGGTCGGGGAACGCCTGCGTGAGCCGACGATGATTGGCGACCTTCAGCGCGAGGCCCAGGCGATGGCCGCGGTGGCCGGGCATGACCAGCGTGTTCTCCTGCCAGCCGACCGTCGTGCCCGCCGAGCTCTGGACGTGGATCTCGCTGTGGGCGGCGATGGACCCGTCGGGCGCCAGGGCGACGGCGATCAGCACGCGGGTGCCCGCGTCGGCCCGGCGCTTCTCGAAGGTGCGGATCCGCTCGGGCGTGTACTGCGGCGCCTCGTATTCGAAGTCCTCGTCGGGGTCGTCGAGATCGAGCTGGCGCAGCACGACGCCGAACGAGGCGAGGTGCTCCTCGGGAACCGCGTCGTCCCACAGGCGGATCTCGTACCCGTCGGTCTTCTCGGCGGCCTCGGCGGCGAGCTCGTCGAGCAGAGACGTCGGGACCGGGAGGGCGAGGGTGCGGCAGACGCCCATCGTCCGGCGCTCCAGGCCGAGACGCGCGGCGATGCGACGGGTGGGCAGGGCCGGGTCGTCGGGGTCGCCCTCGGCGGGGATCTCGCCCCAGTAGGACACCTGATGGCGGCCGGATGCGGCGATGGCTGGCCGCAGGGCCTGCTCGATCATGGCGGTCGCGACGCCGTGCCCGCGAAAGGCGGGGTGGACGACGAGCCCCAGGTCGACGGCGTCGAGGTTCTCCTCCAGAGCCAGATGGACCGTGCACAGGCCGACGACGCTCGCACCGCCGTCCATCGGCTCGACCTCGGCGACCCAGCGCTGCACGGTCCAGTAGGGGGTGTCGGCGAGGATCGCGCGACGCTGGGCCACGGTGTGCTTGTCGACCGCGCCGAAGAGGTCGCGGTCGTCGGCCTCGTGGAGCGCGTTCAGCTGCTCGAGCATGCCGGGCTCGTCGACGTTCAGCGGGCGGACGGTGATCTCCATGAGCGCCAGTCGACCACGCGGTGGGCAGTCCGTCCACAGATATACCCGCACAGGGCGCTTATGCCTGCACAGGGTGCTGGGAGCCGTCGACCACCCGCGAGGCGAGGTCGACGGCTGCGGCTCCGCAGCTGACGGTCAGGCAGCGGAGGTTCGACGCAGGCGAGTGTTGACGAACTCGCCCATGCCCCAGCGACCCAGCTCCCGGCCGAACCCGGAGCGCTTGACCCCACCGAACGGGAGCCCCGCAAGGGTCGTACCGTGCTCGTTGATGTAGGCCATCCCGACCTGCAGTCGGTCTGCGACCTCCTTCGCGCGCTCGAGGTCGGCGCCCCACACGGATCCGCTCAGGCCGAACGGCACGTCGCTCGCCAGCTGCACTGCCTGGTCGATGGATCCGTACTCGTGGATCACGGCGACGGGGCCGAAGATCTCCTCGGAATAGGCGTCCATCTCCGGCGTCACGCCCGAAAGGACGGCTGGACGCATGAACGCGCCGTCACCCTCGATCGCCTCGCCCCCGACATGCAGGTGCGCGCCCTGCTCCACGGCACGCGACACCTGCTCGACGACGGTATCCCGCGCGCCGACCGAGGACAGCGGACCCACGTCGACGCCCTCATGGGTCGGATCGCCCACGACAGCCTGTTCGAACGACGCGATGACCCTCGAGGTGAACTGTTGCGCCTGGTGATGGGCCACGATCATTCGCTTGGGCGAGTTGCAGGCCTGCCCGGCATTGGAGAGCCGAGCCGTGGCGGCGGTGCGGGCGACCTCGTCGATGTTCGCGTCCTCGAGGACGATGAGGGGGTCGGAGCCCCCCAGCTCCAGCACGACCTTCTTGAGGTTCTTCCCGGCTGTCTCGGCGATCGAAGCGCCGGCGCGCTCGCTCCCCGTGAGAGAGACCCCACGCACCCGCGGGTCGGCAATCATGCCAGCGATCTGCTCATGACCGGCGAAGACATTCGCATAGACACCGGCGGCGGCGCCCGCTTGGTGAAGGATGTCCGCCATCACCGACGACGATGCCGCACAGATCTCGGCATGTTTGAGGATGATAGTGTTCCCCGCGACCAGATTCGGGGCCGCGAAGCGCGCGACCTGGTAGTAGGGGAAGTTCCACGGCATCACCCCGATGAGGGGGCCGATCGGCTCCGTCTGGACCAGCGACTCCTGTGCCCCCTGGGGGTCGAGCTGTTCGCTCCGGAGGATCTCGGGACCGTGCGTCGCGTACCAACGGTAGATCGAACCCGCGAGCTGCGCCTCGCCGATACCCTGGGCGAGCGGCTTGCCCATCTCTTGGGCGATCAGCCGACCGAGCTCCTCCTGCCGCTCGTCGTAGGCATCGGCGGCACGCTCGAGGATCGCGGCGCGCTCTGCCGCCCCCTTGTCCCGCCATTCCGGGTATGCGTCGGACGACTGCGACAAGGTCCTCTCCACCCCTGCCTCGTCCAGGCCGTCATATTCCCTGATCGTCTGTCCCGTTGTCGGGTTGGTGGTCGTGTATCCAGCCATACGACCACGCTACGGGGAGGGGGCCACCGCCTGTAAAGGCCGGGCTGCTCGAGCTCGCACTCGTCCGTGGAGAGCCGGGGGGGGTCGCGACGGTGCGAGAACCCTGATGTCCAGGGAGTTTCGCGAATCGCCGTCGGACGTGCTCCCCTCCCCCGACCGCTTGACCGGACGGTCTGCATCTCGCGGCCCGGCGGAGGAGCGGGCTTCGTCGGCATCCGCCGGGGGCGCGCGCCGAGACGCGCGGGTTCGACGGGATCGACCCCCAGCTCGACGGAGGCCTGTGCCCTCGTGCCTCGTCGTCCCCGTAGCCTGTATCGGACGTCGCTCAGCACCGGCCCATCGGAGGTCCCCATGCCCGAGCTCACCCAGGGCTCCTTCCCGCATCTGCTCTCGCCCCTGGACCTGGGCCCGATCACCGTGCCGAACCGGCTGGTCATGGGGTCGATGCACGTCGGTCTCGAGGATGAGGAGGCCGACGCCCCGAAGCTCGCCGCGCACCTCGCCGAGCGGGCCCGCGGAGGCGTCGGGCTGATCGTCACGGGCGGGTACTCGCCGAACCTCAGCGGACGCCTCACCCCGCACGGTGCGCAGATCCGGCCGCGTCGGATGGACACGCACCGCCTGGTCACGCGGGACGTCCACGAGGCGGGCGGACGCATCGTCCTGCAGCTCCTGCACGCGGGCCGGTACTCCTTCCACCCCCTCGCGGCGGCCCCGTCGGCCGGGAAGTCCCCGATCACCCCGTTCCGCGCGCGGGCGCTCACCCGCGCCGGGGTGCGGCGCACGATCGCCGACTTCGCGCGGGCCGCGCGGGCGGGCGCCGAGGCCGGGTACGACGGCGTCGAGATCATGGGGTCCGAGGGATACCTGCTCAACCAGTTCCTCGCCCCGCGCACCAACCGCCGTCGGGACCGCTTCGGGCGTACCGCCGAGGACCGCCGCGCGGTGCCGCTGGCCGTCGCGATCGCCGTGCGCGAGGCGATCGGTCCGCGCGCCCTGCTCACCTACCGCATCTCACTGCTCGACCTCGTGCCCGAGGGCCAGGACTGGGAGGAGACGCTCGCGCTCGCCCACGCGCTCGAGGAGATCGGCGTGGACGTGCTCTCCACCGGGATCGGCTGGCACGAGGCCCGCGTCCCCACGATCGCGACGTCCGTGCCGTCGGGCGCATTCATCGAGGTCAGCCGGCGTCTGCGGGAGAGCGTCGACGTGCCCGTGGTCGCCTCGAACCGTCTGCACGACCCGCGCCTCGCCGAGTCCGTGATCGCCGACGGGTCCGCCGACCTCGTCTCCATGGCGCGCCAGCTCCTCGCCGATCCGCAGCTGCCCGCGAAGCTCGCGAGCGGGCGCGAGCGCGAGGTCGTCTCGTGCATCTCCTGCAACCAGGCGTGCCTGGACAAGGTGTTCTCCGGCGAGCGCGCGAGCTGCCTGGTGAACCCGCGCGCCGCCCGCGAGACCGAGCTGACCCTGCTGCCCGTGCCGGTGCCGCGCCGACGGCAGGTGGCGGTCGTCGGCGGCGGACCGGCAGGGCTCGAGGCCGCCGTCGCCGCGGGCGAACGCGGCCACGTGGTCACCCTGTTCGAGGCGTCCTCGCAGCTCGGAGGTCAGTTCCTGTTCGCCTCCCGCATCCCGGGCAAGGAGGCGTACGCCGAGGCGCTGCGCTCCTGGCGGACGCGGCTCGCCGCCGAGGGCGTGGACGTGAAGCTCGAGACGCGGCCCGACGCGGAGGCCCTGCGCGGCTTCGACGACGTCATCATCGCGACCGGGGTCCGTCCGCGCGTGCTGGATCTCCCCGGATTCGCGACGGCGGAAGTGCCGGCGGCGCGCGACAGCGCGGACGGAACGTCGACGAACGAGGCCGGGGCCGAGGGCCCCCAGGTGCTGAGCTACGCCCAACTGCTGTCGATGCCGCGCCACGAGGCCCTCGCGGCGGTCGGCGAGCGCGTCGCCGTCATCGGCGCCGGCGGCATCGGCGTGGACGTCGCCGAGTTCCTCACCGCCCCCGAGCCGTCCCTCACCGAGGACCCGCCCGCCTGGCGCGAGCGCTGGGGAATGGCGGACCCGGCCGCGTTCCGCGGAGGCCTCGCCCCGTCGGCCGCATCGACACCGACCACAACGCCCGCCGGGCTCGCCCCGTCGGCCCTCGCCGTCGCGGACCGACCCCGGACGGAGGCGACCTCCTCCGTCGCGACTCGCCCCCGCGATGTCACGGCCCACCCCCGCGAGGTCCACCTGCTGCAGCGCAAGAGCTCGAAGATCGGGAAGGGACTGGGCCGCACGACCGGCTGGGTGCACCGCGCCGAGCTGCGCCACGCCGGGATCATCGAGCACCGCGGCGTCGCCTACCGCAGCGTGGACGCCGCCGGTCTGCACGTCACCGAGGGACTGCCCGAGGGCCGGCCCGAAGAGCAGGACGCGGAGTCCCGGGAGCGCGTGATCGCCGTGGACACCGTCGTGATCTGCGCGGGCCAGGTCTCCGAGCGCACCCTCGCCGACGAGTTGCTCGCCCTGCAGGGCGAGGATGCGCCGCGCGTGCATGTCATCGGCGGGGCCGACGTCGCCGCCGAGCTCGACGCCGAGCGCGCCATCCGCCAGGCCGTCGAGACCGCCGCCGCGCTCTGAGGCCGCCGCCGGGCCGAGGTCGGCCGGGCGGGCCCGGCCCGAGCTCGCGCGGGCGGTCACGTCCGCCTCTTGCTACCGTGCTGATCGGCGCTCTCGCGCCGCATCCAGTCCACGTGGAGGAGATCCCGCCATGCCCGCTGCCGCCTTCCCGCGGATCGTCCTCACCGACTTCGACGGCACCTTCGCCGACCACGGCGTCGTGCCCGAGTCCCACATCGAGGCGACCCGCCGTGCCCGCGCGAACGGGCACACGGTGCTGCTGAGCACGGGCCGGGCGATCTGCATGGTGCCGCGCGCCGTGCGCGAGCTCTTCGACGGCGCGATCACGGGCGCCGGAGCGGTCGTCGAGATCGGCGGCGAGCGCCTGTGCGACCACCTGGTGCCCGAGGACGTCGGCCGACGTGCGACCGAGGTGCTGCTGGACCACGGCGTCGGCTTCGCCCTCGAGGCCTCCGACGCGATCTTCACGACCCCGCACACCGCGGAGGTGATGCGGGCGCGGCTCTCCGACGGCGGACGCGCCGAGCGCAACGCCCGCGAGATCCTTGCCTCCGTGCAGACCCCGGACGATCTCACCGCCCACCGCTTCGCGAAGATCTCCGTGTGGGGCAGCCCGGTCCCCATGGAGGTGCTCGCGCGCGAGATCGGGCCCGCCCTGCGGCCACTGCCGAACTCCGTGGCGACCGACGAATCCCACGCCGGAGAGCTGCAGCTGGTCGACGTCGACAAGTCCGACGGCATGCGGCTGATCCTCGAGCACCTGGGGGCCGACGTCTCCGCCGCGATCGCCGTGGGCGACGGCACGAACGACCTGGGCATGCTCGAGGCGGCCGGCACCGCGGTCGCGATCGACGGCGGCGCGTCGGCCCTGCTCGAGCACGCCGACCTCGTGGTCCCACCGCCGAGCGGGAACGGCTTCGCCCTCGCCCTGGACCGGCTCGGACTGCTCTGACCGCCCGGGCCCGTCGGCCCCTTCATCTCCTTCACTCCCAGCTCCTCCACTCCCCCGCCCCTTCCTCGTCTCCGACTCCCCTCCTCCCCACCCGTCCCACCGAAAGGACCGGCCCATGCGCCCGCTGCACCTCGAGAACGCGACCGTGATGGTGACCGGCGCGAGCTCCGGCCTGGGCGTCGAGTTCGCCCACCAGCTGGCGGCCCGCGGCGCCGACCTCGTGCTCGTCGCCCGCCGCGCCGACCGCCTCGCCGAGGTCGCCTCGCAGATCGGCTCCGCGCACGGCGTCACCGTCACGACGCTGACCATGGACCTCGCGCGCGAGGGCGCCGCGGCCGCGCTGCGCCGCGACCTCACCCAGCGCGGCATCACCCTCACCGGGCTCGTGAACAATGCGGGCTTCGGGTACTCCGGCGCCCTGCACCAGGTCGACGACGAGCGCACCCTCGAGATGGTGCGCCTGAACGTCGACGCGCTCGTGGACCTCACCGCGACGTTCCTCCCGGACCTGCGCGCGAGCGGGAACGGGATCCTCGTGAACCTCGCGAGCCTCGCCGCCTTCCAGCCGAACCCCGGCCTCGCCGTCTACGGCGCCTCCAAGGCCTTCGTCCTGAACTTCACCCAGGCGCTGTGGGAGGAGTCGCGCTCCGCCGGTCTGCGTGTGCTCGCCCTCTGCCCCGGCCCCGCGAAGACCGAGTTCTTCGAGGTCGCGGGCGAGGCGGCCGCGGCGGGCCTGCCGCGCATGGAGCCGGACGAGGTCGTCGAGGCCGCCCTCAAGGCGCTCTCGCGGCGCCACCCGCCGTCGACCGTGGTGCCCGGGATGGCGAACACCGCGATGGCGCAGCTGACGCGTCGCGTGCTGCCCACGCGTCTGGTGGCCTCCACGGTGGGCCGGATGATGCGGCGCGGCGAGGTGCTCGGAGAGGCGCGCGGCCAGGAGCGTTGACCCTCCCCTCGGGGCAGGGACCAGCGTGCGGGGTGCGGGAGATCCCCGCACCGGAGAACCCGGGGCATCATGCCCGGGCGCACCGCCCGGCACGACGAGGAGCCGCACGATGGGAACCGACGGACAGGACGCTCGCAGACGCATCGCAGCCGAGGACGTCCTCGGCATCGGGGAGCTGGCCCGCCGCAGCGGGCTGAGCCCGAAGGCGCTGCGCCTGTACGACGCCTCCGACCTGCTGCCGCCGCGGCACGTGGACCCGTTCACGGGGTACCGACGCTACGGCGCCGACCAGGTGGGGCGCGCCCTGCTCATCGCCCGTCTGCGCGGACTCGGCATGGGGCTCGAGCGGATCCGCGTGATCTGCGACCTCCCCGTGGACGCCGCCGGCCAGGAGCTGCGCTCCTGGTGGCTGCAGGAGCAGGCCGACGCCCGCACCCGCAGCGCCGAGGTGGCCTCGCTGCTCACGGACCTCCGGACGCTCCCGAAGGAGGAGAGTCCCATGACCACCGACCACACCGAGCGCAGCGCGCTCACCGGGCACACCGCTGATCGCACGACCGCATCCGCCCCCGTCCGCGTCGCGCACGTCCTTGAGCAGGGCGCCGTGCGCGCGACGCAGCAGGACGCCGTGCACATCCAGGACCTGCCGGGCGAGCGCCTCCTGCTCGCGATCGCCGACGGCTTCGGGGCCGACGACGACCTCTCGGGGCGCCTGCTCGACGCCCTCGGCGAGAGCCTGCGCACGGCACTCAGCGGCGCGGACCCCGATGACGGCGCCGGCTCGGGCGAGACCCCCGACCCCGACGTCCTTACCGCGCTCGAGTCCGCGTGGGCCGCGCTGCCGGGCCTGCTCCCGGCCGACGGCGCCTCCGGCGCAGCCCTCATCGGGGCGGTCCTCGACGGCGAGCGCCTCGTGCTCGCCCACCTCGGCGACGGCCGCGCTCTGCTGGTGCGCGAAGGGCACGTGGAGCCGCTGACCAGGGATCACACGCATGTCGCGTCGCTGGTGGCGGCGGGGAGGCTCACCGAGGAGGAGGCCGCGGCGGATCCAGGGCGCGCCGTGCTGAACCGCGCGCTCGCGGTCGGTGCCCCCACCGCGCCGGACCTCATCATGCGCACCCTCGTCGCGGGCGACCGGCTCGTGCTCACGAGCGACGGGATCCACGCGGTCCTGAGCCCGGAGGTGCTCGGCGAGGTACTGCTCGCCGGCGCCGCGCCGGAGCGGACGGCCCAGGACCTGTCCCGTCGGACGCTCGAGGCGGGCGCGCCGGACAATCTCGCCGCGATCGTCGCCGACCTCGGCTGAGCGGGCGCGGGCCGGCGCCGGGCGCGCGCGGCCCCACGCTCACCCCTCGCTCTGGGCGTCCTGCAGGACCTCCTTGGCGATGGGGCCGGCGGTGGTCGCGCCGTAGCCGCCGTCCTCGACGAAGGCCACCACGACCACGTCGCCCTGGGCGACGACGACCCACGAGTGGAGCTTGTCGTCCCCGTTCTCGTCGGTCCACTCGGCGGTGCCGGTCTTGCCGATGATCTGATCGCCCTTGACGTCCCCGAAGGTGCTCTTGAGCGTGCCCTCGGTGACCACGCCGTGGAGCATGTCCTGCAGCTGGGAGGTCTCGTCCTCCGTGAGCGGGTTGTCGGCCTCGGGGGCCTTCGAGTCGTCGTCCGCGAGGATGCGCGGCCGCACCGTCGAGCCGCTCTGGATGCTCGAGAGCACGGTCGCCATGCTCAGCGGCGAGGTGAGCACGCGGCCCTGGCCCATCATGTCCGCGGCATGCTCGACGCCCGAGTCGTCGGGGTCGACCTTCCCCATGAAGGCGCTGCTGAGCCCCTCGGGCGCGTCCTGGCCGATGCCCAGGGTGGTCGCGGCGTCGGCCAGCTTGTCCTGGGAGACCGTGTCGTACTGCAGCAGCATCGCGGTGTTGCAGGAGTGCGCGATCGCGGTGGCCAGGGACATCTTCCCGAACAGGCTCTTGTCCATCGAGTCGGCGTTCTTGAAGGAGCGGCCCTCGACGCTCGCGGTCGCGGGGCACTCGACGGTCGTGTCGGGGGTGTCGCCGGCGCGCAGCAGGGACAGCGCGGTCACGGTCTTGAAGGTCGAGCCGGGCGCGTACTGGCCGACGAGGCCCACCGGGTAGGACTGGCCCGTCGGTCCGAGCGCTGAGGCCAGGACGTCCCCGGTCGAGGGCTGCATGACGACGACGGCGCTCGCGGAGTCCTGGTCCGCGATGGCCTCGGTGGCCTTCTTCTGCAGGTCGGTGTCGAGCGTGGTCTCCACGTCCTTGCCCGCGGTCGCGTCCGTCGCATGGAGCTTCCGCTCCTTGCCGGTCTTCGAGTCCGCCGCGACGACCTCGACGCCCGGTGTGCCGACGAGGGAGTCGCGCTCGGCCGCGGCGACCCCGCCGCTGCCCACCATGTCGCCCTCGACGATCGTGCCGTCGGACTCATCGATGTCCTCCTTCGTGGCCTCGCGCAGCGAGCCGAGGACGCCCGGGGCGAAGTCCTTGGTGACCGCGAGCGGCTGGGTCTCCTTCTCCTCGTGGTACCCGGGGACGTCGGCCGCCTTCCCCAGCGGGTAGTCGTCCACGGCGCTCTCGCGGATCGTGAGGGCGGGGACGAAGGCCTTCTCCCCCGCGCTCTTCACGGAGGCGGCGAAGGTGTCGGCGTCGATGCCGAGGAGATCGGCGAGCTTCTTCGCGGCGTCCTGCTGCTGGTCGGCGTCGACCTGGGTCTTGTCGATGCCGAGCACACGGACCTCGCGCGGGCCGTAGAGGTCGTCGCCGTCGCGGTCGGTGATCGAGCCGAGGTCGCCCTGGACGGTGCGCAGCGAGACGGTCTCGTCAGCCGTGAGGTCAGGGGCGAGCTCGGAGGGATCCAGGCTCGCGGCCCAGGTGTCCCCGTCCTCGGTGAGGGTCGCGGTGGTGGTGTAGTCCCAGGTCCCGGCGTCGTGCGGGAGGGTCCAGCTCCAGTCGAGGGTCGCCGTGCGCGTCCCGTCGTCCTCCTTCTCGACCTTCGAGACGTCGACGCTGGGCGCCTTCCCGGTGGCGTCCTGGAGGTCGCCGAGGGCCTTCTCGCGCTCCTTCTTCGCGTCGGACGCATCGGTGCCCGTGAGCGTCACGCCGCTGAAGTCACCGCTCGCGAGGGCTGCGGCCAGCGTCTTCGCCTCCTTCGACCCGTCGCCCGCGCGGTCGCGGACGATGAAGAAGGCGGCGATCAGGGCGAGGACCACCACGGCGGAGATCCCCGCGATGATCGGCCCGCGACGACGGCGGGTGGGTGTGGACTCGGAGGGGGAGGAAGCAGACGCCATGCGCTCCATCGTCCTGCACCCTGCTGGGATCCGTCCACAGATGCACAGGACCTGCACGGCGCGGCGGATAGGTTGGAGGGGTGAGCGACCACCAGCCGCCCCTCCGGTCCGCCGCCCTCCGGGCGGCGGCGCCCGTGGCGGCGCGCGCGATCGTCGGGACCCGCCGGCTCGTGCTGGCCGACGCGCTGGTCGGTATCACGCTCACCCTCGTCCTCGCGGTGCCCCTGGCCTCGACAATCTCCATCGGTCTCTGGGGGGACCAGCTCGCCGGCGAGCCCACCGGCAATCCCGACGACGGGATCGGAGTGTTCCTCGCCTGGCTCGGCATGAGCCTGCTGGCCCTGGTCCTCGCGGCGCTCCTGGCGATCGCGGCGCTCGTGCTCGACATCCTGGTGCTGATCCGCTCCCTCAAGCTCACCACCGGACGCCTCGGGGCGGTGGTGCGCGGAGGTCGCCGGCTGCTGTTCGCGCTGCTCGGCGCCTGCGGGATCGCCACGACCCCCGTCCTCGGCCTGCTCTGCCTGGTGCCCGCGCCGGTGCTCGGACCCGGGACGGCAACCGACTCCGTGCTGCTCGTCCTGCTGGGTCTCGCGTTCGTCGCGCCGATCATGTGCCGCCTGCTCATGATCGCGTTCTCCCACGAGCTGGCGATCATCGGCCTCGCGGCGCCGCCGCAGGCACGGCAGATCACCGCAGGCCCGCACCCGTAGACCCGCACCCCTAGACTCGGGCCATGCCCCGCGTGCTGCACACCGCCCAGGCTCTCGTGGACCTCGTCGTCGAGGTGCCCGCGCTGCCGCCGCGCGGCGGCAACGTGAACGCCGCCGACGCCCGTCGCTTCGCCGGCGGCGCGGTGAACATCCTGGTCGCCGCCGCCCGCGCCGGCGCCGTGGCCGTCCACGGGGGCGCCCACGGCACCGGGCCGAACGGGGACCTGGTGCGCGAGGCCCTCGCGGGCGACGGGGTCGCTCTCGCGACCCCGCCGATCGAGGACGAGGACACCGCCGAGTGCATCGTCCTGGTCGAACCGAGCGCCGAGCGCACCTTCGTCACCGGCTACGGCGCCGAACGGCGCATCACCGCGGCCTCCCTCGCCCGGCTGGACCCGCAGCCCGGCGATCTGCTGTGCCTCTCGGGCTACAGCTTCTTCCCGCCCACCCGCGACCCGCTCCTGGAGTGGCTCGAGCAGATCCCACGCGGCGTCGAGGTCGTGCTGGATCCCGGCGCGCCCTTCGCCTCCTTCGACGAGGAGCTGCGCGAGCGCGTGCTGCGGCTCGTGACCGTGTGGACCTCGAACGCGGACGAGGCGCTCGCGCTCACCGACCGCGACGGCATCGAGGACACCCCGGAGGCCCTCCACCGGCGGATCCGCCCGGGAGGCGTCGTGATCGTGCGCGACGGCGAGCGCGGCTGCACCGTCTTCCATCACGGCCGCGGCACCGCGCTGCCAGGGTTCCCCCAGCCCCCCGTGGACACCAACGGCGCGGGAGACGCCCACACCGGCGTGCTGCTCGCGGAGCGCGCCCTCGGCGCGGACTGGGAGACCGCGGCGACCCGCGCGAACGCGGCCGCGGCGATCAAGGTGACCCGGCGCGGGCCCGCGACCGCGCCCACGCGCGCCGAGGTCGACGCCTTCCTCGCGTGAGCGGACGGGCAGGCGGGCCGGGTGCCCGATCGGGCCGGGCGCGTGGGGCGGGACGGGTGCGCGAGTGAGCGGAGCGACCCCGGCTGAGCGCGTCGTCCGATCCGCGGTCCCGCCCGCCGGACGCACTCAGGATCTGTGGGGTGGGACACGTTACGATGGCGTAGCCCGATCGCGGACGCACGCATCGGCGACCCCCACCTTCGACTTCCTCCGCGGTGCTGACGCGCCGTCGGCCCTCGTGCGCCGACGCGACGTCCGCTGCCGCGGACGCCTCATCGGCCCGCCCACCGCACGAACACCGCACCACGCCCCTCACGTCACCACGCCCCGTCCGTCGCCCCATCACGCGACCACGCCATCACGCCACCACGTCTTCGAGGAGGAGCATCCATGGCGGCCCAGCCCGACCTCCATGCGTCGTCCCCGCGCACGCTCACCCTGCACGACTTCACCGCCACCTCGATCACCGGCGAGGAGGTCCCGCTCGAGCGGTACCGCGGGCAGCTCGTGCTCGTGGTGAACACGGCCTCGCGCTGCCTGTTCACCCCTCAGCTGCGCGACCTCGAGGACCTTCACCGTAGGCACCACGACGAGGGATTCTCCGTCCTCGGCTTCCCCTCCGACCAGTTCCACCAGGAGCTCGAGGAGGATGAGCAGATCGAGGTGTTCTGCTCCGACAACTTCGACGTCACCTTCCCGATGTTCTCGACGGTGAAGGTCAACGGCCCCGAGGCGCACCCGGTGTTCTCGTGGTTGCAGACGCAGAAGGGCGGTCTCATCGGGGGTCGCATCAGCTGGAACTTCACGAAGTTCCTGGTCTCCCCCGAAGGCCGGGTGCTGCGGCGCTATGCGCCGCCCGTGCCGCCCTCGCGCATCGAGCGCAGGGTCCGCGAGGAGCTCGGGGCCGGCGGAGCCTGACGCGACCTGGGCCGATCCCCTCCCCACTGGTAGCGTGACCTGAGTCCCATCCGGCGCGATCGCGCCGGATGCACATGCACAACGAGAGGGGATCCCATGGAGGGGGCCATTGCCGTCCTCATCGTGATCGTCGTCCTGGTGGTCGTCCTGGCCATCCTTGCGGCGCTTCTGTTCGGGGGCCTGCGCACCAGCATCATGTTCACGGTGCACACGCAGGAGAACGTGATCGTCGAGCGCTTCGGGAAGTTCAAGCGCGTCGCCACGCCCGGCCTGAACGTCAAGGCGCCGTTCGTCGATTCCACGACCCGGCCGATCTCGCTGCGCATCCAGCAGCTCGAGGTCAACATCGAGTCCAAGACCAAGGACAACGTGTTCGTGACGGTGCCGGTCGCGGTGCAGTACGTCATCAAGGAGGACCAGGTCGTCGACGCCTACTACCGGCTGTCGAACCCTGAGAACCAGATCCGGTCGTACGTCTTCGACACGGTGCGCTCGGCGCTCTCGGGCCTCGAGCTCGACGAGGCGTTCGAGTCGAAGGACGACATTGCCCGCAGCGTCGAGAACACGCTGAGCGAGCGCATG
The DNA here is from genome assembly GCF_042794925.1 of Brachybacterium sp. NPDC056505. Taxonomy (NCBI): domain Bacteria; kingdom Bacillati; phylum Actinomycetota; class Actinomycetes; order Micrococcales; family Dermabacteraceae; genus Brachybacterium; species Brachybacterium sp. NPDC056505. The sequence continues at coordinate 66,730 of NZ_JBHTSV010000014.1, forward strand.
CGCGAGTTCGGCTTCAACATCGTCAACACCCTGGTGCAGGACATCTCGCCCGACCAGCGTGTGCGCGACTCGATGAACTCGATCAACGCCGCCCAGCGGGACCGCGTCGCCGCGCAGTCCCTCGCCGAGGCCGACAAGATCAAGCGCGTCACCCAGGCCGAGGCGGAGGCCGAGTCCAAGCGCCTGCAGGGTGAGGGCGTCGCCGCGCAGCGCAAGGCGATCGCCATGGGCATCGCCGAGCAGTACGAGATGCTGCGCAAGGTGGGCATCGAGTCCAGCGCGGAGCAGCTGCTGCTGATGACGCAGTACTTCGACACCATGCAGGACGTGGCCCGCAACGGCCGCTCCAACGTGCTGTTCCTGCCTTCGAACCCCGGCACCGTCGGGTCGATGGGCGATGAGATCCGCACTGCGATGCTCCAGGCGCAGGCCGCGCAGGACGCCTCGGACGCCGGCGAAGGACACGCGTCCGCGCAGGCCGACGCGGGTCGCCGCGAGCAGGCCGAGGCGGCCCGTCGTGCGGCCGCCTCGCGCGCCGCAGAGGCCAAGGCCGATGCGCAGCGCGCCGCCCAGAACGCCCAGCAGCAGGCCCAGGGCGGGAACGGCGGCAAGGGCGGCCAGCAGCCGCCGTGGGCGCACCCCGGCCAGCAGGGCTGACACCGCAGAAGCGGGCGGGCGCCGCCCGCCCCGCCCCGGTCGCGGATCCGGTATCGCATCGGGGCGAGCATTCGGCGCAGCAGGAGGTCGGGTCACGTGCCATATGG
>NZ_JBHTSV010000015.1:0-65103 GCF_042794925.1 Brachybacterium sp. NPDC056505
GAGCCGTGGCGATATCGCCACGGCTCCCCACCATCGGCCCGTCGACGTCATCAGCACCGGGCGCCGCCGCTCTGCTCCGGGCACCGGCGCCCCCACCTCCCGCGCGGGATCGGTGCGATGTCGGTGCGATGTCGGTGCGACCTCCGCGGGCCGTCCCCGCGCTCGCAGACAGGACTGTGCCGTGTGACTCGCTCCACCTGTCCTGCCCTCGACGGGGAGCATGCGGGATGGCAGACTGGGGGAGTTGTCTGTGCGGGCCGACATGCCCGGTTCCGTTCTCCGCTCCCGCGCTCTGCGCGACGCGGCGAATGATCACCGGATGAGGCCCAGCCCCAGGATGCGAACGGCGCCACCGCGTCGAGAGCGCATCGTGAAGAGGGAGAGCACGGACCAGCCGGCAACGGTCACTCGCCCATGGGGCTTCGTCCCCTAGGGAGTGCGACACGCCCGTCCTCGGGTACCGGTGCCGACTGCATGAATGTCCAGACGAGAGAGAGACAGGACGCCATGGCGGGACAGAAGATCCGCATCAGGCTGAAGTCGTACGACCACGAGGTCATCGATAGCTCGGCGCGCAAGATCGTCGACACGGTGAGCCGTGCGGGTGCGACCGTTGTCGGCCCCGTGCCGCTGCCGACCGAGAAGAACGTGTTCTGCGTGATCCGTTCGCCCCACAAGTACAAGGACTCCCGCGAGCACTTCGAGATGCGCACGCACAAGCGTCTGATCGACATCGTCGATCCCACGCCCAAGGCCGTGGACTCGCTGATGCGCCTCGATCTGCCGGCGGACGTCAACATCGAGATCAAGCTCTGAGGCAGGCCGATATGAGCAACGAACTGACAGGGCAGGCTGCCCGCGCCGTCGCCGGCGTGCTCGGCACCAAGCTCGGCATGACCCAGGTCTGGGACGAGAACGGCAAGCTCGTGCCGGTCACCGTCGTCCAGACCGACTCCAACGTCGTCACCCAGGTGCGCTCCGTGGAGGTCGACGGCTACGACGCGGTCCAGATCGCGTACGGCCAGATCGATCCCCGCAAGGTGAGCAAGCCGCTCAAGGGCCACTTCGAGAAGGCCGGCGTGACCCCGCGCCGTCACCTCGCGGAGCTGCGCACCTCCGACGCCGGTGATTTCACCGTCGGCCAGGAGATCGACGCCTCGGTCTTCGAGGCCGGCCAGAAGGTCGACGTCGTCGGCACCACCAAGGGCAAGGGCACCGCGGGCGTCATGAAGCGCCACGGGTTCGCCGGTGTCAGCGCCTCCCACGGTGCGCACCGCAACCACCGCAAGCCCGGCTCGATCGGCGGCGCCTCCACCCCTGGTCGCGTGTTCAAGGGCCTGCGCATGGCCGGCCGCATGGGCAACGTCCGCACCAGTGTCCAGAACCTGACCGTGCATGCGGTCGACGTCGAGAAGGGCCTCGTGCTCGTCAAGGGTGCCGTCCCCGGCCCCAAGGGCGGTCTCGTGCTGGTCCGCTCGGCCGTCAAGAGCCCCGTGAAGGAGGCCTGAGCCCGATGGCAGAGAACCTGACCGTCGACGTCCTCGACCCGGCCGGGAAGAAGTCCGGCACGGCCGAGCTCCCCGCGTCGATCTTCGACGTGCAGACCAACGTCCCGCTCATCCACCAGGTCGTCGTCGCCCAGCTCGCGGCCGCCCGTCAGGGCACGCACAAGGCGAAGACCCGCGGCGAGGTGGCCGGCGGCGGCAAGAAGCCGTACAAGCAGAAGGGCACCGGCCGCGCTCGTCAGGGCTCGATCCGCGCTCCTCAGTTCGCCGGCGGCGGCATCGTCCACGGGCCGGTCCCGCGCGACTACAGCCAGCGCACCCCCAAGAAGATGAAGGCCGCCGCGCTGCGCGGCGCCCTCTCGGACCGGGCGCGCAACGGCCGCGTCCACGTCCTGAGCTCGCTGCTCGAGGGCGACGCGCCCTCGACGAAGGCCGCCCGCACCGCGCTGGGCCGCATCTCCGAGCGCGAGCACGTCCTCGTCGTGATCCGTCGCGACGACGAGCTGGGCGCCCTGAGCACCCGCAACCTGCCCACGGCGCATGTCCTGTTCGCCGACCAGCTGAACACCTACGACGTCATGCTGAGCGACGACGTCGTGTTCACCTCCGGCGGCCTCGAGGACTTCGTCGCGCGCGCCACCCTGTCCCTGCCCACGTCCTCCTTCGCCGCGGCGAAGAGCGCGGGCGTCGAGGAGGAGTCCAAGTGACCACGCTGACCAAGGACCCGCGGGACATCGTCCTGGCCCCGATCGTCTCCGAGAAGAGCTACGGGCTGATGGACGAGGGCAAGTACACCTTCGAGGTGGACCCCCGCGCCAACAAGACCGAGATCAAGATCGCGATCGAGAAGATCTTCGACGTGAAGGTCGCCTCGGTGAACACGATCAACCGCCAGGGCAAGGCGCGCCGCACCCGCTACGGGACCGGCAAGCGCAAGGACACCAAGCGCGCTGTCATCACCCTGACCGACGGAACCATCGACATCTTCGGAGGGTCGGTCGCCTGAGCGACCGATCGCCGAGGATCCGAAGAGAGTCAGAGGGAAACCCACCATGGGAATTCGCAAGCACAAGCCGACCACGCCGGGCCGTCGCGGCTCGAGCGTCGCCGACTTCGTCGAGATCACTCGCAGTGAGCCCGAGAAGTCGCTGGTCCGCCCGCTCTCCAAGAGCGGCGGCCGCAACTCCAACGGTCGCATCACCTCGCGTCACCGCGGCGGTGGCCACAAGCGCGCCTACCGCGTGATCGACTTCCGCCGCGCCGACAAGGACGGCGTGAACGCCAAGGTCGCTCACATCGAGTATGACCCCAACCGCACCGCTCGCATCGCACTCCTGCACTACGCGGACGGCGACAAGCGCTACATCCTCGCACCCGCGAAGCTCCGTCAGGGCGACTGGGTCGAGAACGGCGCCGGCGCCGACATCAAGCCGGGCAACAACCTGCCCCTGCGCAACATCCCGCTGGGCACCGTGGTGCACGCCATCGAGCTGCGCCCCGGCGGCGGAGCGAAGATCGCCCGTTCGGCCGGCGCCTCCGTGCAGCTGGTCGCCAAGGAGGGCCGCTTCGCGCAGCTGCGCATGCCCTCCGGCGAGATCCGCAACGTCGACGCGGACTGCCGCGCGACCATCGGCGAGGTCGGCAATGCCGAGCAGTCGAACATCAACTGGGGCAAGGCCGGCCGCATGCGCTGGAAGGGCAAGCGCCCGCACGTGCGCGGCGTGGTCATGAACCCGGTCGACCACCCGCACGGCGGCGGCGAGGGCCGCACCTCCGGTGGTCGTCACCCGGTGTCGCCCTGGGGCCAGCCCGAGGGCCGCACCCGGCGTCCGAACAAGGAGAGCGAGAAGCTCATCGTCCGTCGTCGCCGCACGGGCAAGAAGCGCTGATAGGGAGCCAGAAGTATGCCTCGCAGTATTGCCAAGGGCCCGTTCATCGACGACCACCTTCAGAAGAAGGTCGACGTCGCCAACGAGAAGGGCACCAAGAACGTCATCAAGACCTGGTCGCGTCGTTCGGTCATCACACCGGACTTCCTCGGCCACACCTTCGCAGTGCATGACGGCCGCAAGCACGTCACGGTGTTCGTCACCGAGTCGATGGTGGGCCACAAGCTCGGCGAGTTCGCCCCCACGCGGACTTTCAAGGGCCACGAGAAGGACGACCGGAAGGGCCGTCGTCGCTGACGCGAGTCAGTGACGGCAGCACTTCTCTCGAAGAGAGGACAGCAATGGAAGCCAAGGCGCAGGTGCGGTATCTCCGCATGTCGCCCATGAAGGCCCGGCGCGTTGTGGACCTGATTCGTGGCAAGAGCACGGTGGAGGCTCAGGACATCCTGCGGTTCGCACCGCAGGTGGCCTCCGAGCCCGTCCTGAAGCTCGTGCAGTCCGCGATCGCCAACGCCAGGGTGAAGGCCGATCAGGCGGGGGAGCGTTTCGATGAGCAGGAGCTCGTCGTCTCCGCCGCGTACGTCGACGAGGGTCCGACCATGAAGCGGTTCCAGCCGCGAGCTCAGGGTCGTGCCTTCCAGATCAAGAAGCGCACCAGCCACGTCACCGTGGTGGTCGCTCCCGTGAACAAGTAAGGAGTCCCGTATGGGCCAGAAGGTCAATCCCAATGGGTTCCGCCTCGGGATCACCACGGAGCACACCAGCCGGTGGTTCGCCGACTCCACCAAGGAGGGGCAGCGGTACCGCGACTACGTGAAGGAAGACGTCGCGATCCGCAAGCTCATGTCTGAGGGGCTCGAGCGTGCCGGCATCTCCAAGGTCGAGATCGAGCGCACCCGTGATCGTGTCCGCGTCGACCTGCACACCGCCCGCCCGGGCATCGTGATCGGGCGCCGCGGTGCGGAGGCCGAGCGCCTCCGCGGCGAGCTCGAGAAGCTCACCGGCAAGCAGATCCAGCTGAACATCCTCGAGGTCAAGAACCCCGAGGCCGACTCGCAGCTGGTCGCGCAGGGCATCGCCGAGCAGCTCGCCGCTCGCGTGTCCTTCCGCCGTGCGATGCGCAAGGGCATGCAGTCCGCGCAGCGCGCCGGCGCCAAGGGCATCCGCGTGGCGGTCTCCGGCCGCCTCGGCGGCGCCGAGATGAGCCGCAGCGAGTTCTACCGCGAGGGTCGCGTGCCTCTGCACACCCTCCGCGCGAACATCGACTACGGCTTCTACGAGGCCCGCACCGCCTTCGGCCGCATCGGCGTGAAGGTGTGGATCTACAAGGGCGACGTCACCGCCAAGGAGCTCGCGGCCCAGCAGGCCGCCTCGCAGGGTCCCCGCTCCGGTCGGGGCCCGCGTGCCGAGCGTCCGCGCGGCCGTCGCAACGAGCGCAACGCCGCCGCCCGTCAGCAGCGTCCCGAGCAGGCCGAGCAGGCCGCTCCCGCCGCCGCCGAGCAGAGCGCTGCGCCCGCTGAGTCCGGAACGGAGGCCTGAGGGACATGCTGATCCCCCGCAGGACCAAGCACCGCAAGCAGCACCACCCCACCCGCAGCGGCATGTCCAAGGGCGGCAACGATCTCGCGTTCGGCGAGTACGGCATCCAGGCGCTCGCGCCGGCGTACGTCACCAACCGCCAGATCGAGGCCGCGCGTATCGCCATGACCCGCTACATGAAGCGCGGCGGCAAGGTGTTCATCAACATCTACCCCGATCGACCGCTCACCAAGAAGCCTGCCGAGGTCCGCATGGGCTCGGGCAAGGGCTCCGTGGAGTGGTGGGTCGCCAACGTCAAGCCGGGCCGCGTCATGTTCGAGGTCGCCGGTGTGTCCGATGAGGTGGCTCGTGAGGCGCTGCGCCTGGCAGCGCACAAGCTGCCGATGAAGTGCCGCCTCCTGAGCCGAGAGGGTGGTGACATCTGATGGCAGCGACCAAGCTCACCGCCGAGGAGCTCGACAAGCTGGACGACCAGAAGCTGGCCGACGAGCTGTCGAAGGCCAAGGACGAGCTGTTCAAGCTCCGCTTCCAGTCCGCGACCGGCCAGCTGGAGAGCTCCGGCCGCCTGCGGTCCGTCAAGAAGGACATCGCGCGGATCTACACGATCCTGCGTGAGCGCGAGCTGGGGATCCGCCAGGCCCCGACCGCCGAGTGACCGCGAAGCGAGGAGAACACATGAACGACAACGTCCACGAGGACGCAGCCGTCGAGGGGCACCACGCCTCCTCGCACGACCGTCCCTACCGCAAGACCCTGCGCGGCTACGTCGTCTCCGACAAGATGGAGAAGACCATCGTCGTCGAGGTCGAGGAGCGCGTGAAGCACTCCCTGTACGGCAAGGTCATGACCAAGACCAAGAAGTTCAAGGCGCACGACGAGGAGAACACCGCCGGCATCGGCGACCAGGTCCTCCTCATGGAGACGCGCCCGCTCTCGGCGTCGAAGCACTGGCGCCTGGTCGAGATCATCGAGAAGGCCAAGTGACCCTCTGATCCCTCGCGGATCACCGGCGTCATGCGCCGCTGAGGCCGGTCGCCCCCACCCGGGGCGGCCGGCCTCTCGCATGTCCGAGGGCGGCTGCCGGCGACCCGCGGCACCCGGCGGAGCACCCTGTGCGAGGCCCCCGAGAACCGTCCGGATGTGAAGCGCGACACGCCGTGTGAGACATTCACGTATGCACTGGTCAACCCCCGGTTTCGAGCATCGATCCAGGTCATGGACCTGACATCGGGCTCGAAACCTGTTTTCCTAGTGCGCCGTGCCCGCTCCTCGGGACCTCCGACGGCTCGTCGCCGGATCTCCCCCGGGGCACGAGGAAGGAAGCGTCGGCCGCTCTCGTGGCAGAGCGACGACCCCTCGGCACCTCAGCCCCACGAAGGCAGGTCCATGTCCTCTTCAGAGCCCTCATCTCTGCCCGGCGCCGAGCCCACGCTCGGTGCCGACCCCCAGCTCGGCTCCGAGGCCGATGCGCAGCCCGAGGCCCGCTCGGACGGCGACCGTCCGGGCGGAGCGCGCCGCCCGGGCCGTCGGCTCCTCGGACGCAAGCCCAAGCAGCCGCGCCTCGAGGTCGATGACGTCCTCGTCGTCAAGGGCTCCAAGGTGCGCACCGCGATCGGCGGCACCGTGGTCGGGAACGTCATGGAGTGGTTCGACTTCGGCGTCTACGGCTACATGGCCATCATGCTGTCGCAGCTGTTCTTCGACACCGGCAGCGAGTCGCTCGACCAGATCCTGAGCCTCCTGGGCTTCGCGGTGAGCTTCCTCGTCCGTCCCTTCGGCGGTCTGGTGCTGGGGCCCCTCGGCGACAAGATCGGCCGTCAGAAGGTCCTCTTCTTCACGATGGCCATGATGGCTCTCGCTACGGCCCTGATCGGCGTGCTGCCGACGATTTCCGACATCGGCGTCTGGGCGGCGTTCCTGCTGTACGCCCTGAAGCTCGTGCAGGGCTTCTCGACGGGCGGCGAGTACGCGGGTGCCACGACCTACGTCTCGGAGTACGCGCCCGACAAGAAGCGCGGGTTCTACGCCTCGACGCTCGACGTCGGCTCGTACTTCGGCTTCGCCCTCGGCGCGGGAGCCGTGGCCCTCACGCACCTCATCACCTCGGCGGTCTGGGGCCCCGATGCCATGCTCGCCTGGGGATGGCGCGTGCCGTTCCTCATCGCGATCCCGCTCGGCGCGGTCGCCATCTGGTTCCGCGCCCGTATCCCCGAGACTCCTGCGTTCGAGGCCTCCGAGGCCGAGCAGGAGGCACAGGGCGGGTCCGCCGCGGAGGATTCAAGCTCCCTGCACGCGCGCAAGGGCCCGATCAACATCGTGCGCTACCACTGGCGCGAGCTTCTCATCGCAGTCGCGATCGTGGCAGCCACGAACACGACGGGCTACGCGCTCACGAGCTACATGCCCACGTATCTGGGGACGCAGTTCGGGTACAACGAGATGACCAGCGCCGCGACCACGATCCCGGCTCTGCTCATCCTGTGCGGGATGATCCCGCTCGCCGGCAAGGCCTCCGATCGCTTCGGGCGTCGGGCCGTGTACTTCACGGCGTCAGCGAGTGCGGTCGTCCTCATGCTTCCGGCGTTCTGGCTCATGCACCAGAGCTCGTTCCTGGAGATCCAGGTGGCGATGCTGATCGTCGCGCTCCCGGTCGCTCTGTTCGTGGGCCCCTCGGCCGCGGCTCTCCCTGCGCTGTTCCCGACGGCCGCCCGCTACGGCGCGATGGGGATCGCCTACAACATCTCGGTCTCGCTGTTCGGCGGCACGACCCCGGTGATCTCCCAGACGCTCATCAAGTGGACGGGCAACAGCTACATGCCCGCTTTCTGGCTCATGTTCTTCGGCCTGGTCGCCGGCATCGCCGTGATCTTCATGAGCGAGAGCGCGAAGCGGCCCCTGCTGGGCTCCTTCCCCTCGGTCGAGACCGCCGAGGAGGCGCGGGAGCTCGTCGCCCACCAGGACGAGAACCCGCTCCTGAACACCTCGGAGATGCCCATCGTGGTCGATCCTGAGATGGAGGCGGAGATCGAGGCCGCGATGGACGTCCCCGGCGCGGGGCTTCCCTCCGAAGCTGACGCGCAGCTCGAGGACGAGGGCCGCGACGGCAGCGGAGCCTCGGGCGCGGATCGCGTGGGGGCGGGTTCCTGACGGACCCGGTGCTCGAGGCCTCGTGAAGGACGCGGGGGAGCGCACCTCCCGATCGTGGGCCCGGCCGACGAATGCTCGTCGGCCGGGCCCATCGGCGTCCGCGCGCCCCGCATGAGCAAGGACACAGCTCTTTGGTCGCCGACGCCCTTCCGCAGGAGCCCGCTCGGCCCGTACACTTGAACAGTTGCTGATCTCGTGCACGCCCTCGGGCGCGCACGGAGGATGCGGACCGCAGCGTCCATCCCCCGTCGGAGACCGCGCACCATCGGCTCCTCGTGAGCCCCGGGTGTGTCCGAGTCCGCCGGAGGGTTTTTTGATGCCCGCCGTGCTCCGCACCGCGCTCCGGCCCCCGAGGCCGGGGATGCGGGCAACGGTCCATATCCGTTCCGCAAGGCTGGCTCCCCCGTCCCGGGTGGCGAGAACCGGCGAGACGACAGGAGTACTGAGTGATTCAGCAGGAGTCGCGACTGAAGGTCGCCGACAACACGGGTGCGAAGGAGATCCTCTGCATCCGCGTTCTCGGTGGCTCCGGTCGCCGTTACGCAAGCATCGGCGACACCATCGTGGCGACCGTCAAGGACGCCATCCCCGGTGGCAACGTCAAGAAGGGCGATGTCGTCAAGGCCGTCGTCGTGCGCACCACCAAGGAGCGCCGCCGCGCCGACGGTTCCTACATCCGTTTCGATGAGAATGCCGCCGTGATCCTCAAGACGGACGGCGAGCCGCGAGGCACGCGCATCTTCGGCCCCGTGGGCCGCGAGCTGCGCGACAAGCGGTTCATGAAGATCATCTCGCTGGCGCCGGAGGTGCTGTGACATGGCAGGCATGAAGATCAAGAAGGGTGACCTGGTCCAGGTCATCACCGGCCGCACGAGCGATGGCGACAAGGCCGCCAAGCGCGGGCTCGAGCCGGGCGACAAGGGCAAGCAGGGCCGTGTGCTCGAGGTGTTCACCGACACGCAGCGCGTGCTGGTGGAGGGCGTCAACCGCCGCACCCACCACCTGCGTCCGACCCAGCAGGGCGGCGCCGGTGGCATCGAGCAGCGCGAGGCTCCGATCCACGTCTCGAACGTGGCGCTCGTCGACCCCGAGGACAACCGTCCCACCAAGGTCGGCTACCGCGTGGAGACCCTCGAGCTCGAGAACGGCCGCACCAAGCAGGTCCGCGTGCGCTACGCCAAGCGCTCCGGGAAGGACATCTGATGAGCACCGTGACGACCGAGGCGCCCACCCCGCGCCTGAAGAGCACCTACCGTGACGACATCAAGGCCAAGCTCACCGAGCAGTTCGGCTACGAGAACGTCATGCTGGTCCCCGGCCTGACAAAGATCGTCGTGAACATGGGCGTCGGCGACGCCGCTCGCGACTCGAAGGTGATCGACGGCGCGATCCGCGACCTCGCCACCATCACCGGTCAGAAGCCCCAGGTGACCAAGGCCCGCAAGTCCATCGCCCAGTTCAAGCTGCGCGAGGGCATGCCGATCGGCGCCCACGTGACGCTGCGCGGCGACCGCATGTGGGAGTTCCTGGACCGTCTGCTGTCCACCGCGCTGCCCCGCATCCGCGACTTCCGCGGTCTGTCGGCCAAGCAGTTCGACGGCAGCGGCAACTACACCTTCGGCCTCACGGAGCAGGTCATGTTCCATGAGATCGACCAGGACGAGATCGACCGCGTCCGCGGCATGGACATCACGGTCGTGACCACCGCGAAGACCGACGACGAGGGACGCGCCCTGCTCAAGCTGCTCGGCTTCCCCTTCAAGGAGAACTGACATGGCAAAGACAGCGCTGATCAAGAAGCAGGAGCGCAAGCCGAAGTTCGGCGTGCGCGCCTACACCCGGTGCCAGCGGTGCGGTCGTCCGCACTCGGTGTACCGCAAGTTCGGGCTCTGCCGCGTGTGCCTGCGCGAGATGGCTCACCGCGGTGAGCTCCCCGGCGTCACGAAGAGCAGCTGGTAAGGACTATCACCACAGGTCCTGCGAAGAGCGCCACGGCGCCGCGGCAGGAAACCAGGTGAGGAAGAAGCACTAAGACATGACCATGACCGACCCGATCGCGGACATGCTGACGCGTGTCAGGAACGCCTCCGGCGCCTACCACGACTCCGTCACCATGCCGTACTCGAAGCTGAAGAGCGGCATCGCGAACATCCTGAAGTCCGAGGGCTACATCCTCGGCTGGCACGAGGAAGAGGCCGAGGTGGGCAAGAACCTCGTTCTCGAGCTCAAGTACGGCCAGAGCCGCGAGCGCGCCATCTCCGGCGTCCGTCGCATCTCGAAGCCGGGCCTTCGCGTGTACGCCAAGTCCACCAATCTGCCCAAGGTCCTCGGCGGCCTGGGCGTGGCGATCCTGTCCACGTCCTCCGGCCTCCTGACCGACAAGCAGGCTGCCAAGAAGGGTGTGGGTGGGGAAGTCCTCGCCTACATCTGGTGAGCGGGAGAGGAGCACACCGAAATGTCCCGCATCGGATTCCGACCGGTCCCCGTGCCGGCAGCCGTCCAGAACGTCACCATCGATGGCCGCACCGTCACGGCGACGGGTCCCAAGGGCGAACTCTCGCACACCGTGCCTGAGCCCCTGACCATCGAGCGCAACGACGCCGGCGAGCTCGTCGTGCGCCGTCCCGACGACGAGCAGGAGAACCGTGCGCTGCACGGCCTCACCCGCACGCTCGTCAACAACATCCTCCTCGGCGTGACCGAGGGGTATGAGAAGAAGCTGGAGATCGTGGGCACGGGCTACCGTGTGACCGCGAAGGGCACCGACCTCGAGTTCGCGCTCGGCTTCTCCCACCCCGTCATCGTGAAGGCCCCCCAGGGGATCTCCTTCTCCGTCGAGTCGCCCACCAAGTTCGCGGTGGCCGGCATCGACAAGCAGCAGGTGGGCCAGGTCGCAGCGAAGATCCGCGGCATCCGCCCGCCCGAGCCGTACAAGGGCAAGGGCGTGCGCTACGCGGACGAGGTCGTGCTGCGCAAGGCCGGAAAGGCTGGTAAGTGATCATGGGTTACGCAGAGAAGCACACGACCGGCTCCCGCGGCAGCCGCCTGCGCGCCCGCGGCCGTCGCCACCTGCGCGTGCGCCGCCGCATCGTCGGCTCCGCCGAGCGCCCCCGTCTGGTGGTCACCCGCTCGCAGCGCCACATGTTCGTCCAGGTCGTGGACGACGCCAAGGGCATCACCCTGGCGTCGGCCTCCACCATGGAGCAGGACCTGCGCGGGGCCGAGGGCACCAAGTCGGACAAGGCCCGCACCGTCGGGACCCTCGTCGCCGAGCGCGCCAAGGCCGCCGGCATCGACGCGGTCGTCTTCGACCGCGGTGGCAACAAGTACCACGGCCGCGTGGCCGCCGTCGCCGACGGCGCTCGCGAGGCCGGCCTGGCACTGTGATCGCCCCCCGGACACAGGACGAGAAGAGGAACTGATATGGCTGCACAGCAGCGGAACAGCGGTCCCGCGGCCTCCGGCCGTCGGGGCGAGAACTCCAACAACGATTCGCGCAGCGGCGGCAACGACCGCGGGCGCGGTGGGCGTCGCGGCGAGGGCCGCGGCCGCCAGCAGGAAGCGGAGAAGTCCGCGTTCCTCGAGCGCGTGGTGAACATCAACCGCGTCTCGAAGGTCGTCAAGGGCGGCCGCCGCTTCTCCTTCACCGCTCTCGTGGTGGTGGGCGATGGCGACGGCACCGTCGGCGTCGGCTACGGCAAGGCCAAGGAGGTCCCCTCGGCAATCTCCAAGGGTGTCGAGGAGGCGAAGAAGAACTTCTTCCGCGTCCCCCGCATCCAGGGCACCGTCGTGCACCAGGTCCAGGGCCACGACGCCGCAGGCACCGTCCTGCTGCGTCCTGCCGCCCCCGGCACCGGTGTGATCGCCGGCGGCCCGGTCCGCGCCGTCCTCGAGTGCGCGGGAGTGAACGACGTGCTCTCGAAGTCGCTCGGGTCGAGCAACCAGATCAACATCGTGCGTGCGACCATCGACGCGCTCAAGCAGCTCGAGGAGCCGGAGGCCGTCGCGGCCCGTCGCGGTCTCCCGGTCGAGGACGTCGTCCCCGCCCCGCTGCTGCGCGCCCAGGCCGCAGGCCGCGCCGCCGCTCGCGAGGCCAAGGCCTCCGAGAAGGTGGGTGCGTGATGCAGCTGAAGGTGACCCAGACCCGATCCCTCATCGGCGAGAACCAGATCCAGCGTGCGACCCTGCGCGGCCTCGGCCTCAAGCGCATCGGCGACACGGTGGTGAAGGAGGACCGCCCTGAGATCCGCGGCATGATCCGCGCCGTCACCCACCTGGTGACGGTCGAAGAGGTGGACTGACACATGACTGATTCGCAGAACCCGATGAAGCTCCACGACCTGCGCCCCGCGCCCGGTTCCAAGACCGCGCGCACCCGCGTCGGCCGTGGTGAGGCCTCGAAGGGCAAGACCGCCGGCCGCGGCACCAAGGGCACCAAGGCCCGCTACCAGGTGCCCGCGGGCTTCGAGGGCGGCCAGATGCCCCTGCACATGCGGCTCCCGAAGCTGCGCGGCTTCACCAACCCCTTCCGCGTCGAGTACCAGGTCGTGAACCTGGCGACCCTGTCCGAGCTGTTCCCCGAGGGCGGCACGGTCACGGTCGAGGATCTCGTCGCCAAGGGCGCCGTGCGCAAGAATCAGCCCGTGAAGGTGCTGGGGACGGGCGACGTGAGCGTGAAGCTCGACGTCACCGCGCAGAAGTTCTCCGCCTCGGCGGAGCAGAAGATCACGGCGGCTGGCGGGACGGCCCGCACCGCGTGAGCGCGCTCGCGCTTCTTTGACGGGGCGCCGCAGGGGGAAATACTCTTCCTGCGGTGCCCTGTCGGCATGTCCGGGCCCCATCGACGGGCCCCTGAGAAGGGAGTCACGTGAACGCGTTCGTCCGAGCGTTTCGCACCCCCGAGCTGCGGGCGAAGATCTTCTTCACCCTGGCTCTGATGGCGATCTACCGGCTCGGTGTCTTCGTGCCCACCCCCGGGTTCGACTACACCAACGTCACCGCGTGCGCCGAGCAGGCCTCCACGGGCAGCGGCAGCGTCCTGGGGATGGTGAACCTGTTCTCGGGCGGCGCGCTGCTGCAGATGTCGGTGTTCTCCCTGGGCGTCATGCCCTACATCACCGCTTCGATCATCATCCAGCTGCTGCGCGTGGTGATCCCGCGGTTCGAGGAGCTGCACAAGGAGGGCCAGGCGGGCACCGCCAAGCTCACCCAGTACACGCGCTACCTCACCATCGGCCTCGCCGTGCTGCAGGCCACCACGATCATCACCATGGTGCGCACCGGCAGCTTCTTCGCCGGCTGCAACCTCCAGGTGATCCCCGACCAGGCGATCCTGACGCTGGTCCTGATGGTGCTCACGATGACCGTCGGCACCGTGCTGATCATGTGGATGGGCGAGCTCATCACCGAGCGCGGCATCGGCAACGGCATGTCCCTGCTGATCTTCACCTCGATCGCCGCGGCGTTCCCGTCCTCCATGGGCCAGATCTGGCAGCTGCAGGGCTGGATGACCTTCTCGCTGATCATCCTCGTCGCGCTCGTCGTGATGGTGGGCGTCGTCTTCGTGGAGCAGTCCCAGCGCCGCATCCCCGTCCAGTACGCCAAGCGCATGGTGGGCCGGCGCATGTATGGCGGCACCTCCACCTACATCCCGGTCAAGGTCAACCAGGCCGGCGTGATCCCGGTGATCTTCGCGAGCTCCATCCTCGCCCTCCCGCAGCTGATCTCCTCGTTCGGGGACCCGTCGGCCGGATGGGTGCAGTGGGTCAACGCCCACCTCGTGATGGGCGCGACCTTCTCCTGGATCTACGCGACGGTCTACGTGGCGCTCATCGTCTTCTTCGCGTTCTTCTACACCTCGATCACCTTCAACGCGGAGGAGATCGCCGACAACATGAAGAAGTACGGCGGCTTCGTTCCGGGCGTGCGCGCGGGCAAGCCCACGGAGCGCTACCTGCAGTACGTCATCAACCGCATCCAGACCCCGGGCGCCGTCTACCTCGCGGTGATCTCCCTGATCCCGTTGTTCGCGCTCGTCTACCTGGGCGCCAATCAGAACTTCCCGCTCGGCGGCGCGTCCCTGCTCATCATCATCGGCGTCGGCCTCGACACCGTGAAGCAGGTCGACGCGAAGCTCCAGCAGCACCACTACGAAGGGATCCTCCGATGACCGATCAGCCCACCACGAGCGCGCAGGGCTCCTCCCCGGAGACGTCGGCGGCCGCGGCCGGCGCCCGCCGCCTGCTGATCATCGGCGCCCCCGGTGCGGGCAAGGGCACCCAGGCGGGCCGGATCGCCGACGCGCTCGGCATCCCCGCCATCTCCACGGGCGACATCTTCCGCGCGAACGTCTCCCAGGAGACCGAGCTCGGGAAGCTCGCGAAGTCGTACATGGAGAAGGGCGAGTACGTCCCCGACTCCGTCACCAACGACATGGTGCGCTCCCGCCTCGCGGAGAGCGACGCCCGCGGCGGCTTCCTCCTGGACGGCTACCCGCGCACCCTCGACCAGGTCGAGGCGCTCGACGGCATCCTCGAGGACGGCGAGGGCGGCGTCGACGCGGTGCTCATGCTCGAGGTCGACTACGACGCCGTCATCCAGAGGCTCGTCGCGCGCGGCGCCGAGCAGGGCCGCTCCGACGACACCGAGGACACCATCCGCCGCCGCCTCGAGGTGTACGCGGAGCAGACGACGCCCCTCGTCGACGTCTACGAGCGGCGCGGCATCCTGCACCGGGTGAACGGCATGCGCTCCATCGACGAGGTCACCGAGGAGCTGCTGAGCGTCCTCGGCGCCCGCTGAGCCGGCGCACCGGAGCCGGGTCGACCCGATGAGCCTTCTGCGCCGCGAACGCCCGGAAATCAAGACCCCGGAGCAGATCGCCCTCATGCGGCGCAGCGGTCTGCTGCTCTCGCGCGTGCACGACATGCTCGCCGACCACATCCGCCCGGGCGTCACCACCGGCGAGCTCGACCGCCTCGCCGAGGAGATGATCCGCGACGAGGGCGCGCTGCCGAACTTCAAGGGGTACCAGGGGTACCCCGCCACCGTGTGCATCAGCGTGAACGAGGTGATCGTCCACGGCATCCCGGGCGCCCAGGTGCTCCAGGAGGGCGACCTGGTCTCGATCGACGGCGGCTGCATCGTCGAGGGCTGGCACTCGGATGCCGCCCGGACCCACGTGGTCGGGGAGTTCCACTCCGAGGCCGATCGGCACCTCGTCGAGGTGACCCGCGAGGCACTCTGGCAGGGCATCGTCGCTCTCGCGAGCGCGCACCGGGTCGGCGAGATCGGCGCCGCCATCGAGGACCACGTGGACGCCGAGGCGCTCGGCGAGCTCAGCCACCTCGAGGAGTTCGGCGGCCACGGCATCGGCACGGCCATGCACCAGGCCCCCGACGTCATGAACTTCCGCACCCGCGACCGCGGTCCGAGGATCGTCCCCGGGATGTGCCTCGCGATCGAGCCGATGCTCGTCCAGGGCCCGGCGGAGTGGGAGATGCTCGCCGACGACTGGACGGTGCGTGCGACTGGCGGCGGCCGCGCCGCCCATGTCGAGCACTCGACCGCGGTCACCGAGCAGGGGCTCGTGGTCCTCACCGCGGCCGACGGCGGGGCCTCCGAGCTCGCCGCCCGCGGGGTGGCCGCCGCGCCGGATCCGCTCGGGGCCTGACCCGGACCTGCTCCGCGCCCGACCCGCGCCCGCGGCGTGACGGGGTTCATCCCCTCCGCCCCTCGGTCCTGCGCGAGTTCGACGGTAGGATGGTCGATCGGGTGTGCTCCGTTCGCGTTCGGGCGCGCCCAGGCGCCTCTCACCGGAACCGGGCCCGCCCGGTCCGTGTGCGATGCGCCCGGAGACCGACGCGAAACCCCGCCCCGCGACCGCGGCGGCGAGGAGATAGGGGAGGCATGGCCAAGAAGGACGGCGTGATCGAGGTCGAAGGCACGGTCAAGGAGGCGCTCGCCAACGCGCGTTTCCGGGTCGAGCTGGACAACGGGCACAAGGTGCTTGCGCACATCTCCGGGAAGATGCGGCAGCACTACATCCGCATCCTGCCCGAGGACCGCGTGGTCGTCGAGCTCAGCCCCTATGACCTCGACAAGGGCCGCATCGTCTACCGCTACAAGTGATCCCGGCGCCGCGCACCCGTGCGCGGTCCGCCGGGCGGGGAAGAGATTCCCCTGAACCCGCGAGAAGGAAGTCATGAAGGTCAAGCCGAGCGTGAAGCCGATCTGTGACAGCTGCAAGGTGATCCGTCGCCACAGCGTGGTCATGGTCATCTGCAAGAACCCGCGGCACAAGCAGCGTCAGGGCTGATCGGGTCCCCCGAGAATCCCTGGCCGCGCGAGCAGCCGCGCCCGCGCCGCGTCCCGAGATCCGCTTTCCTGCGGATCGACGAGGGAGGCGAGCGGGCATCCCGGTGATCCGGGAGTCCCGGAGCATCCGGGGCACGGGGCCACGGCCCCGACACAACAGAAGAGCCGGCACCGCCGACGGGGGAAACCCCGACGGACACCCGCAGACGGAGGCTGCGGCGCACCACGGGTGCGAGGTGTCGTCTCAGGCCTCCGAGACAGTAGGAGAACTGCACCATGGCACGTCTGGTTGGCGTTGACCTGCCGCGCGACAAGCGCGTCGAGGTCGCCCTGACGTACATCTTCGGAATCGGGCGCACCCGCGCCCTCGAGACCATCGCCGCCACCGGCGTGGACCCGAGCATCCGTGTGCGCGACCTCAGCGACGAGGACCTCGTCAAGCTGCGCGATCACATCGAGGCGAACTACCAGCACGAGGGCGATCTGCGCCGCGAGATCGCCGCGGACATCCGCCGCAAGGTCGAGATCGGCAGCTACCAGGGCCTGCGCCACCGTCGTGGCCTGCCCGTGCACGGCCAGCGCACGAAGACCAACGCGCGCACCCGCAAGGGCCCCAAGCGCACCGTGGCCGGCAAGAAGAAGGCCCGCTGATCAGCGCTCCGCGCGCCCTGCAGCAACTCCGCGCCGCCTCTTCACGGCGCATCGATCACCTGAACTGAACCGAGGAGCTCCGCCTCATGGCTACGAAGACCCGCCAGGCGGCGGCGCGCAAGCCGCGCCGCAAGTCCAACAAGAACATCGTGAACGGCCAGGCTCACATCAAGAGCACGTTCAACAACACCATCGTCTCCATCACCGACCCCACCGGCGCCGTGATCTCCTGGGCCTCCGCGGGCCAGGTCGGCTTCAAGGGCTCGCGCAAGTCCACCCCCTACGCCGCGCAGATGGCCGCCGAGGCCGCCGCCCGCCGCGCGCAGGAGCACGGCCTGAAGAAGGTCGACGTCTTCGTGAAGGGCCCGGGCTCGGGCCGCGAGACCGCGATCCGCTCGCTCACCGCGACCGGCCTCGAGGTCGGCTCCATCCAGGACGTCACCCCCCAGGCCCACAACGGCACCCGCCCCCCGAAGCGTCGTCGCGTCTGATGCAGCCGTCGTTCCCGCGCGCTCCCGCTGAGGGAGTGCGCAGGGACGACGACCCGTGGTCATCCACCCCTCATGAGCGTCATATGGCGGACGCTCGCAGAAAGGACACACCGTGCTCATTGCACAGCGCCCCACGCTGACCGAAGAGGTCGTGTCGGAGTACCGCTCCCGGTTCGTCATCGAGCCGCTCGAGCCCGGGTTCGGCTACACGCTCGGCAACTCGCTGCGCCGCACCCTCCTGTCCTCGATCCCCGGTGCCGCGGTCACCTCGATCCGCATCGACGGCGTGCTGCACGAGTTCAGCACCGTCCCCGGGGTCAAGGAGGACATCACCGAGGTCATCCTCAACATCAAGGGCCTGGTCGTCTCCTCGGAGAACGACGAGCCCGTCGTGATGTACCTGCGCAAGGAGGGTGAGGGCGACGTGACCGCCGCCGACATCACCCCGCCGGCCGGCGTCGAGATCCACAACCCGGATCTGCACATCGCGACCCTCTCGTCGAAGGGCCGCCTGGAGATCGAGCTGGTCGTCGAGCGCGGCCGCGGCTACGTCTCCGCCGCGCAGAACAAGGGCGTGGACGCCGAGATCGGCCGCGTGCCGGTCGACTCGATCTACTCGCCCGTGCTCAAGGTGACCTACAAGGTCGAGGCGACCCGCGTCGAGCAGCGCACCGACTTCGACCGTCTCATCGTGGACGTCGAGACCAAGCCGGCCATCTCCCCGCGCGACGCCCTGGCGTCGGCCGGGAAGACCCTGGTCGAGCTGTTCGGCCTGGCCCACGAGCTGAACAACGAGGCGGAGGGCATCGAGATCGGCCCCTCGCCGACGGACCAGGCGCTCGCGCAGGACCTCGCCCTGCCGATCAGCGACCTGAACCTCACGGTCCGCTCGTACAACTGCCTCATGCGCGAGGGCGTGCACACCGTCGGTGAGCTCACCTCCCGCTCCGAGGCCGATCTGCTGGACATCCGCAACTTCGGGCAGAAGTCCATCGACGAGGTCAAGGCGAAGCTCGCCGACCTCGGTCTGTCGCTCAAGGACTCGCCGGCCGGCTTCGATCCCTCGGCCATCGCGACCTACGACGACGACTACGGCGACCAGTACTGACCTTCCGTCTTTCCATCTTCTAGGAGAACGACCATGCCTGCTCCCACCAAGGGTGCTCGCCTCGGTGGATCCCCCGCCCACGAGCGGATGATCCTCGCGAGCCTCGCGACCGAGCTGTTCCGTCACAAGTCCATCACCACCACCGAGACCAAGGCGAAGCGGCTGCGCCCGTACGCCGAGCGTCTGGTGACCTTCGCGAAGAAGGGCGACCTGGCCGCGCGCCGTCGCGTCATGCGCACCATCCGCGACCGCGGCGTCGTGCACGTGCTCTTCGAGGAGATCGCCCCGACCCTCGCTGAGCGTCCCGGCGGCTACACCCGCATCACCAAGGTCGGCCCCCGCAAGGGCGACAACGCCCCGATGGCCGTCATCGAGCTGGTCAGCGAGGCGTACTCGCCCAAGCAGGCCGTCGTGAAGGAGGCCGAGGGCGCCGCCAAGGGCGCTGCCAAGGCCGACGCCGCGAAGGCCGACGAGGCCGCGACCGAGGCCCCCTACGGCGAGGACTCCTTCCGCGGGGAGAACCCGCCCGAGGGCTTCGACATCAAGGGCAACGAGGACTCGATGAAGTTCCACGCGCCGGACTCGCCCTGGTACGGCCGCACCGTCGCCGAGGTCTGGTTCCGCACCGCCGAGGCCGCCGAGAAGGCCGGCTTCGTCAACGCGGTGAAGAGCGCCGACGAGGAGTCCGAGGAGGCCTGATCCAGGCCATCCGGACTCCGCGTCGTCCGACGCACGAAGGGCCCGCCGAGCCGCTGCTCGGCGGGCCCTTCGTCATCCCGGGCAGGTCCGTGGCCGTCCCAGGGGAGGCGCCGCCTCGCCCGCGTCCGCTAGCGTGGGGAGCGTCCGAGCCGGATCCCTTCCCCCCAGGAGACCTGCCATGACCCCGCGATCCACGTACCCGCGCCCCACGATCCCAGAGCCCACGACGCAGGACATCGGCCGCCGCGGCCTGCTGCGCGCCGGCGCCCTCACCCTCCCCCTCGCACTCGCCGGAGGCGGCGCCCTCGCCCTCGCCGCGCCGGTCCACGCCGACCCCTCGGTCACGGGCGGAGAGACCCGTACGCGCGACGTGCCCCTCGCGGACCTGCCCCGACGCGCGAGCGACCAGGGCGCCCGAGCTCGCGTGATCGAGGACGCCGCCGGAACGATGGTCGGCGCCAGCTGGAGCGGCACGGAGCCCGACGTCCTGCGGGTGCGCGGCCGCGCGAGCGGGGCGGAGTGGAGCTCCTGGTTCCCGCTCGAGATCGCCGAGGATCCCGAGGACGGGACGTCCCTCGGCGCCGCGGAGCCCGCCTGGCTGGGCGCGGCCGACGAGATCGAACTGGTCGCGGTCCGCGACGGCGAGGATGTCAGCGACGAGCTCACCGCCCATGTCCTCACCACCTCCCCGCGCGAGGAGGAGAAGGACGGCGCCGCCCCGTCGGCCCTTCAGCGCATGAGCACCCGGGCGGTCGCCGCCGGCGACGCCGTCGAGCTCGGACCCGGCGCCCCCACGATCGTGCGCCGCAGCGCCTGGGGCGCCGACGAGTCGCTCGTGGGCTCGGTGAGCTCCGCGAGCGAGCTGCGGGCCGTCGTCGTCCACCACACTGCGGGCTCGAACTCGTACGCGAAGGCCGATGCGCCCCAGCTCCTGCGGGGCATCCTGAGCTACCACACGAAGACGCTGGGCTGGGCGGACATCGGCTACAACCTGCTCGTCGACAGGTACGGCACGATCTACGAGGGGCGCCACGGCGGGCTGCACAAGCACATCATCGGGGCGCACGCCTACGGCTTCAACACCTTCAGCTGCGGGGTCAGCGTGATGGGCACCTTCACCTCGAGCGCGCCGCCCAGCGCAGCGATCTCCGCGGTGCAGAAGGTCGCCGCCTGGAAGCTGCTCGGCGCCTTCCGCACGAACGCGAGTCAGCAGTTCGACTGGGTCTCCACCGTGACCGGCGGCGGCAGCCTGTACGACGAGGGCGAGACGGCGCACCTGCGGCGCATCTTCGGCCACCGGGACGTGAACGCGACCGAATGCCCGGGCAACGCGTTCTACCCGAAGCTGTCCGGGATGCGCAGCAGCACGACCTCCGCGATCTCGAGCGCGTGGAGGCTGCACCTGGACGCCTTCGCGAGCCCGGGGGAGAAGACGCTGGGCACCGTCACCCAGCTCGTCCACGTCGAGGGGGCGTACTACGTCACGCGGCTGACCAAGGGCTTCGTCATCTCCAGCGCGTCCGGCGCGAAGGATGCCCGCGCGACCCAGTTCCGCACCTGGACCACGGCATGGGGTCTCCCGCTCGCCGCCTCACGGGTCGTGGACGGCCGCCGCATCCAGGACTTCTCGAACGGCCAGGCCGTGCGCGAGGACGGCGAGGAGACGTTCACGCGCTCCTGAGCGACGGAAGGCCCGGTCCGGTCCGGTGGTCCGTGCTGTGCCGGACCGATCCGGCCCGGGCCCGGGCCCTCAGGCCCACACGTAGGAGGACTGCGTGCCCTGGCGGGTGACCGAGTCCGCCGCGTAGGCGGTGCCGGCGCGGATCGCCTCGGCGACGTCACGGGTGCGCACCCACTGCGTCGCGAAGCAGCCGATGAACGCGTCGCCGGCGCCCGTCGTGTCCACGGCCCGCACCGCGGGGGCGTCGATGAGCTCGCGACCGCCCTCGTGGATCCACAGAGCGCCGCGCGCACCGAGGGTGACGATGACGTTGCGGATGCCCGCGGCGAGCAGGACCTCGGCGGCGCGCTGGATGTCCTCGATACCGTCGACCGGCATGCCGGTGAGCAGCTCGAGCTCCGACTCGTTGGGCACCAGGAACTCGACCCCGGTGATGCGGGAGAGGTCCAGGTCGGGGGAGGCGGGAGCGGGGTTCAGCAGCACGGGGATGTCGAGCTCGGCCCCCAGCGCCATCGCGGCCGCGACCGTCTCCAGCGGGATCTCCAGCTGGAGGACGATGAGCTCGCAGCGCGCGATCGCGTCCCGCGCCTCCTCGACGTCCTGCGGGGTGAGCAGGGCGTTCGCCCCCTTGATGATGAGGATCGAGTTGCGCGACTCGGGGTCCACGAAGATCGGGGCGACCCCGGAGGAGGCCCGTGTGCGCAGCACGTGGTCGGTGCCGATGCGGTTGTCCTCGAAGTTCTTCAGCGTGGTCTCGGCGAAGACGTCGTCGCCCACGCGCGTGACCATCACGACCTCGGACCCCAGCCGCGCCGCGGCCACCGCCTGGTTCGCGCCCTTGCCGCCGCAGCCCATGCGGAAGTCCGGCGCCTCGACCGTCTCGCCCTCGCCGGGCATCCGGTGGATGTAGGAGATGAGGTCGACCATGTTCGAGCCGACGACGGCGATCCTCGTCGCGTGCGCCATCTCAGATCTCCTCGCCGGTCGTCGTCCGTCGGCCGCGCCGACGCAGGATCAGGAAGTACACGAGCACCGCGGCGAAGCAGAACAGGTTCACGATGAAGCTGAAGCGCATCGAGCCCGTGGTGTCGGAGATCAGCCCCTGCACGGCGGGGATCACTGCGCCGCCGATGATCGACATGACGATGATCGCGCCGCCGGTCTCGGTGAAGCGCTTGTCCTCGATGACGTCGAGGTTGCGGGCGAAGATCGTCGCCCAGCACGGGCCCAGCAGCGCGGAGGCGACGATCGCCGCGTACACCGAGGTGAAGTTCGGGGCCGCGACCACGTACAGGATGGTCGCCATGCCGAGCGCCGAGTAGATGATGAGCACGAGGTCCTCGTCGAACCGCGTCATCAGCAGGTTCGCGACGAACTTGCCGACGAAGAAGGCGATGAACGCGGCGATCAGATACGAGGCGGCCGCGCGCTCGTTGAGGGAGTCGTCGAGCACCAGGGCCAGGCGGATCGTGAAGGACCACAGGGCGGTCTGCATGCCCACGTACAGGAACTGGGTCACGATGCCCGCGCAGAAGATCCGGTTGCGCAGCAGGTAGGCGAGGGTCTCGCCGATCGAGGCCTTCTGCTCGGTCGCGTCCTCGCGCAGCGGCTTGGAGTGCGGGTACTGGGTGATGGCGATGAGCGCCACGAGCACGAGCAGCAGCACGAGGATCACCTTGTACGGCTCGAGCGTGCGGCCGAGCGCCTCCGAGGTGATCGCGAGGCGCTCGGACTCCGAGGAGGCGCTGGCGACGCGCTCGTGCAGGGCGTCACCGTCGGTGAAGACGAGGAACTTGCCCAGCAGTGCGCCGCCCAGGAAGCCGAAGGCGGTGAAGGTCTGGGAGATGTTCAGCCGCAGCGTCGCGCGGCGCCGGGGACCGATCATCGAGGAATAGGTGTTCGCCGAGGTCTCCAGGAACGACAGTCCGATGGCGATCGCGAACAGCGAGCACAGGAACACCGAGTACGTCGCGACCTGCGAGGCGGGGAAGAACAGCACGCAGCCCAGCACGTAGACGCTGAGCCCGACCAGCAGACCCGTCTTGTAGCTGGTGCGGCGGATCACCCGGCTGGCGGGGATCGCGACCAGGAAGTAGCCGCCGTAGAACGCCGACTGCACGAAGGCGGAGGCGAAGTCCGAGAGCGTGAAGACGGCCTTGAACTGGGTGATGAGGATGTCGTTCATGCTGGCCGCCATGCCCCACATGGGGAAGCAGATCGACAGCAGGATGAACTGGAACAGCGGCGTGCGGTCGAGGTAGCCGTCCTTCAGCTGACGGGAGCGGTCCTTGATGACGCCCCAGGACGTGTTGGGCACGCCCTCCTCGCCCACGGCGGTCTTCGCGGTGGTCATTCCAACTCCTTTGTTCGGACACCTCAGTGAAGGTGTCCGGTGCCGCAGGGCGCAACGTCGAGACGGCACATATGTGCCGATGCGGGGGAGCGGGTGTCGGAGTCGTCAGTCGTCGTCGGTCATGAGACGCCGGGCCGTGGCGAGGTCCGTGACCAGGTGGTTCGCGTAGCGTCGGGCGAGCGCCGCCCGGATCACGGCAAACTGCTCCGCCCCGCCCGCGACGAGCACCGTGCGGCCGGTCCTGCGCAGCGCGGTGAGGGTGGGGCCCGAGGTGCGCTGGCTGAGCGTGGGGGCGACGATCCGCCCGTCGGCGTCGAGGAAGCGGCCGCAGATCCGGCCGATGGAGCGATCCCGGATCTGCGCGCGCTCCGCGTCCGTGAGGAGCCCGGGGTCCGTCAGCGCGAGCGGGTCCGCGTGAGCGGCGCCGAACAGGAGGACGCCCGCCCCGTGGACGAGCGCCTCGTGCCCCCGGGAGTCCGCCTGCTCGTCGCGGGCGATCCGTGCGGCGAGCGACGCGTGGACGGTGGGCGCGGGCGCGCGATGGACGGGGACCGCGGTGCGGCCGACGAAGGCCTCGAACGCGGGGTCGGGGCCGCCGGCCCGGTCCTGGCCGCCGAGGACGACGAGGGAGCCGGGCCGCACGCGCAGGCGATCGAGAGCCGACTCGAGGGTCGACCGCACGGCGCTCGACCACCACACGGCGAGCGTCGCACCCTCCATGGCGCCGGCGGCGTCGAGCATCTCGGCGGCGCCGTGGCCCAGTGCCTGGTCCAGATCGGAGGGGCCGCGGCCCGCGGGCACCACGAGGCGCACGTCGCTCAGGCCGAAGCGCTCGCGCAGGCCGTGGGTGAGGGCGCGGTCGGACTCCCGGGGGTCGAGCACGAGGGTGCGCACGAACCCCTTCGCGCGCGCTGTCGCCAGGAGCTTCGAGACCTGCGGACGGGAGACGTGCAGGGCCTCGGCGATCCGCTGCTGGGAGAGCCCGCGGCCGTGGGCGAGCTTGGCTGCGTCCAGGGCGAGGGCGTCGCGCGTGCTCAGCGGCAGCTGCTCCCGATCGACCTCCCCGACGGGCGGGACTCCGCCGTCGGGCGCCCCGCCGTCGCCCGGTGCCCTGCCGGGCGCCTCGTGCATCGTGCTCAGCCGAAGTGCTGCGGCAGCGTCCCCTCGCGCAGGGAGCGCAGCTCGGCGAGGGGGAGGGCCTCGAGGGAGGCGATCGAGAGGTCCTCGCCGCCCGTGCTGCCGATGACCAGCGCCGGCACGCCGTGCTCGCCCGCGAGGTCGAGCAGCTCGTTCTCGCGCGCGGCGTCGACGGCCACGAGGGCCCGGGCCTGGGACTCGGAGACGAGGGCCGTGAACAGGTCGATCCCGTCGCGCGCGAGCACGTCCGCGAGATCGACCTGCGCGCCGACGCCGAACCGGGTGGTCGCCTCGACGAGCGCCTGGGCGAGGCCGCCCTCGGAGAGGTCGTGCGCGGCGGTCGCGAGGCCGCTCGTGCCGGCGCCGATCAGCACCTCGGCGAGCGCCCGCTCGGCCTCGAGGTCGACCTGCGGAGGCATCCCGCCCAGGTGGTCGTGCGCGACCTGTGCCCACGCCGAGCCCGAGAGCTCCTCGCGCGTGGCGCCCAGCAGCACGACGGACTGACCGGCCTCGTGCCAGCCCGAGGGCGTGCGCGCGGTGACGTCGTCCATCACGCCGAGCACGCCGACGACGGGCGTCGGGTGGATCGCGGAGTCGATGCGCCCCGCCTCTCCTGTCGAGTTGTACAGGGAGACGTTGCCGCCGGTCACAGGGACGCCGAGCGTCTCGCAGGCCTCGGCGAGCCCGTGGATCGCCTCGACCAGCTGCCACATGGGGCCCGGGTCCTCGGGGGAGCCGAAGTTCAGGCAGTCCGTCACCGCGAGCGGCCGTGCGCCCACGGTCGCGACGTTGCGGTAGGCCTCCGCGAGGGCGAGGCGGGCGCCCGTGCGGGGGTCGAGCTTCGTGTAGCGGCCGTTCGCGTCGGTCGCGATCGCGACCCCGCGGTGCGTGGTCTCGTCCACGCGCAGCACGCCCGCGTCGTCGGGCATGGCGAGCGCCGTCTGCCCGCCCACGTAGCGGTCGTACTGGTCGGTGACCCAGTGGGAGGAGGCGAGGTTCGGGGAGGCGACGAGCGCGCGCAGCGCGCCGCCGATCTCCTCGGCCGAGGCGGGCCGCGCCAGCTCCTCGGCGCGGTCGGCCTGCAGCGCGTCCTGCCAGTCGGGGCGGGCGAACGGGCGGTCGTAGGTCGGTCCGCCGTGCGCGACCGTCACCGGGTCGACGTCGACGATGCGGCGACCGTGGTGGTCGATGGTGAGGCGGCCGTCGCCCGTGACCTCGCCGATCACCGCCGTCTCCACGTCCCACTTCGCGGTGATCGCGAGGAATGCCTCGAGGTTCTCGGGCGTCACCACCGCCATCATGCGCTCCTGCGACTCGCTCATGAGGATCTCGCCGGCGTTCAGCGTGGGGTCGCGCAGCAGCACGTTCTCGAGGTCCACGTGCATGCCGGAGCCGCCGTTGGAGGCGAGCTCGCTGGTCGCGCACGAGATGCCCGCGGCACCGAGGTCCTGGATGCCCTCGACCACCCCGCCGTGGAACAGCTCGAGGCAGCACTCGATGAGGACCTTCTCCATGAAGGGGTCGCCCACCTGCACGCTCGGGCGCTTCACGGGGCCGCCCTCCTCGAAGGTCTCCGAGGCGAGGATCGAGGCGCCGCCGATGCCGTCCCCGCCCGTGCGGGCGCCGAACAGCACCACCTTGTTGCCGGTGCCGGTGGCCGACGCCAGGTGGATGTCCTCGTGGCGCAGCACGCCCACGGCGAGCGCGTTCACGAGCGGATTCGTCTGGTAGGCGGCGTCGAACACCGTCTCCCCGCCGATGTTCGGCAGGCCCAGGGAGTTGCCGTAGCCGCCCACGCCGGAGACCACGCCGTGCACCACGCGCGCGGTGTCCGGGTGGTCGATCGCGCCGAATCGCAGCTGGTCCATGACGGCGACGGGCCGCGCGCCCATGGCGATGATGTCGCGCACGATGCCGCCCACGCCCGTGGCCGCGCCCTGGTGGGGCTCGACGTAGGAGGGATGGTTGTGGGACTCGACCTTGAAGGTCACCGCCCAGCCGTCGCCGATGTCGACGACGCCCGCGTTCTCGCCCATGCCCACCAGCAGGTGCTCCGTCATGGCGGGCGTGATGTGGTCGCCGAAGGTCTTGAGGTGGATCTTCGAGGACTTGTACGAGCAGTGCTCGGACCACATGACCGAGTACATGGCGAGCTCGGCGTTGGTGGGACGGCGGCCCAGGATCTCCCGGATGCGCGCGTACTCGTCGTCCTTCAGGCCGAGCGCCGCGAACGGCTGCTCCTGCGCGGGCGTCGCGATCGCGTCCTCGACGGTGTCGATGTCGGAGCGGGCGTCGGCCGCATCGAGCGGGTCGTGCGGGTCGTGGTGCTCGGAGAGGGGTGCTGGGGCGGTCATCGCTTCGTCTGCGTCCGTTCGTCGCGCACGGTGGAGGGAACCGGGCCAGTCTACGGGCGCGCGCGTGCGGCGGGCGCGCCCGCCCACCGCACGGGATCGGTCCCCTTCGCGGCCCGCCTCAGCGCCGGGCGCTCTTGGGTGCCTGCGTGTCCCGGGCCTTCTTCTCGGCCTTCTCCTTCGCGCGCAGCGCCTTCTCGCTCACGGGCGCATCGGCCGATGCGCGCTGGGCGCGGAAGAAGGCCGCCGCCTCGTCCTGGCGCTCCTGCTCCGCGCCCAGCGCGATGGGGGCGCGCACGTGCCCCGGCCGCACGTCGAAGGCGTCGACGAGATCCAGCACGTGCGGGCGCAGACGCCACAGCAGGCGCTTGATGTCCGCCGAGACCTGCCGGCCGCGCTGGGCGGAGAGCTGGCCGTTCAGCAGGTACCAGGCCAGATCGTCCTGCAGGAGGGAGAGGCCGAACAGGTCGCGCACGTCGGTGAGGACCTCGCGCGATGCCTCGTCCTCGACGGACTCGATACCCGCGGTGAAGGCGCGCCAGCGCACGAGATCGGCGTGGGCGCGCGCCGCATCGAGCAGCTCGACCTGGTGCTTGTTCACGAGGGCGGCGGCGTCGGCCGGAGCCATCCGCGCGCCCGCGCGCAGCGCGAGAGCGACCTCCTCGACCTTCACGCGTGCGCGCTCGGCCAGCAGGTGCTCCTGGACGTCCGCCTGACGCAGCGTCTCGGAGGACCGCCGGGCGTTGCCCGCGTCCGAGGCGGTCTGCACGAGACGCCCCCACGGGGTGTGGCGGTGGGCGAGGACGTCGGCCCGCTGCGCGATGAACCGGCCGATCCCGGCGCGGTCGATGCTGCGCAGCTCGCTCGTGTAATCGGCGAGCAGGCGCTTGGCGACCAGCTGCAGCAGCACCGTGTTGTCGCCCTCGAAGGTCGCGTACACGTCGAGGTCCTGGTGGAGGCCCACCAGCTGGTTCTCGGCCATGAAACCCTGCCCGCCGCAGGCCTCGCGGCACTCCTGGATGGTGTCCAGGGCGAGCCTCGTGGAGGTCGGCTTGAGGGCGGCCGCGAGGGTCTCCAGGTCCTCGCGGCCCTCGGGGGTGTCCCCGCGGCCCGAGAAGACGTCGTCGAAGGCCCGCAGCAGCTGCTCGTGGGCGAAGGCCCCCGCGTAGGTCGCGGCGAGCTTGGGGAGCAGCCGCGCGAGGTGGCTCTGGTAGTCCAGCAGCACCGTCTCCTGGGTGGGCGAGGCGGCCGTGAACTGCCGGCGCTGGGAGGCGTAGGTCAGGGCGATCGTGAGCGCGAGCTGGCTCGCCCGGTTCGCCGAGCCGTCGAGGGAGACCCTGCCCTGGACGAGCGTGCCGAGCATCGTGAAGAAGCGCCGGCCGGGCGACTCGATGGGGGAGGAGTAGGTGCCGTCGGCCGCGACGTCCCCGTAGCGGTTCAGCAGGTTCGTGCGGGGCACGCGGACGTGGTCGAAGGCGAGGCGGCCGTTGTCGATGCCGTTGAGGCCGCCCTTCTCGCCGTCGTCCTCGCTGCGCACGCCGGGGAGCATCTCGCCCTTCTCGTCGCGCACGGGCACGTAGAAGCAGTGCACCCCGTGGTCGACGCCGCGGGTGATCAGGCGCGCGAACACCGTCGCGGCCCGCGCGTGGACCGCCGCGTTGCCGAGGTAGTCCTTGGTGGCGGCGCGGAAGGGCGTGTGGATCACCCATTCCCCGTCGTCCCCGCCCTCGGGGTCGAAGGTCGCGGTGGTCCCCAGTGACTGCACGTCCGAGCCGTGGCCGATCTCCGTCATCGCGAAGGCGCCGGGGATCTCCAGGCTCATGGCGTCGGGCACCCAGCGCCGCTGCTGGTCCTCGTCGCCGAGCTGGACGATCGCCGAGGTGAACAGGCCCCACTGCACGCCGGCCTTGATCTGCAGGGACGGGTCGGCGACGACGAGCTCCTCGAAGCCCGCGACGTTCGCCCCGTTGTCGTTGGGTCCGCCCAGGTGCTCGGGGAGCATGGGCAGCGAGACCTGCTCCTCGGCGAGGGTCCGCAGCTGACCGAACACGCGGTCACGGTGCTCGGCGACGCTCGCGTCCAGCGGACGGTGCATCTCCGGGCGCGCCGCGCGCTCGCGGGCCTCGAGGCGGGTCTCCGCCCACTTCCCGAGCAGGGCCCGGGTCACGGCGTCGACGTCGAGGCGCGGGTCGCCGTCGCGGGGAACCGGGATCGGCCCCGTCGGCGTGGTGGACCGCGTCGCCGCGCGGCTCGTCGCCGCGCCGGCGGTCGAGCCCGGTGTCGAGCCCGGGGCCCGGTCCTGGGCGGGATCCGTGGGGTTCTGAGCGTGGTTCTGGGTCGAGGTGGTCATCGCATGCCCTTCATCAGCCATGTCACGAGGTGGTCGGAGAGATCGTCGGCGCTGGGACGGGAGTCGTCCTCGCCGCGCATCCAGCGGTCCACGGCGCGCTCGACGAAGCCGACGGCGCCGGCCGCCCAGATGCCGGGAGCGGGGTGGCCCGCGGGGAGCGCGGCGGCGGCGAGACGCGTCGCGGAGTCCAGGAAATGGTTCAGCCCGTCGCTGGGCCGGGTGACGAACGCGTAGACGTGCGGGGATCGCTGCGCGGTGTCGACGTAGGTGGAGATCATCGCCCGCAGATGGGCCTCGGGGGAGACGCCCCGCTCGCCCGCGCTCGCCGCGGTGCTCGCGAGCTCCCGCACCTCCTCGGTGAGGCGCTTCTGCATCGCGCTGAGGATGTGCAGGCCCAGCGCCCGCTGCAGATGGGCCTTGTCGGAGAAGTACCGGTAGATGATGGACTTCGAGGTCCCCGAGGCCGAGGCGATCTCCTCCATGGTCACGTCGGGCCCGCGCTCGTGGATGAGGTGGCGGGCGACGTCGAGCAGGTCGGCACGGCGCTGCTCGCGATGGCGCGCCCAGCGGGCCGTGCGCCCGTCGCTCTCCGCCGGGGGCGACGGAGAGGCGTCCGACGGAGAGCCGACCGACGGGGAGCCCCCGGCGGACGGGGCCGTCCGGAGCGTCGTGGCGGCGTCGGCCGCGTGCATCCTTGCGTTCACGAAACCAAAGGTATCAAGTACCGGCGGTTGCATGTAAAGTCTTCGTCGAGGCGCAGCGGGGCGGACCCTCGTCCGCCCGCGACAGCGCCGCTCCCGACTCGCAGACCCGAAGAGGTGTCCCGTGACCGACGCTCCCGCGTCCCCGACCGACCCCACCCGCACCGACCCCGGCACTGCCGGATCCCCGCGCGACGCCGTGGTCCTCGGCGGCAACCGCCTGCCCTTCGCCCGCTCCGGCGGCGCCTACGCGGGCGTCTCCGAGCAGGACATGCTCACCGCCGCGCTCGACGGGCTCGTCGCCCGCTTCGGCCTCCAGGGCGCGCAGCTCGGCGAGGTCGCCGGCGGCGCCGTGCTCAAGCTCGCCGGGGACCTCAACCTCACGCGCGAGTGCGTGCTGGGCACGCCGCTCGACGCGCGCACCCCCGCCGTCGACATGTCGAAGGCATGCGCGACGGGCCTGGAGACGGTGATGCACGTGAGCAACCGGATCCGGCTCGGACAGATCGACGTGGGCGTCGCCTGCGGCGTCGACTCCGCGTCCGACGCGCCCATCGAGGTCTCGGTGCGCCTGCGCCGCCTGCTGCACCGCCTCAGCCGCACCCGCACGCCGATGCAGCGCGCGAAGACCCTGGCGGCGCTGCGCCCCGGCGATCTCGCGCCGCTGCCTCCGCGCAACGCGGAGCCGCGCACCGGCATGTCGATGGGCGAGCACCAGGCCATCACCACCTCGCAGTGGGGGATCACCCGCGAGGCGCAGGACGAGCTCGCGCTCGCCAGCCATCGGAACCTCGCCGCCGCCTACCAGGCGGGGCTGCTCGACGACCTGGTCACGGGCTACCGCGGGCTGGGACGTGACGAGAACCTGCGCCCCGACTCGTCGATGGAGAAGCTCGCGAAGCTGAAGCCCGTCTTCGGCACCTCGAACCCCGCCGTGGCCGAGCCGACGAT
Organism: Brachybacterium sp. NPDC056505; assembly: GCF_042794925.1. Lineage (NCBI taxonomy): Bacteria > Bacillati > Actinomycetota > Actinomycetes > Micrococcales > Dermabacteraceae > Brachybacterium > Brachybacterium sp. NPDC056505. The sequence goes on from NZ_JBHTSV010000015.1 coordinate 30,870, forward strand.
GACCGCCGGCAACTCCACGCCCCTGTCCGACGGCGCCTCGAGCGTGCTGGTCGCCAGTCGTGAGTGGGCGGCCGAGCACGGGCACACACCGCTGGCGCGGATCGTCGACACGCGCGCCGCCGCCGTCGACTACGTGCACGGCGACGAGGGTCTGCTCATGGCCCCCGCCTATGCCGTCCCCGCCCTGCTCGACGCGCACGGTCTGGGCCTCGACGACCTCGACCTGATCGAGATCCACGAGGCCTTCGCCTCGACGGTCCTGACCACCCTCGCCGCCTGGGAGTCCGAGGAGTTCGGGCGCGAGCGACTCGGCCGCGACGGCGCCTACGGCACCGTGGACCGCAGCCGGCTGAACATCGCCGGATCCTCCCTCGCCGCCGGTCATCCCTTCGCGGCGACCGGCGGCCGCATCATCGCGACCCTCGCGAAGCTCCTGCACGCCCGCGCCCGCGAGAAGGGCGCCGTCCAGCGGGGCCTCGTCTCCGTGTGCGCCGCCGGCGGGCAGGGGACCGTGGTCCTGCTCGAGTCCGACGGCGAGTGACCCGCCCCGCACAGAGAGGAGAGCGTCGATGACCGACGCCTACACCCGATTCACCCGCTCCGCCCTGGGGCGGCCGCTCGTCAAGCGGACGGGCCTGCCGAACCCGCCGCGTCTCCCGCGCCACGCCGATCGACCGCAGCCGGTCCTCGGTCCCGTCGTCGTCCTCGGCGCCACGCCCGGGGCCGACGAGGTCGCGGCTCTGCTCCTCGACTGGGGCGCCGACGTGCGTCGACGCTTCGAGGAGACCGCGAGCGTCGGCTCCGTGGTCGTGGTGCTCGACGACCTGGCGAAGCCCGCCGACCTCGGCACGACCGTGCTGCCCCTGGCGGGCGCCATGCGCTCCCTGCTGCCCGGATCGCGGGTGGTGACGATCTCGCGTCCGCCGACGGGCGAGGACCTCGCCCGGGATGCCGCGCGCGGCGGCGTCGAGGGGTTCGTGCGCACGCTCGGCCACGAGATGCGCAAGGGCGGCACCGCGAACGGCATCCAGGTCGCCGACGGGGTGCCGCTGACGGCGCCCGGAGTGGTGAGCACCCTGCGCTTCCTGCTCTCGGCCCGCAGCGCCTTCGTCGACGGGCAGATCGTCGGCGTCGCGGGCCAGGACGGCGCCCTCCCAGAGGACTGGGAACGACCCCTCGCAGGACGCACCGCACTGGTCACCGGGGCCGCGCGCGGCATCGGCGCGGCCATCTCCCGCACCCTCGCCGGACTCGGCGCCGAGCTCGTGCTCCTGGACGTGCCCGCCTCCGGCAGCGAGCTGAGCGGTGTCGCGAACGAGCTGCGCGCGACCCCGTTGCAGCTCGACGTGACCTCGCCGCAGGCCGGTGACCGCGTCATCGCCTTTCTGCGGGAGCGCGGCATCGTGCTCGACGTGCTCGTGCTGAACGCGGGCATCACCCGCGACAAGATGTTCGCGAACATGACGGCGGACCGCTGGGACGCCGTGATCGCCGTCAACATCTCGAGCCAGATCGCCCTCGCCGAGGCGCTGCTGTCCAGCGACGAGCCCGTCGTCGGGTCCGATCTCCGGGTCGTCTCGCTGGCCTCGACGAGCGGCATCGCGGGCAACCGCGGACAGGCGAACTACGCGACCTCGAAGGCCGGCGTGATGGCCTTCGTCGACGCCCTCGCGCGCCGGCTCGGCGAGCGCGGGACCGCGAACGCCGTCGCGCCGGGCTTCATCGAGACCGACATGACCGCGAAGATCCCGCCGCTGCAGCGCGAGATCGCCCGGCGTGCGAACTCCCTGCAGCAGGGCGGCCTCCCGCTCGACGTCGCCGAGGCCATCGGCTTCCTCGCCTCGCCCGGCGCGGGCGGCGTGCGCGGACAGACCGTGCGCGTGTGCGGCCAGAACCTGGTGGGCCGATGAGCAGGGAGAGCACCGAGAGCGCGGGGAGCGTCGAGCGCACGAGGAGCACCGGGAGCACCGTGCGGAAGGGAAAGGGCACCCTGCAGCAGGGGGAGAGGATCCGGGACCTCGCCGACGTCCCCTCGTTCCCCGCCGTCTACGCGGCGGCGCTGAGCCGCCGGCCCGGCGCCCGGCGCTCGCGCGAGCTGCCCGAGGTCGCCCACCGCGTGCGCCGGGTGCGGATCGATCCGGCGCGGGCCGCGGCCTTCGACCACCTGATGGGCGGAGCCGCGACCGACCTCGTCCACCCGGGCGTGTTGCACGTGCTCGCCTTCCCCGTGAGCCTCTCGCTGATGGCCCGCTCGGACTTCCCCGTGGGCCTGCTCGGGCTCGTGCACACCGAGAACCGCCTGCTGCAGCATCGGCCGGTGCGGGTCGGGGAGCTCGTGGACGTCGAGTGCCGCACCCGCGATCTGCGGCCCCACCGCAGGGGCCGCACCTTCGAGGCGGTGACGACGTTCCTCTCCGCGGACGGCGAGATCGTCGCGACCGACGTCTCGACGTACCTGGCCAAGGGCGGGGGCGAGGGCTCGGGATCCGGCGAGGGGGCGGGACCGGGGAGCCGGTCGGGATCGGGCGAGGGCTCCTCCGGCCGTTCGCGCCGCGACTTCGTCCCGCCGGCCCCGACGGGCCGCTGGCACCTGGATGCGGGCACGGGTCGCCGTTATGCGGAGGTCTCGGGCGACGCGAACCCGATCCACATGTCCGCGCTCTCGGCACGCGCCTTCGGGTTCCCCCGCGCGATCGCCCACGGGATGTTCACGGCCTCGCGCGCCTTCACCGAGTCGCGCCCCGACCTCACCCGACCCCTGCAGTGGGACGTGCGCTTCGAGGCGCCCGTGACGCTGCCCGGCACCGTGCTCGTGCGCTACGAGGACGACGAGGACGGCACCACCCGCTGCGTGGGCTGGAAGTCGGCGCGCAGCGGGAAGCCCGCCCGTCGGCACTTCACCCTCGAGGTGAGCCCGGCCGACCGCGGGTGAGTGCCTGAGCACGTCCGGCCGGCGGTCGGGCCGCGGGAGTGGACCGGGGTGCATCGAGGCGACAGACTGATCGGATGGACTCCACCTCTCCCGCACCTGCTGCATCGCCTGCCCCCGGCGACGACCGCGCAGATCAGACCGATCGCGTCATCCTCGAGAGCGCCCGTGCGGAGCTGGGGCCGCTGGACCGCGGCGACCTGGTGATCCTGGACGACGCCACCGGCGCGCTGACCTCCGCCGCCCTGGAGGAGGTCGGGAGCGGCGCCTCCCGGGTCCTCGTGCACGAGGCCTCCGCACAGCGGGCGCTCGCGCTCGCCGAGGCGAACGCGGGAGCGCGCAGGGAGGGACGGCTCGTGATCGCGGGACTCGACGGGACTCCCGAGGACATCGGCGGGCTGCTCGAGGGGAGCGCCCCGCAGGTCGCCCTGGCGCGACTGCCCAAGGCGCTCGCCGCTCTGGACCACCGCGCGCACGCGCTCGCCCGGGCCGGAGTGCCCGCCCTCGTCGCGGGAGGGCGCGTCAAGCACATGACGCGCACCCAGAACGACGTCCTGGCCGGCGCGTTCGACGAGGTCCACGCGACGCGCGGGATCGGCAAGTCCCGGGCTCTGGTCGCTCGCGCTCCGCGCGCCGAGGGACGGTCGGCGCCCGTCCACGAGGGCGGCGCCGACGTCCTCATTCGCGGCGAGCAGGTCCGGGTCCCGCTGCGCGGCATCGGCGGGGTGTTCGGGGGAGCGTCGGCCGACGCGGGCAGCCTGCTGCTGCTCGACGCCCTCGACCGCGCGGTGCTCGCGGGCGAGGTCGCCGGGGCAGCGGCTGCGGAGGACGCGGGAGACGCGCCGGGAACGCGGGGCACGGCAGACGCGCCGGGCGCTGCCGGCGGAGGCGCTCTCGCCGCCGTGGATCTGGGCTGCGGCAACGGGCTGCTGACCGTCTACCTGCGGCGTGCGTTCCCCGAGGCGCGAGTGCTCGCGACCGACGACGACCTCGACGCCGTCGCCTCGACGCGTGCGACGCTCGAGGGGGGTGCGGGTGCGGCCGCCGATGAAGGTGCAGGCGAAGCGGCAGGTCCCGGCGCGCGTGTGCTCTGGGAGTCCTCGCTCGCGGGCCAGGCGGCGGGCAGCGCGGACCTCGTGCTGCTGAACCCGCCGTTCCACGACGGCACCGCCGTGGACGCGACGCTCGTGCACGGTCTGCTCGATGCCGTGGCCCGCGTGCTGCGTCCCGGCGGCGAGCTGTGGTTCGTCCACAACTCCCATCTGCGCTACCGCAGCGAACTGGAGCATCGCGTCGGCCCGGTCCGCCAGCGCGCTCGGGACCGTCGCTTCACCGTGCTGCAGTCCACGCGGGGCTGAGCGGACCCGCGCGGCTGAGCGGACCCGCGGGGCTGAGCGGAGGGCGGGCGAGACGGCGCGGCTGAACGGAGCGCGGGGAGAACCGGCGCGGCTCAGGCGCCGAACCGCGCCCGGAGCACCGCCAGCAGGTGCGCGACGAAGCAGTCCGCGTCGACCTCGGTCATCACGTCGACGTTCGGCTGCCTGCCCCAGCGGCCCAACCAGTCGCCGACGGTCTGGCCCCGGGTCAGCGTGCCCTCGAGCTCGACGTCGACGGCGAGCGGAGCCGTCCTCGCGAGCTCCGGCACGAGGGCGTGCGCCGCGACCAGCGGGTCGTGCACGTGCGCCATCCAGCCGAAGCCGTCGGCCTCGTGGAACTCGAAGTACCAGCGCAGTGCCTCGGCGAGGGCCGCGATCACCGGATGATCGGAGATCGCCCGCAGGGCGTCGAGGGTCTCCTGCGTGAAGCGCACCGACTCGGTCGCGTCGAGCGGCGCGAGCACGGGTCTCCGGGGCGCCGAGGAGAAGGCCGCGAGCACCCGCTGGGCGGCCTCGGGGTCCACGGCGATGTTCCACTCGGTGGTGGGCAGGGTGTTGCCGCGGTGGTTGATCGCACCGCCCATGATGTGCAGGCGCGAGAGCAGTTGCGGCAGCTCGGGTTCGATCTCCAGGGCGAGCGCGAGGTTCGTGTGCGGGCCGAGGACCAGGCCGACGAGGTCACCGGGATGCTCTCGGGCCGCGTCGACCCAGAGCTGCGCGCCGCTGCGGGGATCGGCCGAGCGGGTCGTCGCGGGCAGCTGCCCGTGGCCCATGCCGGTGGGGCCGTGGGTGTCCTCGGCCGTCATCAGCTCCTGCACGAGCGGTGCGTCGGCCCCGCGGGCCACCGGGGCATCGAGCTCGAGCATGTCGGCGAGCGCGAGATTGTTGTCGAGCACGTGCTCCGTGGTCACGTTCCCCGCCGTCGAGACGATGCCCGCGAGCTCGACCTCCGGCCTGCTGGCCAGGTACGTCAGGGCGATGGCGTCGTCGATGCCGGTGTCGCAGTCGAGCAGGAGCGGGATCCGCGGGGAGGTCACCGGGTCATCGTACGGGCCGCGCCTCGGGGCCCCGAAACGGAGCCCCGGAGGGGTGCGGAGACGGCACCCGCACAAGGGTCGGGTCTTCAGAAAGTACTTGACGAAATGGAAAGTACTTGATGTGATGTCCGCATCGGCGGTCGAGAGACCCCGAGCGATGACGCCGCAGCCCCGACCCAGGGCGCGGGAGGACCACGACGAGAGGAACCCGCCATGAGCACCGCGAACGACAGGACCCCGGACCCCGTCCCGAGTGACGCGCCGGGCGCACCCGACGACCACCAGGCCTGCAGGCTCCTCGCCGAGGCCGAGGGGCGCTCCCGCACCCTCCCGGCCGCCATCCCGGCGGCCTTCATCACCTTCGGCATGCTGTGCGTGATCGGCGCCTTCGCGGTGATCGGCCTGCACCTGGCGGCGCTCGTGCCCGAGTCGGCCGACTTCTCCCCGAACCTGCTCGTGCTCGTGTTCTCCCTGGTCTGGGTGGGCGTCGCGATGGTCCCGCTGTGGATCTTCCGCGACCGCTGGCGTCGCGGACTGGGCCGTCGCTGGGTCGCGCTGATGGCGGTCTGGGGCGTGCTCTGGATCGCCGGGATGTTCCTCGCGACCACGACGCTCGCCTTCGTCATCGCCCCGCTGTTCTTCGTCCTGTTCGTCATCGCCGTCACCGGCGAGGTCGCGGCCCTCAAGACGCACAGCCGTCAGGGAGCCGGGCGCGAGGAGGTGCAGGCGCGATGAGCGCGACCGCGAAGGACCATCCCCGCTTCCACCTCGAGTCCGAGCTCGCGCATCCGGTCCGGTTCTCGATCGTCGCGGCTCTCGCGCCCGTCGAGTCGATCGCGTTCGGCGAGCTGCGCGACGAGCTGCAGGTCAGCGACTCGGTGCTCTCCAAACAGATCACCGAGCTCGAGGGGGCGGGGTTCGTGAAGGCCGCGAAGGGATTCGTGGGCAAGCGGCCGCGCACCACCCTCTCGCTCACCAGGGACGGGCTGCGCCGCTGGCGCGATCACCTGGCGAACCTGAGGGCGATCGCGGGGCCGCCCGCGGAGTGATGCGGGGAGAGACAGGGAGAGGCAGGGAGAGACAGAAGGGCGCCGACGGATCATGGGATCCATCGGCGCCCTTCCCCGCTCGCGACCTCACGCAGATGGTCGCGGCGGCAATCGTGCGCTCAGGCGACCAGCGACCCCAGCACCGAGGTGAAGAAGCGGCGCCCGTCGGTCCCGGTGCGGGTGCCGCGGCCGGGCTCGTCGGGGCCGAAGCCGGGCTCGACCGCGTGCTCGGGATGCGGCATGAGGCCGACGACGTTCCCGCGCTCGTTGCGGACCCCGGCGATGTCGTGCCGGGAGCCGTTGGGGTTCTCCTCGAATCCCTCGGGCCCGTGCGTCGCACCGGCCACGTAGCGGAAGACCACGCGGCCCTCCTCCTCGAGCTGGGCGAGGGTGCGCTCGTCGGCCACGTACTGGCCGTCCTGGTTCTTCAGCGGGATGCGGATGACCTCGCCCTCGGCGAACTCCGAGGTCCACGCGCTCGCTGTGCTCTCCACGCGCAGCGGCTGGTCGCGGCAGATGAAGGCGCGGTGGGCGTTCTTGATCATCGAGCCGGGCAGCAGGTGCGTCTCGCAGAGGATCTGGAAGCCGTTGCAGATGCCGAGGACGGGCATGCCGCCGTTCGCGGCGTCGACCACGCGGTCCATGACCGGGGCGAAGCGGCTGATGGCGCCCGCGCGCAGGTAGTCGCCGTAGGAGAAGCCCCCGGGCAGGACCACGGCGTCGACGTCCCGCAGGGAGTCCTCGCCGTGCCAGAGGGCGACGGGATCGCCGCCCACCTGCGCGATCGCGCGCAGCGCGTCGCGGTCGTCCAGAGTGCCCGGGAAGGTGACGACGCCGATGCGCATCAGGCCTGCTCCTCGACGGTCTCGACGGCGACGACGTCCTCGATGACGGGGTTCGACAGCAGCGTCTCGGCGGCCTCGCGCACCCGCGCGAGCGCGGCCTCGTCGGCCGGGCCCTCGAGCTCGAGCTCGAATCGCTTGCCCTGTCGCACGGAGGCGATCCCCTCGAAGCCCAGCCGGGGGAGCGCGGCGGCGACCGCCTTGCCCTGGGGGTCCAGGATCTCGGGCTTCGGCATGACGTGGACCACGACGCGTGGCATGGGTTCTCCTGTCGGGGTGGCGGGCTCCGGCGGACCAGCGAGAGCGCGCACGTGCGCGCTCGCGCGGCGGTGTGCGAGCCTTCATCCTAGAGGCGCACGGACCGCGGATGCGCACGGTGTCCGCGGGGCGTCTGCCAGAACGTCGAAGGAGCGCATGATGAAGATCCGTCACCTGGGACATTCCTGCCTCGCGGTCGAGGCCGCGGGTCTGCGGCTGCTCGTGGACCCCGGGTCGTTCAGCGACCCGGACGCGGTGCTCGCCGCGGGGCCCTACGACGCGGTCGCCATCACCCACCAGCACGCCGACCATGTCGCGCCCGCGCTGCTCGCCCGCGTGCTCGAGGCCTCGCCCGAGGCTCGCGTGCTGGCGGAGCCGCAGACCGCGGCGGGGCTGCGCGGGGAGCGGGAGCTGCCGGGAGGCGCGTTCGAGGGCGAGCTCGGTGCCGATCAGCTGGTCGAGCTGCCCGCGGGAGCAGTGGAGCGGATCGGCGAGATCGAGGTGGGGGCCGTCGGCGGGGAGCATGCGATCATCCACCCGGACATCCCTCGGGTCGGCAACTCGGGCCTCGTCATATCTGCGCCGGGCGAGCCGCGGCTCGGCGTGACCGGTGATTCCCTCGAGGTGGTGCCGGAGTTCGCGGGCATCGACGTGCTCGCGTTCGCCGTGGTCGCCCCCTGGTCGAAGATGCAGGAGACCATCGACTTCCTGCGTGCGGTCCGTCCGGTGCTCGCGCTGCCGGTGCACGACAACGTCGTCAGCCCGCAGGGTCGGACGATCTTCATCGCCCAGTCCACGAACCTCGCACCCGAGGGCACCGAGGTCCGCGACTGGCCGGAGGGCGAGCGAGTCGTGGAGGTCGCTGCCGCGGGGTGACGGGACCTCGGGTGGGCCCGCGACGCGGGGCGGGTGTCCTCAGCCGGCGTCGCGCCGTTCAGCCGGCGTCGCGTCGCCGGGCGCATGTGCTGGGCTCCGGAGCCGACGTGCTGGGCGCTCGGGCCGACGAGCGGAGGCCTCCCAGGTCTTCGTCGGGCCGGCCGAGGGCGTCGAGCCGGTCGAACTCATCGAGGATGTCGAACTCGTCCCAGTCGTGATCGCAGCCGGAGAAGGCCGGGCCGAAGGCGTCCATCGCTGCCTGGTGCATGCGGTCCTCGTCGGAGGCGGAGCGCCCCGCGCAGTGGTCGCGTGCTATGAGGTCCTCGACGGGCTCGAGCTCGGGCTCCTCGATGAGGAGGCGCAGGTGGGAGCGGCCTTTCCCGCGGGTCTGGCCGTCGACCGCGTCGCGATCGAACCAGGACCGGGGATCTGCGTCCAGCGCGTGCGCCTGCACGGCGGTCCGCGACATCGGAAGCCCGGTCTGGGCGCCGGGCGTCACGGTCGCCGTGGCGCCGAGGCGGGAGGTCCAGGTGACGCGGTGGCTGCCGTCCTCGGCGGGAACATGCTCGGCGCTGCCCGGCGTCTCCTTGGTCAGGTTGCAGTGCGCGCACAGCGCCTGCCCGTTGAGCGCGCTGGTCAGCCCGCCCTCGGCGTGGGGGCGGATGTGGTCCGCATGCCGGATCGAGGCGTCGCAGTACGGCCCGCCGCAGAGGATCTCGCGGATGCGCATGTAGCGAGCGAGACCCTGTGGGAAGGCGCGTGAGCGCGACTCCATCGCCACCAGTTCACCCGTGGTGGGATGCGTGAACAGCCGGCGCAACTCGTCGGCCGTCCCCTCCTCGGCCTCCAGCAGCTGCAGCGCGCGCCTATACCGCTCGCCGGGGCTGAGCACGGCGGCATCGGTGCCGGAGCGGACCGCGTCCGGATGCGAAGCGTCGGAAGGGCAGGGGAGGTCGTTCGACGGCTCCGTCGTCGACGAGCCCGACCCCGGTGGGCCCTGGGCCCGCAGATCCTCCGCGGGCGGGGCGCCCCGCGCCGCGCGCAGGTGCGCCGTGATCGCGTCGACCTGCTGCGTGCGGCGCTGGGCGGGCGTCTCGAGGTCCACGAGGTCCGCGATCGCGTCCGGCAGCGGGAGATCCTCGTCGAGGGTCGGCTGCGCGGGCTCGGCCTGCGCCGGCTCGCGTCGGGTATCGATGTCCTGGCCGAGCACGTGGTCGCGCACCTGGCCGGAGTCGATCACCCCGTAGCCCTCGATCATGGCGGGCTCGCCGTGCGCGGGGGAGAAGAGGGCGCGCTCGGAGATGACGACGCCGATCTGCAGGGTCACGGGATCGACGGCGCCGTGGCGGCCCAGGATCGTGTCGGAGAGCAGATCGGCCATGAGCTGGCCATGGGTGCGGTCCTCGCCGGCGGCGCGCATCTTCTCCGCCTCGAGGGACAGCCGCCGACGGATCGCCTGGCAGTCGAGTCCCGAGAGATGGGCAGTCACGGTGCCCATCCCGTGCGCTCCGGCGCGCACGGTCACGGATCGCTCCTGCTCGGCGCGACGGTGGCGGCGCGGAGCGCCCTGCGGGTCGAGGGTCTGTGCGAGCGCATCGACCTCCCGGGACCAGCGCGAGGTGCTCGCGCCCTCGAGGTCCGGCAGGTGCTGGTCAAGGACCTCGTCGACCTCTGAGCGGAGATCCGGCTGGACCGGACCGGCCGCACGACCGATCGCGTAGGCCGCCTCGGAGGTGATCGCACCGGACGCGAGGGCCTCGAACATGCGCGGCATCTCCCGGACCAGGCGCTCTCCGGCGCGCAGGCGGCGGGAGGCCAGGGCGGGGGAGATGCGCGATGCCATCCGGACTTCGTCGGCGGTGCGGCGGCCCTGGTCACGGGCGGGCGCGCCCTCGGCGATATCCTGACCGCGCACGGCGGTGTCGAGTGCCGTCATGGTCCGCATCTCGAGCGCGGAGAGCGCCGAGTGCGCGCGGTCGATCACGGACAGGACCTGCGAGAGCGCTGCGGCATCGAGGCCGGATCCGGCGCCCGTGAAGGACACGTCGGTCGAGAGCGCGACCCGGCCGAGCGCGTCGGCGACGGCACCGAGGTCGAGGAGCTCGTCACGGATGGGAGAGTCCGCGTCGGCGGTCGACGGAGCACCAGCTGAGGGGACATCGGCAGAGGCGACAGGACGGGGATGCAGGAGGACCCGACCGTCGGCCGTGACCGAGGCCGAGGCGGCGGTGGTCATCCCGCCGCTCCTCGGTGCCCGCGCGGTCGCCGCGCCCCGGTCTTCCTCGTCCATGCACCCATGCTCCTCGGGGGCCCCGACATTCGAAGCGCTGAGGAGCCGGATGTGGAAAGTGAACTGGGGCACATTTCGGAGGGGTGCCGAAGAGGGGCGACGAGGCAGGACGAGGCAGGACGAGGGAGCGAGCGCGGAACGAGCGGTGGAATCGAGGGAAGCGGAGCACGCGGGACGGAGGAGGTGACGCGGGCCGGCGGTCCGAGGGTTCAGACTCTCGCCACCCCACATCCCGCATGACTCATCCCTCGGGGTCGAACGCCCGCCCGGTCAGGCGCTCGAACGCCTCGATGTAGCGGTCGCGGGTCTGCGCGACCACGTCGGCCGGCAGCTGCGGAGGCTCCTGGCCCGAGGCCCTCTCCCAGCCCGAGGCGTCGGACGTCAGCCAGTCGCGCACGAACTGCTTGTCGAGGCTGGGCTGGGTGACGCCCTCGCGATAGGCGTCGGCCGACCAGAAGCGCGAGGAGTCCGGGGTGAGCACCTCGTCTCCGAGCGTGAGCGTCCCGTCGGCCCGCGAGAAGCCGAACTCGAGCTTCGTGTCCGCGAGCAGGATCCCGCGCTCGGCCGCGATCTGCTGCGCGCGCACGTAGACGGCGCGCGTGAGCTCGTCCAGGCGGTCGACGAGCTCGCCGCCCAGGCGCTCGCGTGCCTGGTCGACGGTGATGTTCTCGTCGTGCTCCCCCTGCTCGGCCTTGGTCGACGGGGTGAACAGGGGGCGCGGCAGGCGCGAGGCCTCCACGAGGCCCGCGGGCAGCGTGTGGCCGCCCACGGCGCCGTCGCGCTCGTAGTCCGCGCGGCCCGAGCCCGTGAGATAGCCGCGCACCACGCACTCGAGCGGGATCATGTCGAGCGCCCGGCAGCGCAGCGCCCGGCCGCGCACCTGCTCGGGGACGTCATCGGCCGAGATCACATGGTTCGGGACGATGTCCGCCAGCTGCTCGAACCAGAACAGCGAGATGCCCGTGAGCACGCGTCCCTTGTCGGGGATACCGGGGGCGAGGGAGAAGTCGTACGCGCTGATGCGGTCGGTCGCGACGACGAGCACCTCGCGGGCGCCCGCGAGGTCCTCGCCAGCGGGCACGTAGAGCTCGCGGACCTTGCCGCTCACCGCGTGGTCCCAGCCCGGCAGGGCAGGGGCGGCGATCAGGGGCGCGAAGCGCGGCGTGAGGTCCGGGGCCGATGGGCTCATGCCCCGGCCGCCTCGTCCGCAGCTGCCTGCTGCGCGATGTCCGTGCGGTGGTGCGAGCCGGGGAGGTCGATCCGATCGATGCCCGCGTAGGCGACCGTCCTCGCGGCCTCGAGTGTCGGGCCGACGCCGACGACCGAGAGGACGCGCCCGCCGGAGCTCACGAGGTGGCCCTCGGGGTCGACGTCGGTGCCGGCGTGGATCACGACGGCACCCTGCGCGGCGGCCTCGTCGAAGCCGGAGATATGGTCACCGGTCCGGGGCCGACGGGGATAGCCGGGGGCCGCGAGGACCACGGTGACCGCGGCGTCGTCCGACCAGGTGGGCTCGGCGACGGCGCTCAGGTCGCCGCGCGCGGCCGCGAGCAGCAGCTCGCCGAAGGGGCTGGTGAGGCGCTCGAGGACGACCTGCGTCTCCGGATCGCCGAAGCGGGCGTTGAACTCGACCACGCGCACGCCGCGCGCGGTGAGCGCGAGGCCGCAGTAGAGGATGCCGACGAAGGGCGTGCCGCGCCGGGCGAGCTCGTCGATCGTGGGCTGGGCGACGGTGGCGACGACCTCGCGGGCCAGGTCCGCGTCCGCCCAGGGCAGGGGCGAGTAGGCACCCATGCCGCCCGTGTTCGGGCCCTCGTCGCCGTCGAGGGCGCGCTTGAAGTCCTGCGCGGGGGCGAGCGGCACCACGCGCGTCCCGTCGCTCACGCAGAAGAGGGAGACCTCGGGGCCGTCGAGGAACTCCTCGACCACGATCGATCCGCCCGCGCCGATCACGGCGCGGCCGTGGGCGACCGCGTGCTCGATGTCGTCGGTGACCACGACGCCCTTGCCCGCGGCGAGGCCGTCGGCCTTCACCACGAAGGGCACGTCGCGCAGCGGGTTCACCCGGTCCAGGCCGGCGAGCACCTCGTCGCCGGAGGAGACGGACACGGAGCGGGCCGTGGGCACGCCCGCGGCCTCCATGATCTCCTTCGCCCAGGTCTTCGACCCTTCGAGGCGGGCCGCCTCGGCCGACGGCCCGAAGACGGCGATGCCGTCCTCGCGCAGCACGTCCGCGAGGCCCGCGACCAGCGGCGCCTCGGGACCCACGACGACCAGGTCGACCTCGAGCTCGCGGGCGAGGGCCAGGAGGCCCTCGTGGTCGTCGAGCGCGACGTCGTGGCAGGTCGCGTGGTCGCCGATGCCGGGGTTGCCGGGAGCGGCGTGGAGGACCGGGGCAGGGGAGTCGCGGGAGAGGCGGCGCACGATGGCGTGCTCGCGGCCCCCGGAGCCGATGACGAGGATCTTCACGCGGCACACCCTACCGGCCGACCGGTGATCGGCCCGGGGCGGTGCCGGGGAGCGGGACGACTACGCTCGCTCCCATGCGTCTGCGCCTCGATCTCGCCTACGACGGCACCGACTTCCACGGCTGGGCCGCCCAGCCCGGGCAGCGCACAGTGCAGGGGGTGCTCGAGGAGGCGCTGCAGCGCGTGACGCGCACCGACGTCCCGGTCACGGTCGCCGGACGCACCGACGCGGGGGTCCACGCCCGGGGCCAGGTCACCCATCTCGACCTCCCTGACCGGGCGGTCGCCGTGCTTCCCGGGCGCAGCGACCGCTCTCCCGCCGACGCCCTCGTCGCGCGACTGGGCGGCGTGCTGCCGGCGGATGTCGTCGTCCGCTCCGCGCGAGAGGTCCCCGAGGCCTTCGACGCGCGCTTCGGGGCGATCGCCCGGACGTACCGCTACCGCATCTCCGACGGGCCGCTCGTCCACGACCCGCTGCGGCGCGACGTGCTGCGCCATCGCCGCCCGCTCGACGTCGACGCGATGGGGGAGGCGAGCGCCGCACTCCTGGGCGAGCACGACTTCCTGTCCTTCTGCCGCCCGCGCGAGGGGGCGACCACGATCCGCACCCTGCGCGAGCTCTCCTGGCAGCGCCCCGGCGAGGGCAGGCGCGACCAGCATCTGGTGGTCGCGACCGTGAGGGCCGACGCCTTCTGCCACCACATGGTGCGCTCCCTGGTGGGCGCGATGCTCGCCGTCGGCGAGGGCCGACGGGGCAGCGACCGGCCGCTCGAGATCCTGCGTGCCCGCACCCGCGAGGCCGCGACCCGCACGGCGCCCGGCGCCGCCCCGATGGCGCCGCCGGAGGGGCTCACGCTCGAGAGCGTCGAGTACCCGGCCGACGGCGATCTCGCCGCGCAGGCGGAGGCGGCCCGGCGGCTGCGCGGGTGACGGCTCGGCGGCCGCGCGGGCGAGAGCTCGGAGTGGAATCGACCACAGCGAGCGTTCCCGCAGGTCGGCAGGCACGGGCGGCATTGACCGGCCTCTGTCCGCCCGGCTATCATGACGAGTCGTCGTGCCCAGATGTGCACCCGAACCGCAGCCGAAGCTCACGCCGGCGCGAGCAGGGTTCCTCACACACATCGAGGGCCTCACCGTCAGCAGCGATCCGCGCTTCATCACCGCGGCCCGCGACCGACGGGCAGAGGTCCAGGCGCGACGAGACGGCCATGCTTTAACCGAAGGAAGCGTGTCCACGGTCCAGATCGAATCGTGCCCCCGGGGGGCGTGCATCCGCGCGCCCCTGATCCATGCGGGGCACACACGACGAGAGAAGAAGGCACGAGTGCGTACGTTCACCCCGAAGCCCGACGATGTCGAGCGCTCCTGGTACGTCATCGACGCAACGGATGTCGTCCTCGGCCGGCTCGCTTCCCAGGCTGCTCAGCTCCTGCGGGGAAAGCACAAGCCGGTCTTCGCACCCCACGTGGATGCAGGCGACTTCGTCATCATCATCAACGCTGACAAGGTTGCCCTGACCGGCAACAAGCGCGAGGCCAAGCTGGCATACCGCCACTCCGGCTACCCGGGCGGCCTCCGCGCCATCCCCTACTCCGAGCTCCTCGAGACCTACCCCGAGCGCGCGGTCGAGAAGGCTGTCCGCGGGATGCTCCCGAAGAACAAGCTGGCGACCCAGCAGCTCAAGAAGCTCAAGGTCTACGCCGGCCCGGAGCACCCCCACAAGGCACAGCAGCCCACCGAATTCACCTTCGACCAGGTGGCGCAGTAAGCGGGCGCGCCCCGCGCTCGCCCTGCCGCACGGAACATACTGAGGAGAACCGTGACAGAGACCACCGAGACCGTCGAGACCCTCGACGAGACCCCCACCAACTTCACGACCGAGTCCACCGCTGAGGCGGCTGTCGGCACCGGCCAGTCGATCACCGCCCCCGGTGGCGGCACCGGTCGCCGCAAGCAGGCCGTCGCCCGCGTCCGCCTGGTGCCCGGCACCGGCACCTGGACCGTGAACGGCCGCAGCCTCGAGGAGTACTTCCCGAACAAGGTGCACCAGCAGGAGGTCAACGAGCCCTTCAAGGTGCTCGACCTCCAGGGCCGCTTCGACGTCGTCGCCCGCATCAACGGCGGCGGAGCCTCCGGCCAGGCCGGCGCCCTGCGCCTGGGCGTGGCCCGCGCGCTCAACGAGATCGACCGGGACAACAACCGTCCCGCGCTCAAGAAGGCCGGCTTCCTGAGCCGCGACGCCCGCGTCATCGAGCGCAAGAAGGCCGGTCTCAAGAAGGCCCGCAAGGCCCCGCAGTACTCGAAGCGCTGATCGACCCGATCACGTCTTCTCACAGGACCCCGGCACCGCAACGGTGCCGGGGTCCTGTGCGTCCGGCGACGGTGGACCGGTGCGGGCGAGAACGAGCCGCGCGTGCGGGGCGGTGCACCTACGGCCGGTCATCGTGGCGCGGGCAGGAGCGGGCCGAGGTCGTGCGCGCGCATCGGCCGACGGCTGTCGGCGCTCGTCGCGAGCGCACAGGGGACCTCCCCGGGCAGGTCCTCGACGACGAGACCGAGGGTCGGGCGGGGAGAGCACTCGTGCACTGCCCACTGCCGCACGCCGCGCGTTAGGCGGGGCACGAGGCGGAGCCGGTGCGGATCGATGCGGAGGCCGACGCCCGCGGCCTTCAGGACGGCCTCCTTGCGGGTCCACAGATCCACGCGGGCCCGCGGACCAGCGGATTCCGTGAGGTGCTCATCCGGGTGGAGGACCGCGGCGTCGAAGCCGTCCCACAGCGTCCGCGGCAGCTCCTGGATGTCCACGCCGAGCGGAGGCGGTTCCTCCGCGCCGTCCTCGCACGCCGCCACGGCGACGAGGACATGCGGGCCGGAGGCGGATCCGGAGAGAGCGGCACCGGCTGTCCTGGGCCGGCCATGGGGTTCGCCGCACACGTCGCATGTGCGCTCGATCGGCAGCAGCGGCGCCTCCGCAGCAGGAGCGCCCAGCACGTGCGCGAGAAGAAGACGCAGCGCGACGCGACCGGCCAGGGTGCGCTCGGCATGGGCCCCGCGGCGTGCGCCCGCCACGACGAGGTCCTCGGGCGCGGCGAGCGACGGCAGACCGCCGAGGGGGAGCACAGCCTCCGCGACGGCGCCGACCGTGGTCCGCAGGGTGGCGATCACCGACGGCCGATGCTCCGATAGCGCACGACCGCCAGGGGCGCGAACACCGCGATGAGGGCGATGCAGCACAGCGTCGCGTAGAGGGCGGGATGGTCCGCCGGCCAGCCGCCGGGCGCCACGAAGCCCGCAGGGGCCGAGTTCCCGAAGCCCTCTCGTGCGGCGGTCGCGACCGCCGTGACGGGGTTCCAGCGGGCGACGGCCTGCAGCGCGGAGGGGAGCATGTCCGCCGAGACGAACGCGCCCGAGACGAAGCACACGGGGAACAGCCACAGCAGGCCCACGCTCTGGGCGACCTCCACCGAGCGCGCCGTCAGGGCGATCAGCGCACCCACCCAAGAGACCGCGAAGGCGAACAGCATCAGCAGGGCGCAGGTGAGCAGGATCGAGCCGATCCCACTGGTGGGTCGCCAGCCGATGGCGAGCCCGCAGACGAGGATGACGAGAACCGAGATGGCACTCGTGGCGAGGTCCGAGACGGTCCTGCCCAGGATGACCCCGACGCGCGACATGGGCAGGGCGCGGAATCGGTCGATCAGGCCGGACTGCAGATCCTTCGCGAGGTACACCGCGGTGAACGAAGAGTTGAAGGTGAGGGTCTGCGCGAGGATCCCGCCGATCAGGAACTCGCGGTACTGATCGCCGCCGAGCGCGCCACCGAACACGAAGGCGAGGATGAGCACGAAGAGGATCGGCTGCGCGATCCCGGTCACGAGAGCGCCCGGCGTGCGCCGCAGACCGATGAGGTTGCGCCGGGCGATGACGCCGCCGTCGCCGAGGGCCCTCAGGGCCCTCATCGTGCGGGCTCCGACTCCGGCGACCGCCGGGAGCCGCTCGGACGGCCGCCCGACTCCTGGTCCCCGGTCAGGGCGAGGAAGACCTCGTCGAGCGTGGGCTGTCGCAGGGACGCCTCCTCGACGTCGATGCCTGCTTCCTCGAGAGCGCGGAGCACGCGGCCGAGGCCGCCGACGCCCTCCTCGGTGCTCAGGGTGAGCCGATGCCCGCGGTCGTCCGCGTCGGCCTCGAGACCGTGCCGGGCGAGAGCCGTGCGGGCGGTGCGCACCTGGTCGGCCCTCGTGCACGAGACGTCGATGCGCGAGCCCCCGGCGCGGGACTTGAGCTCCCTGGCCGTCCCCTCCGCGACGATGCGGCCCCGGTCGATCACCGAGATCGAGTCGGCGAGCCGGTCCGCCTCCTCGAGGTACTGGGTGGTCAGCAGGACCGTCACCCCGTCCGCCGTGAGGGAGCCCACCGCATCCCACGTGTCGCGCCGCCCTCGCGGGTCCAGGCCCGTCGTGGGCTCGTCGAGGATGACCACCGGAGGGCGCGCGATCACCGCACCGGCGAGGTCGAGGCGTCGGCGCATGCCACCGGAGTACTGGCCGGCCAGCAGCGTGTCGGCGACGTCCTCGAGGCGGAAGTCGGCCAGCAGTCCCCGGGCCCGCTCGACGGCCGTGCGCCGGGGCATGCCGTAGAGCCGTGCCACCATCCGCAGGTTCTCGAAGCCGGTGAGGCGCTCGTCGACCGCGGCGTACTGGCCGGAGACGCCGAGACTGCGCCGCACGTCGTCGGGATGCGAACGCACGGAGCGGCCGGCGACGACGGCGTCGCCGGCGTCCGGGGAGAGGAGCGTCGTCAGGACACGCACGATCGTGGTCTTGCCCGCGCCGTTGGGCCCCAGCAGGCCGTGCACCGTGCCGGCGGGGACCTCGAGGTCGACGCCGTCCAGTGCCGTCCGCCCGCCGAACCGCTTGACGAGGCCGTGCAGGGCGATCACGAGGCCTCTCGCGCTCCGTCGTCGGACCGGGAGGGAGTGATGTCGGACCAGGAGGCCGAGACGTGGCCGAGGCAGTCGGCGCGCGAGCCGGGCCCGAAGACCGCGACCCAGCCGCGGGGAAGGTCCGCGGACTCGGGCCACAGCGAGTGCTGGCCGCGCTCGTTCACGAGAACTCGGAAGGTGCCGTCGGGGTCGTCGAAGGGGTTGGTCATCATGCGCTTCCTCTGCCGTCGTCAGGTCGGGTTCGAGAGTGGTTCGGAGCGCTCGGCGATCCGGTTCGGTGCGATTCCGCGCCGGGGAGGATCGTGTCGAGCCACGCCGCGACCTCGCGCGCCGCCGGATCGGACAGGAGGTCGGAATGCCGTGAGGCGACCCGCTCGACGGTCACGGCCCCGCGGACGTACGGCGCCCACGCCTCCGGTGCGGGTCGGCCCTGCGGCACCTGGGCGGTGGCCTCGATCAGCTCCAGGTCGCCGTCGACGACCGGCAGGGCGGCGTCGTCCAGGAGCGCCGCCACCTGCGGGAAGCGGGCCGCCATGCGCCGGGCCGCTGCGGCGGGGACGTTCCCCAGGGCGTTGCCGGCCGCCCTGAGGGTCGCGAGGACGGTGGAGACCTCCAGTCGGCCCTCCGGTATGGACGTCCCCTGGGCGTCGAGGAATGCGCGCCAGCGCTCCTGCTCGTCGCGGACGCCGTGCAGCGCGTCCTGACCCGGGTAGGCGTCGAGGACCGCGAGGAGTGCGACCTCCTCGCCGGCGCTCTGCAGGCGGGCGGCGATCCGATGGGCGATGCGCCCTCCGAGCGAATACCCCAGCAGGTGGTACGGGCCGTGGCTCTGGACGGATCGGATGGCGCGCAGATAGTGGTCCAGCAGGTCATCGAGGGTCTCGTCCACGTCCGTCGCGTCGTCCCCGTCGGCCGACGGGGCGAGGCCCGGGACCTGCAGCCCGATCACCGGCCGGGTCGTGCTCAGATGGGGCAGGAGACCGGAGAAGGCCCACGCGAGACCGCTGGCCGGATGGACGGCGAACAGCGGATCGCCCCGGCCGTCGGGCCGCAGCGGCAGCACGACGCCGAGCGCGTCGTCCTCGGCCGCGGGCCCTGTGGCGGGCTCGGCGGCGTCGAGCGCCGCGGCGAGTCCCGCCACGGTCGGGGTGCGCAGGAGGGCGTGGATCGGGACCTCGCGTCCCAGCGCCCTGCCGATCGCCGCCGTCGCAGGACGGGCGACGAAGGAGTGCCCTCCGAGTGCGAAGAAGGAGTCGTCGGCCCGGACGTCCTCGACCTCCAGCACGTCGGCGAAGGCCTCGGCGATCACGGTCTCGGTGCCCGGCCGCGGGGCGCACCCCGCACCGCCGGCGGACGTCGGCTCGGGAAGGGCGCGCGCGTCCACCTTCCCGTTCGACGTCAGCGGGATGTCCTGGATCGGAGTGATCGACGAGGGGAGCATGTACTCGGGCAGCCGCGCGGCGAGCGACTGCTCGAGCCGGCCGCGCAGTCCGTCGACCTCCACGCCGGGCGCCGGCACCACCCAGGCGGCGAGCGCGGTGCCGTGGGCGCCGTCGACCGTGCGCACGACCGCCTGCGCGACGGTGTCCTGCGCCGTGATGACGGCGGCGATCTCGCCGGGCTCGATCCGATGCCCGCGGATCTTCACCTGGTCGTCGATGCGTCCGAGGGCGATGACGGGCGCTCTGCGCCCCGGTTCCGCGTCCCGCACGGAGACGAGATCGCCGGTGCGGTACATGCGGCTGCCGTCCCCCGCGAAGGGGTCCGCGACGAAGCGCCCGGCGGTCGCGGCCGGATCCCCGAGGTATCCGTCGGCGAGCTGAGGGCCGCTGAGCCAGAGCTCGCCGAAGCTGCCGACGGGCACCGGACGCAGATCCGCGTCCAGGACCCGGGCGACGGTCCCGCAGGTGGGCGCTCCGAGGACGGGCCGCACGCTGTCGGCGAGGGGAGCGACCAGGGTGTCGACCCCTGCCTCGGTGGGCCCGTACAGGTTCCACCCCTGGACCGCGCGGCGCTCGCGCACCCAGTCCCACAGACCGGGGTCGACGGGCTCCCCGCCCAGCAGCAGGAGGAAGGGATCCTCCGGGTCCCGGGCATCGAGCAGGTCCGAGAGCCCGGTCTGCCCGCGCAGGGCGTCGACATGGCCCGGGGTGGCCTCCCAGGCGTCGATCCGCTCCCGCGCGAACAGGGAGACCAGGGCCTCGGGGTCCCTGCGCACGAGGTCGTCGACCACATGGACCTCGTGCCCCGCGACGCACCACAGGACGGGATCGAGCGAGGCGTCGAAGCCGACACCCGTGGTGTGGGCGAGCCGCAGACGGCGGCGTGCGGGATCGGGCAGGAGGGTCGAGCGGTGGCTGGTCAGGAGTCGCGTGAGCGCACGGTGGGGAACCCGGACGCCCTTCGGCGTCCCGGTGGTGCCCGAGGTGAAGATGATGTAGGCGCCGTCCTCGGGACCCGGCAGGTGCTGCGGAGGCTCCCCGGCGGGGAGGGCGTCGATCGGCAGGATGCGCTCGGCGTCGAGCCCCGACGCACGCGCGCTCGCCGCGGCGTCCTGCTCGTCGGCATGTCCGGTGTGCAGCAGAAGGCGTGGCGCCGATGCGCGCATCATGGCCATGACCCGCTCGGCAGGCAGGCCGATGTCGAGCGGGACCACGACCCCGCCCGCCCTCCAGATGCCGAGCATCCCGGCCACGGAGTCGCTGCCGCGGCGCACGGCCAGAGCGACGCGGTCCCCGGTCACGACGCCGGCGGCGCGGAGGCCTCCGGCGATCCCGTCGACGCGAGCGGCGAGCTCGGCGGTCGTCAGGGCACGATCCGGGCCGACGAGCGCCGTTGCGTCCGGGCGCGAGGCGGCGGAGTCCGCGAGAGCCGCGAGCACGCTCTGCGCGGGTGCCGTCGCGGGCCAGGGGGTCAGAGGCGTCGACGGCGGCCCCGCGGGGATCCTGTCGACGCGCGACCCGGGGTCCCCGGCGATGCCGCCGAGGAAGGCGAGCCAGCGGTCGATGAGACCGCGAGCGGCCAGGTCGCTGAACAGCTCGGCGTCGTACTCGAGGATCCCTTCCATGCCGCCCTCGGCGTCCGGTCGGAGCGTGAACGAGAGGTCGACCTTGGCCGCGCCCGTCGTCTCGGGGGCGCCGCGGGTGACGGCGACGCCCGGCAGGTCCAGGACGGCCCCGTCCGTCTCCTCGAGGGAGAGCATGGTCTGGAACAGCGGATGGCGTCCGAACCGGCGTGCGGGGGCTACGGCCTCGACGATGCGCTCGAAGGGGATGCCGTCGTCCTCCATCGCGGCCAGAGCGGCCTCGCGGGCGCGCCCCACCACGTCGCCGAACGTCATGGCCCCGTCGACCTGCATCCGGAGCGGAAGAGTGGTGACGAAGAACCCGACGAGGTCGGCGAGGTCGGGGTCGTCCCGCCCGGCGGAGGGCGCCCCGATCACGATGTCGTCGCCCGCCCCGATGCGCTGCAGATAGGAGACGAGCGCGGCGAGCCAGGTGTGGAAGCCGGTGCCGCCGGCGGCACGCCCCTGATGCAGGAGAGGCGCGGCGACCTCGGCGGGGATCGTGAACGTCCGGGAGTGCGCGGGACGGGTGCCGGCCTCTCCCCGCTGGCCGTCCGCAGGCAGGTCCAGCTCCTCGGGTGCGCCCTCGAGCCGATCCGCCCAGGCGGCGGGACGGGGGTCCCGCGCCGGGTCCTCGGCGTGGCGCATGCGCTGGTGACGGGCGTGATCGGCGAACTGTACGGCCAGCGGGCGGGTCGCCGAGCGCATGCCGCCGGAGCGGGCGCTGTAGGCCGTGGACAGGTCGCGCGTGAGCGGTCTCAGCGAGGCGCCGTCGGTCGCGATGTGGTGGATCGCGAGGGTCAGATGCCAGCGTTCGGCGCCCGTCCGCTCCAGCCCGGCGCGCAGGGGGATGCGCGCGGCGAGGTCGAATCCCGCGGTGACGTCGATCGGGCCGTCCTGGAGGATGCCGACGGGCGGGTCGAGGACGCGCTGGACTCCTCGGCCCTCCACCTCGGGGAAGACGGTGCGCAGGATCTCGTGGCGGGCCACGAGGTCGTCGATCGCACCGCCGAGCGCCTCGACGTCGAGGGCCCCCTCGAGGTCGCACTCGAGCAGCACCGTGTACTCGGCCGACGAGGGGTCGAGTCGGTGCAGGAACCACAGGCGCTCCTGGTCGGGGGAGAGCGGGAGCTCCTCGTCGCGAGGGCGCGGATGGTCCCGCACCCACGCCCGCAGCCGCCCCGACACGGCGGTGCCCTCACCCGAGGACGGGGCATCGGACGAGTCCTGGTGCCGCGGGGTCACGCCCTCGGTCCCGGTCCCCTGCGCCCTCACGTCGGCCAGCAGCTGTGCCGCGGTGGGGTGGTCGAAGACTGCACGCACGGGGAGCGCCGCGCCGAACTCCTCCCGGATCCTGCCGACGAGGCGGACGGCGAGGAGCGAGTGGCCCCCCAGCTCGAAGAAGTCCTCGTCCGGTCCGGGCTCCGTCACGGCGAGCACCTCCGCCAGCACGCGGCACATCCGCTGCTCGGCCTCGTCGCGAGGGGCGCGATGCGGGCCGGCGGACCGCTGGGGATCCGGGAGCGCCGGGACGTCGACCTTGCCGTTCGCGTTCAGGCTCAGCTCCGGGAGGACGAGCACGCTCGTCGGGACCATGTAGGCGGGCAGCTCGTCCCGGGCGCGCCGGCGCACCTCGTCCGGGTCGACCTCCCCGCTCACCCAGGCGGCGATCCGCTCCGTGCCCTCACCGCCCGGCGCCACCACCCGGACGACGGCGGCACGCACGCCGGCCGAGCGCTCCAGGGCGCTCTCGACATCCCCGGTCTCGATGCGGTAGCCCCGCAGCTTGACCTGGTCGTCCGTACGGCGCACGAAGCGCAGCGAGCCGTCGGCGCCACGGCGGACCACGTCGCCCGTGCGGTACATCCGCTCGCCGTCGCCGGTGGGGTCGGCGATGAAGCGGGAGGCGGTCTCCGCGGAGCGGCCGCGGTAGCCGTCGGCGAGGGTCGCGCCCGAGAGGTAGAGCTCCCCCTCGACACCGGCGGGGACGGGACGCAGCAGATCGTCGAGCACGCGGATCGCGACCCCGTCGACGGGGCGCCCGAGGACCACGGCCCTGGAGCGGATCGGCGCGACCAGGGCGTCGACCGTGGCCTCGCTCGGGCCGTACAGGTTCCGCCCCTCGAGGACCTCGCTGCGGGCGATCAGGTCCCAGAGGGACGGAGGGACGGCCTCGCCGCCGAGCGCCAGCAGCAGGGAGCCTGTCCCTCTGAGGGCGGCGTCCTCGAGGCCGGCCTCGACGAGCCGCGTCCCGTACGAGGGGGTCGTCTCGAGCACGTCGATGCACTCGCGGCCGATCGCGTCGAGGACCGCCTCGGCGTCGGCCTGGACGTCCTCGTCCGCCATGATCAGCGTGCTGCCGGCGACCAGCCAGAGGACCGGGTCCCAGGCGGCGTCGAAGGCGAGGCCGGAGACGTGCAGCATCCGGGGTGCTCGGCCCAGACGGTCCCGCAGGGGGCCGATGAGCGTCCTCTCGTGGTGACGCAGAAGGGTGCCGAGCGCGGCGTGCGAGACCTGCACGCCCTTGGGATCGCCGGTCGTCCCGGAGGTGTGGACCAGGTAGGCCGTGTCCTCGATGCCCGGTTGCGCGGGCACCGATCCGCCCGACGGCAGATCACCCGGCGCGAGGACGTTCATCGTCGCGCCGGGCTCGGCCTGGCCGTCGGCCACCTGCTGACGCAGGGCGCGGAACCGCGCGGGATCGCCGGTCAGCAGGACACGCGGGTCCGCCGAGACCAGGGTGCGTGCGAGGCGCGCATCGGGGTGGGAGGCGTCCAGCGGGACGGCGACAGCGCCGGCCCGGAGCACGCCGAGCAGGACGGCAATGGCGTCCCTGTCGCGAGGGAGGGCGAGAGCGACCCGGTCCCCTCGCGCGATCCCGATCCCGGCCAGTCCCGCTGCGATCTCGTCGACGCGCGCGAGCAGCTCCGCCGCCGTGAGCGCACCATGGGCGTCGACCAGCGCGGGATCCTGCGGCCGGGTCTGTGCGGCGGCGGCGAGACGCTCCAGGATCGTGAGGGGCGCGCCGTGCTCCGGACCGCGGTCGCGTGCCGTCAGGGCGCGCAGCTCGGCGGGCGAGGCCGTGGGCAGATCGCTCAGGCGGGTCGACGGGTCCGTCACGAGCTGTGCGAGCACGCGCTCCAGCGAGTCGCGCATCCTCTCGACGGTGGAGGCGTCGAACAGTGCCCGGTCGAAGCCGAGCGCCACGGCGAGCGGACCGTCCTCGCCCTCCGGTGCGGTGACGTCGACCAGGAGATCGGCCTTGACCCCCGAGCTCGTGGAGGGCGCGGGGACGTCGACGTCGACGCCCGGCAGGTCGAGCCGGGCCGCCGGTGCGTTCTGGAGCGTCAGCAGCACCTGCACGAGAGGAGGGCGGTCGGGGCTCCGCGGAGGGCGGACGGCGTCGACGACGGCGTCGAAGGGTAGGTCCTGGTGCGCGTACGCGTCGGTGTTCGCGGCGCGGATGCGCTCGAGGAGCTCGTCGAGGCGCGGGTCGCCGTGCAGCGAGGTGCGCAGCGCGACGGTGTTCACGAAGAATCCGACGAGGTCCTCCAGCCGGGCGTCGCCGCGCCCGGCGACAGGGGTCCCGAGCACCACGTCATCGCCGGTCCCGTGCTGATGCAGCGCCGCGGCCAGGGCGGTGTGCAGCACGATGAACAGGCTGGTGCGGTGCACGGCGGCGAGCTCGCGCACGGCGGCGTGGCGCCGTGGGGAGAGGTCCAGGCGGATCTCGCCGACGCCCTGCTGCGCCGTGTCCCGCGGGTTCGCGGCCCCGCGGGGGCGATCGCGCGGCAGTGAGATCTCCGGGGGCGCGCCGGCGAGTGCGCGCTCCCAGAACGCCGTGAGGGTCGCCCGCTGGCTGTGGGGGTCCTCTGCGTCGCCGAGCCGGTCCTGATGCCAGACGGCCGCGTCCGCGAAGTCCACGGGGAGCGGCGGCAGATGGGGGGCCCGTCCCTTGTGCCGCGCCGCGTACGCGTCGCCGAGGTCACGGGCGAACGGGGCCAGGGACCAGCCGTCGGTCGCGATGTGATGCATCGTGATCACGAGGGTCGCATGGTCCGCGGCGGAGCGCAGCAGCACGGCGCGCAGCGGGATCTCCCGGGTGAGATCGAAGGGACGCCGGGTCTCCGTCGCGATGACGGCGTCCACCCGGGCGGGCGGCACCTCGACGCAGAGGAGGGGCAAGGGTACCTGATCGGCGGGGAGGATCCGCTGGACGGGTTCGCCGTGCTCCGCGGGCAGGAGGGTGCGCAGGGGCTCGTGGCGGGAGATCACGTCGTCGAGGGCCGCCCGCAGAGCGCCGACGTCGAGGTCTCCCTCGAGGTGCAGCACGATCGGGACCGCGTAGGCGGCCGAGTCGGGCTCCAGCTGGTGGAGGAACCACAGGCGGCGCTGGTTGGGGGACGCCGGGACGGGATCGGGGCGCGCGCCGCGCTCGGGGCGCGGGGGGACGGCCGCGCCGGGGGAGTCCTGCAGGGTGCGGGCGAGGGAGGCGACCGTCGGGTGCTCGAAGACGTCCCGCACGGTGACCGCCCGATCGAGGTCGGCGCTGAGCCGGGAGGCGAGCCTCGTGGCCAGCAGCGAGTGGCCGCCGGCGGCGAAGAAGTCCTCGTCGACGCCGATGTCGGTGCGCTCCAGGACGGCGCCGAAGCCGGCGGCCACGGCGCGCTCGGCGGCGGACCGGGGAGGGCGGGAGGCGCCGCCGCCGGTGACCGTGGCCGGATCGGGCAGGCCGGAGCGGTCGATCTTCCCGTTGGCCGTGGCCGGGAGCTTGGGCAGCGCCAGGACCACCGCGGGCACCATGTAGTCGGGAAGGTGCTCGCGCAGAGCGCCGCGGATCGACTCCGCCGCCTCGGCTCCCTCACCGGCGGCGGCACCGGGGCCGGCCGAGGATCCGGTCCCGCCGGTCGACACGTAGCCGATGAGCCGCGCGGACGGCCCGTCCCCGCGGACGATCGCCGCGGCGGCCACGACGCCCTCCTGTCGGCGCAGGGCGGCCTCGACCTCGTCCAGCTCGACCCTGTAGCCGCGGATCTTCACCTGGTCGTCGGTGCGTCCGAGGAACCTCAGCGTGCCGTCATGGCGGCGCCTGACCCGGTCGCCCGTGCGGTACATCCGGGAGCCGTCGGCGGCGAACGGGTCGGCGACGAAGCGCTGGGCGTCCAGGTCCGGTCGGCCGATGTATCCCCGGGCGACACCGTGCCCCGCCAGATACAGCTCGCCCACCCCACGGTCGGGGACCGGGGACAGCGCGGCGTCGAGGACGTAGTGGCGGCTGCCGGCCACGGAGGCGCCGAGATGCGGGCGGCGGCCGGTCGCGATCGGGGCGACCATGCTGTCCACCGTCGACTCGGTGGGCCCGTAGAGGTTCATGGCATGCACGTCGTCGCGGGCCGCGAGAGCGGCCCAGAGCTCCTCGCCCACGGCCTCGCCGCCCAGGGCGATCTCGCTCGGCCGGTGCTCGCGGTCCAGCATCCCGGCGTCGATCAGCGCCTCGGCGAAGGAGGGGGTGGTCTCGAGGGCATCGATCCGCTCCCGGTCCAGGAGGGCGGCCAGGCGCTCGGGGTCCCGGCGGGTCTCGTCGTCGACGATGTGGAGCTCATGGCCGGAGATCAGCCACAGCAGCGGGTCCCACGAGGCGTCGAAGGAGAGCCCGGCGGTGTGGGCGGCGCGCACGGGCCGCCCGAGCCGCTGAGAGGCCGGGTCGTGCCACGTGCGTCGATGGTGCTCGTGCAGGGCATGCAGGGACATGTGCTCGACGGCGACCCCTTTCGGGCGCCCGGTGCTGCCCGACGTGAAGATGACGTAGGCGAGGTCGTCCGGGCCGATCGCGGGAAGGCGCGTCGAATCCTCCGCCCGCCGGCACCAGGTCGCGGTGTCGGTGTCGATCACAGTGGTCGGAACGTCGAACGCGGCCCCGTCCTCCCGGTCGCGGGCCAGCTGCTGCGACGTCGTCAGCAGCGCGGCGGGCTCGGCATCGCTGATCATGTCCGCCACCCGGCCGACGGGGTAGGCGGGGTCCAGAGGCATGAAGGCGCCCCCTGCCCGCAGGATGCCGAGGACAAGCACCGGGAGCTCGACCGTGCGGCCGATCCTCACGGCCACGCGATCGCCCGGACGGACCCCCTCGCGGATCAGATGGCGCGCCATCAGCGTCGCGCGGACATCGAGCTCGCGGAAGCTGAGCTCGCCGTCGGGTGCGGTGACCGCGAGCTGCTCGCCGCGGGCGCGCAGGGTGGCGGCGGCGGAGTCCAGGAGCGTCCCCGGGGACACGGGGGCCCGGGAGCCTCTGCCCCCGTCCAGGAGCCGCTCCCGCTCGGCGGCGCCGACCACCGGCGCGGCGGCGACGGTCGTCGCGGCGGGCGCCTCGAGCGCGGCATCGATCAGACGGAGGATCCGGTCCCCGTGCCTCGACAGGGACTCGACCGTGTGCAGGTCGGCGTCGCCCTCCATCCGCAGCACAGGGTCGGAGGCCTCGCTGCGGGGATCGCCGAGGACGATGGACAGATCCCGCACGGGGCCGGTCGAGCGGATGTGCACCGTTCCCCGCGCGCTCCCGAACCGGAGTTCGTCGATGACGGGCAGCAGGTTCACCGAGGGACCGGGATCGGCCGGCGCGCCGTCGATGTCCTCGACGCGGAAGCGCTGGTGGGCGACCGCGTCGCGGACGATCCGCCCTGTTCCGGAGACCACGGTCGCCAGGGTGTCGGAGGGCGATACCGGGATCCGCAGCGGCAGGACGCTGGAGAGCATGGAGGGAGTGGTCCGGGCGATGCGTCCCCGCCGGGCGGTGACGGGCAGCCCGACGGGGACGACCTCGGCCCCGGTCATCCGGGACAGGTAGACGGCGACCGAGGCGATGAGCGTCTTGGGCAGCTCCCGATCGAGTCGAGCCAGGCGGCGTGCGCGCTCGGAGCCGAGGGGCACGTCGACCCGGACCACGTCGCGGGCGATGCCGTCGGAACGGCCCTCGAGGCCCACCGGGGGCGCCTCGCGGGCTATCGCCCGCTCCCAGTGATCGGCGTCGGCCGCGTGCTGGTCGGAGGCCTCGTAGTCGCGCAGCTCCCGGTGGAGGTCCCCCAGGGCGGGCAGAGGCGAGGGGAAGCTCGCCCCGACGCGGGCGAGCGCCGGTGCGAGCGCCCGGGGGACGTGCGTCCCGGGGACGAGGCGGGCCAGTCTCGAGTAGGCCCCGGCGATGTAGCGCAGGGCGACCACGGCCGAGTAGCCGTCGATCAGCACGTGGTGGACGCGCAGGAAGAAGAGCGACCGGCGCTCGCCGACGAGGAAAAGGGTCGCCCCCAGCAGGTCCCCGCCGTCCATGGTGCGGGCGGTGGACATCTCGCGGTCCATGATCGCGTGCGCGATCTCCTCCGCCTCGTGGCGCGGCAGGTGCGAGAGATCGCGGACCTCCACGAGGTGCTCACCGGGTCGCGGCCGATGGATCTCTCCGAACGGCCCGTCCTCGTCCTCCAGGATCCGCATGCTCAGCGCGTCGAGGTCCGCGGCCGCCTTCACCAGGGCGATGTTCAGCAGGAGGGGGTCGATGGGGCCCTCGAGGTCGAGGTGCTGCCCGATCTGGAACGAGGGGTTCTCCGGATCCAGCTTCTGCGCGTACCAGATGCCGCGCTGGGCCGGCGTGAGCGGGGTCCGCTCCGGTGACTCGGGGGCGATGTTCCTGCGCATCCTCACAGGGGCGTGCTCCTCGTGACGCTGTGGTAGTGTGTCGTCGTGCCCGGTGCTCCCCTCACTGCTGGAACTGGCCCAGCTGGAGCGTCTCGAGCAGACCGTCGATGTCGATGAGGGGCCCGTCGATCAGAGGCCCCTGGACGAGGGAGCTCGATGCAGCGGTCTCGTCGGGCCCGGTCTCCTCGGCGTTCGCAGCGGGCACGGCGAGGCCCATGCCCACGAGCGCGAGGACCGCAGCGGTGAGGGTGGTGCGACGGAAACGGTGGAACATGAGCGGTGCCTCCTCGGCGTCGGGATCCGGTCCTGGCCCGCGCGGCGGCGCCGCGCCGGACATCACGGGTTCGGAAGCCTCGCGGAGGCGGATTGGTCCGAGATGCGGAGGGATGACGGCATCCGGTGATCGGGCCGGGGCCCGGCGCGATCGCCGGGTGGGTCCCGAGGCGGTGGAAGCCGGGGACTAGCTCAGGAGCTCGCGGATGTCCTGCGCGGTGATCCCCGAGCGGAAGGCCTTCCCGCCGTCGGTCAGGGAGTCGAAGAGGGCGGCCTTGCGCTGCTGCAGGGCGAGGACCTTCTCCTCGATGGTGTCCTCGGCGACCATGCGGAAGACCATCACCCGGCGCTCCTGGCCGATGCGGTGGGCGCGGTCGACGGCCTGGTTCTCCGCCGCCGGGTTCCACCACGGATCCAGCAGGAACACGTAGTCGGCCTCCGTGAGGGTCAGGCCGAAGCCGCCGGCCTTCAGCGAGATGAGGAAGACGGGCGCATCGCCCTCGCGGAACTCCCGCACGGCGGCGTCGCGATCCCGGGTCGAGCCGTCCAGGTAGCTGAAGGCGACCCCTCGCATCGTCAGCTCGTCGGCCACGTGCCGCAGATGCGAGGTGAACTGGCTGAACAGCAGCACCCGGTGGCCGTCGCCGAGGACCTCGTCGAGCCGGTCGAAGAGCGCCTCGAGCTTCGAGCTCGGCACGTCGCCGTGGGCCTCGGCGTCGACGATCGACGGGTCGAGCGCCATCATCCGCAGCAGGGTCAGGGAGCGGAAGACGATGAAGCGGTTGCGATCGAGGTCCGCGTCGATGAGGCCGAGGACCTTCTTGCGCTCGCGCTGCAGCACCGAGTCGTACAGCGCCCTGTGCTCGGGGCCCAGCTCGACCTTCACCACCTGCTCCTGCTTCTCGGGGAGCTCGGAGGCGACCATCTCCTTGGTGCGCCGCAGCATGAACGGCCGCAGCCGGGAGCGCAGCACGTCCATCCGCTCGGGGTGCTCGCCGCTCTCGATGGGCAGGGTGAAGCGCTGCCGGAACCCGATCGCGGGACCCAACAGGCCGGGCGCGGCGATCTCGAGGATCGACCACAGGTCGTCCAGGGAGTTCTCCATCGGCGTGCCGGTGATCGCGAGGTGGAAGGACGCGCGCACGTTCTTCGCCGCCTGGTGCGTGCGCGAACGGCGGTTCTTCACGAACTGCGCCTCGTCGAGCACGAGCCCCTGGAACTGCTCGCGCGCGAACTCGTCGTCGTCGATGCGCAGCACGGTGTAGCTCGTGACCACGAGGTCCGCGCCGAGGACCGTCTCGGCGAGGTCCTCGCCGCGGGCGCGGGAGGTGCGATCGACGACCCGCACGTCGAGGTCCGGGGCGAAGCGCTCGGCCTCGGCCCGCCACACCGGGAGCACGGAGGAGGGCGCGACGACGAGGAACGGCGGCGGGGCGTCGGAGACCGAGCCGTCGGCACCGTCGATGACCACAGGGGCGCTCTCGCGGGCGTGCGCGATGAGGGCCAGGGTCTGCACGGTCTTGCCCAGGCCCATGTCGTCGGCCAGCACCCCGCCCAGCCCGTGATGGAAGAGGAAGGCCAGCCAGGAGAAGCCGTCGCGCTGGTAGTCGCGCAGGTCCGCGGTGAGGGCGTGGGGGAGCGGGGGCGGGGTGAGGTCGCGCGCGTCCTGGAGGGCGCCGACGGTGCGCTCCCACTCCGCGCTCGCCTCGGCGGACTCCGCGATCTCCTCGAGGTCCTCCCACATGCCGACCTGGAAGCGGCTGATGGCCTGCTGCTGCGGGTCCCACTCCGCGAGGGCCTCGCCCTCGGCGATGAGCTCGCGCAGGGCGTCGAAGGCGGGGTTGTCCAGGGAGAAGTACGTCTTGTCCGGGAGCATGATCCGGGTCCGGCCCTGCGCGAGCGCGACGAACAGGGTGGGGAAGGGGATCTGGCGGCCGTCGATCGTGATCTCGAAGCCCAGGTCGAACCAGTCGTGCTTGCCGGGGGACTGCTGCTGGGTGATGCGCACCTTCGGGGCGCCGTCGAGCTCGCGGTAGGCGTGGCGGGTGCCGACGATCTCGGTGCGCACGTGCGGCAGCTCGCCGAGCTCGTCGAGCACGTGCTCCGAGAAGCGGGCCGTGTCCGGGCCGCTCAGCTGCTCGGGGGCGTCGCCCCCGGCCGTCGGCCACAGGGTCCGCACCCGGGCGAGCACCTCGTCCTCGTGGGCCACGTCGCGGCGCACGCCCTGGCGCTGGTCCATGGGCAGGGTGCGGGCCGGGTCGTGGTAGCGCCAGGTCCAGGTGAGAGACAGGCGGTCGTCGGGGGCATAGGCGGCGGCCAGGTGCAGGGTCGCCGGCTCGATCGCCGGCATCTCGACGCTGCCGTCGCTGCTGGTCACGCGCGTGACCGTGCGCAGACGCGGGTAGGCGTCCTCGAGGAAGTCCTCGCGGTCCTCTCCGGGCACGACGAGCGGCTCGGGCCGCTGGAAGAGGCGCTGCAGGGCCGTCGGGATCGGGGAGCCGACGGGCGCGATGCGCGCCGAGAAGCCGGCGGTGGGCGAACGCGAGCCCTCGTCCGCCGGCGCCGACGGATCGTCCAGGGCGATCACGCCCGCGGTGCCCAGGGGTCGGGCCTGCGCGACGTCCTGGCCCTCGAGGGTGATGCGGGGGAGGACCTGGAGGTCGCTGCCGCCCTCGGGGATGCGCAGGTCGACCTCGACCGCGCCGACGGACGCGAGCTCGATCGCGCGCAGGCCGTCGCCCGGCAGGAACTCGACGCCGGCGTCCCTCGCGTAGGCGAGGGACTGCCAGATCAGCGGCGAGCCGATGGAGTTCAGCCAGAGGTGCTCGATCGAGCCGCTCGCGTACGAGCGCTCGGCTGTGGCGGAGGCGAACATGCGGGTCAGGGCCTCGGCGTGGCCCGTGTGGTAGGCGCGGCCGGCCATCCGGAACTCGAAGGTGCGCCAGGAGAGCCCGCCCTTGATCCAGGTGCCCTTGCGCCCCATCGTCATCGGCCGCAGCCCCAGCCAGAGGTCTCCGCCCTCGGCGAGCAGCGCGGGGGTCGCGGTCTCGCGGCGCAGCCGGGAGACGCCGGGACCCACCCGCGAGACCTCGAGGTCGAAGCGGATGGCGAGGGGCTGTGGGACCTCCTCGCTCGGGGACTCGGTGAGCAGGGGGCGCAGAACGCTGCGCCACTCCGCGGGCGTCTCGCGCCTCTCCTCGGCCGCGCCGAGGTCGTCGAGGTGGTAGAGCACCGCGGCGACGTGCTTGCAGTCCGCCCCGATCGGGCAGGAGCAGCGGGAGCGGCGGGGGCGCCACAGCCCGCCCGGCTCGGCGGGCAGGAAGCGGCGGGAGACCGCGTCCTCCTCGTACTCGGCGAGGGTGACGACAGTGCGATAGGGGGAGCCCGCGCTGCCCTGGACGTCGGCCGTGACGGTCCCGCTGTCGACGTCCCAGACCAGATCCTCGACGCGGCCCTCACGGGCATAGGCGAGGCCGTGGCCCGCGGCCCGGCTCCCCACCTGGTGCGTGATCACCGTGGGCGGCACGTGGGGCAGCAGGTCCGCAGTGGGCATACCCTCCAGGCTACTGCCGCGCGGGCTCCCGCGGCGCCCGTCCACAGCGAGCGACGCGCCACGTCCAGGGCGTCGCTGGGAGCACGACGATCCCGTCGCGATACTCTGCCCGGGCGGCGCCCAGCGCCCGCAGCGGCGCCGCGCCGGCGCCCTCCCGCATCTTCCAGCTTCCGGCATCACAGCATCCAGCACCCACCCCGAGGAGATCCCTGTGGCACGACTGTTCGGCACCGACGGGGTGCGCGGCACCGCGAACGTGGACATCACCGCGGAACTCGCGGTCGACCTCTCGGTCGCCGCCGCCCACGTGCTCGCGACCTTCGGCGCCTTCGACGGCGCGCGCGCCCGGGCGATCGTCGCCCGCGACACCCGCCCGTCGGGCGACTTCCTGAGCGCCGCCGTCTGCGCGGGCCTCGCCTCCGCGGGCGTCGACGTCGAGGACGCCGGGATCCTCCCCACCCCCGGGCTCGCGCACCTCGTGAAGACCTCGGGCGCGGACCTCGGCGTGATGATCTCCGCCTCCCACAACCCCTCGGCCGACAACGG
This sequence comes from Brachybacterium sp. NPDC056505, assembly GCF_042794925.1. Taxonomy (NCBI): domain Bacteria; kingdom Bacillati; phylum Actinomycetota; class Actinomycetes; order Micrococcales; family Dermabacteraceae; genus Brachybacterium; species Brachybacterium sp. NPDC056505. Next base: position 64,056 of record NZ_JBHTSV010000015.1, read on the forward strand.
CATCAAGTTCTTCGCGCGCGGCGGCACCAAGCTCCCCGACGAGGTCGAGGACGCGATCGAGGCGCGACTCGGCGAGCAGTGGCAGCGGCCGCTGGACACCGAGGTCGGCACCATCCGCGACTACGGCGGCGCGGTCGAGCAGTACGTCGAGCACCTGCTCTCGACGCTCGACGGCCCGCTGACCGGCCTCACCGTCGTCGCAGACTGCGCGAACGGCGCCGCCTCCGAGACCGCTCCTGCCGCCCTGCGCGGCGCCGGCGCGACCGTGCACGTGATCGGCGACCGCAGCGACGGCAAGCAGATCAACGAGGACTGCGGCTCGACGCACCTCGGGAAGCTGCAGGCGGCCGTCGTGGAGCACGGCGCCGACGTCGGCGTGGCCTTCGACGGCGACGCCGACCGCTGCCTCGCGGTCGACGCCCAGGGGCGCGAGATCGACGGCGACCAGATCATGGCGATCCTCGCCCTGGACCTCAAGGAGCGCGGTCAGCTGCACGACGACGTCCTCGTCGTCACCGTCATGAGCAACCTGGGCCTGAAGATCGCCATGAAGGAGCACGGGATCACCCTCGGGCAGACCTCCGTGGGCGACCGCTACGTGCTCGAGGAGATGAACCTGGGCGGCTACTCGCTGGGCGGGGAGCAGTCCGGGCACGTGATCATGGCCGCGCACGCCACCACCGGCGACGGTGAGCTGACCGCCCTGCACCTGCTGCAGCGCGTCGCCACGACCGGTCGCAGCGCGCGCGAGCTCGCCGACGAGATGACCCGCCTCCCGCAGGCGCTCATCAACGTCAAGGGGGTCGACAAGGCCCGCGCCTCGATCGACAGGGGCGTGCTCGATGCCGTCGCCGCGGCCGAGGCCGAGCTCGGCGAGAACGGCCGCGTGCTGCTGCGCCCCTCGGGCACCGAGCCCGTGGTGCGCGTGATGGTCGAGGCCCCGAGCGACGAGGTCGCGACCACGGCCGCGGAGAAGCTCGCGGGCGTCGTGCGCGAGCGCCTCTCGCTCTGAGGGCCTGAGAGAAGGCGCCGACGGGATCCCCGTCGG
>NZ_JBHTSV010000016.1:0-64088 GCF_042794925.1 Brachybacterium sp. NPDC056505
GTGCGGATCAGTTCCGCACCGGCCCGCCTGCCATGAGGGACCATCGGCACCACAGACTTCCGCGGCCCGCAGCCGGGCCGTGCACCATGGACTCAGCGGCCCCCTCGCCGCACCGAGACCACCACAGATCCACAGCAGACCGACGCTCCCCGAAAGGAGGCGCACGAATGTCCCAGCAGGACTGGCTCGAGAAGGACTTCTACGCGGTCCTCGGCGTCTCGAAGGACGCGAGCGCGCAGGAGATCAAGAAGGCATACCGCAAGAAGGCACGGGACCTCCATCCCGACCGCCACGCCGACGACCCCACCGCCGAGGACCGCTTCAAGGAGGTCGGCGAGGCCTACTCCGTCCTCAGCGACGACGAGCAGCGCGAGCAGTACGACGCGATCCGCGCCATGGGGGCGGGCGGCGCGCGCTTCGCCCCCGGGTCCGGCGGCGGAGGCGGCGGCGGATTCGAGGACATGTTCGGCTCGATGTTCGGAGGCGGCGGCGGAGGCCGCACCGCCTACAGCTCGGGCGGTCAGAACATCGACATGGACGACCTGCTGCGCATGTTCGGCGGCGGCGGAGGCGGCGCGAGCTTCGGCGGTGCGCCCGGCGGCGGCGCGGGATTCGGCCGCGGCGGCTACGCGACGCAGACGAAGGGCGAGGACCTGCGCGCCCACCTCACGCTCAGCTTCCGCGACGCGGCGCTGGGCACCGAGGCGAAGCTCGACGTCGGCGGGCGCAGCGTCACCACCCGCATCCCCGCCGGCGTGCACGACGGACAGAAGATCCGACTGCGCGGCAAGGGACAGCCCGGGCAGAACGGCGGCCCCGCCGGCGACCTGATCCTCACCCTCGACGTCGGCTCCGACCCCGTGTGGTCCGCCGACGGCGCGGACCTGCACATCACCGTGCCCGTCCGCTTCGACGAGGCGGCGCTCGGCACCACGATCGAGGTCCCCCTGTTCGACGGCGGCCACGTGCGGATGAAGGTCCCCGCGGGCACGCCGTCGGGCCGCACGCTGCGCGCCAAGGGCAAGGGGCTGAAGACGTCCAAGCGGACGGGAGACCTGCGTGTGAAGATCGAGGTGGCCGTCCCCGAGCACCTCGACGACTCGGCGCGCGAGGCCGTCGAGGCCCTGCGCGACGCGCTCGGCGACGAGGACCCGCGCGACGGCCTCGCCGAGGCCGCCCGCCGCTGACGGCCGCGGGCGATCCGGCCCGGACGCTCACTGCGCCCAGGCCGGCCGCACGGTGCACGGTCCGGTGTACGACCAGAGCTCGACCGCAGTACGAGAGGAGGCGAGGGCGATGCCCCCGTTCCAGCAGTTCGACGAGCGGGCGCCCGTGTTCGTCATCTCCGTCGCGGCCGAGCTCGCGGGCATGCACACGCAGACCCTGCGCCAGTACGACAGGCTGGGCCTGGTCTCACCGCAGCGCACGTCCGGCCGCGGTCGCCGTTACAGCGCGCGCGACGTCGCGCAGCTCCGCGAGGTCCAGCGCCTCTCCCAGGAGGAGGGCATCAATCTCGCGGGGATCAAGCGGATCCTCGAGCTGCAGGACGAGGTGACGCAGCTGCAGTCCCAGCTCGGTTCCGTGCGCGAGGCGATCGCCGCGATGGGCGGCCGCACCTCGGGCTCCCGCAGCGGCGGGGGCGAGGGCTCCGGTCGTGTCTTCGCGGCCGACAGCGCGGGGCGCGTGAGCACCCTGCGCCGCGGCCAGCGCCCCGCCCGCCCCGACAACGGGGCCGTCGTGCTCTGGAGGCCCGGCGGAGGGCGCTGAGCCGTGCGCGCGGGTTCGTCGGGCGCTCGAACCTCCGAGTGCTCGGTCCGTCGCCCGCCCTCAGCGAGGACGACGCGGGGTGACGCCCTCCTGGTCGTAGATGCGCTGCAGCTGCGCGGCGACCTCCTGCATGTCCACCGCCGCGGCGGCGGCGCGCCCCGCCGCGGAGAGGTCCGCGAGATCCCCGTCGAGGAGCCGCCGCAGGCGCTCGGCGATGTTCTGCGCTGCGCTGCGCCGGGCGCGCCGCGCCTGGTCCGAGCCGCCGCTCACGACGCTCGATGCGGGCACGGGCACCTTGTGCACGACCTCGCCGTCCGGCAACCATTCCTCGTAGATCGGGATGTCCGAGAGCAGCACGGGCGCGCGGCAGGCGAGGGCCTCCAGCAGCACGATCCCCTCGGTCTCCTCCTTGGTGAGGAAGCAGAAGGCGTCGCACCCGGCGTAGGCCTCGCGCAGCACGTCCGGGGTGACATACCCCGGGAAGCGGGCGTTGGACGGTGCGGAGGCGACTGCGCCCGCGACATCCTTCGTGATCAGACGCGGGTCGGTGCGCCCGTACCAGACGAAGGTGACCTCGGGCATCGCGCGGGCGAGCTCCACCCATTCGAGGATCCCCTTGCGGACCATCTGGATGCCCACGCTCATCACCACCGGCGCCTCGGGCGCCAGTCCCAGACGATCGCGCAGCGCCTCGCGGTCCCCGTCGCGACGCGCGAAGAAGCCGGTGTCGACCCCGTTCGAGAGCACGTGGATGCGCCGGGAGATCTTGTAGCGGGGCCGGGAGATCAGCGTGCGCGCGTACTGCGTGGGCGTGACGACCGCGTCCCCGCGGCGGTAGATCCACGCGATCCAGCGTCGGAACCAGGGAGCGATCCGGTTCGCTCCCGTGAACGAGTCCCGGAAGTCCTCCTCGGTCGAGTGCGCCCACATCATCACCGGGCGCCCGCGCAGGTGCGAGAGCGCCGCGAGCAGCGGGGTGTCCGGGAAGGGGGTGTTCAGGTGCGCGACGTCGTAGTCCGCGAAGGGCGAGGTGACGACTTCGTGCCCCAGGGCCTCGACCGCACGGCGCTGATGACGGATGGCCTCGCCGATCCCGGACTGACCGGCGAGGGCCGCCAGGCCCTTGGGGATCAGCACGCGCAGCCGCGCAGGAGTCGTGTCGTCGTCGCTCACCAGGGCACCACCTTCATCAGCAGGGCGCTCACGCCCAGTCCGTACGCGAGCAGCGCCCAGGGCTTGCACGCGAGGATGATCAGCGCGAACGTGCGCCAGCGCATGCGGGTCGTGCCCGCGAGATAGCACAGCAGGTCGTCCGGGGCGACGGGCAGGGCGATCGCGGTCGCGAACAGGGTCGTGAAGCGGGGCCTGCGGGTCCACCCCAGGTACTTCTCGACCGTGCTCTCGCTGAACGCGCGCTCGATGAGCCCGAGCCCCACGTGGCGGGCGATCGCGAAGTTCGCGAAGGAGCCCGCGCACACCGCGAGGTAGCTCAGCAGCGTGCCCTCGACCGGGCCGAACAGCACGGGCGCCGCGAGCACGAGGATCCCGCCGGGGATGATCGGGAAGACGACGCTCGCCCCGCTCAGCAGCACCAGGACCACGGGCCCGAAGGCCCCCAGCGAATCGATGAAGGACTGCAGGTGCTCCTGGGAGTCCAGGACGCCGGCGCGCAGGCCCCAGATCACGGCGCCCGCGCAGGCGAGCAGGCCCAGCAGGGGCGCGAGGCGCACCGCCATCCGCAGCGGATCGCGGCGGGGAGCGGCGGACGCCTCACCCGTGACAGGGGCACCCGCGTCTGTCGGAGCCGGCGATAGGGCTGACGAGCTGACGGACGGGCCGGTCGCAGGACGCTCGAGGACAGCTGGGCGCGCAGGACGGGCGGGGCGCGCGGTGCGCCCAGGGATCGTGGTGCTCATGGTCGCCTCAGGCGTTCAGGAGGTGCGACGCGGCGCCGTGCGGACCGCTCTCAGCGGCCGGTGCCGGGACCTCGACGCCCGGGGCTCCCGCCGAGGAGTCGGCGAGGTGCGCTCCGAGAGCGGGCGCGAGGCCGCGAGCCGATGACGACGCGGTCGACGCGGTCGACGCGGCCGCTGCTCGGCTGCGCTCGAGGTGCATCGTGCGGTAGACCTCGAGGACCCGAGCGCCGAAGGCCTCGGCGCCGCAGGTGCGGCGCGCGTGCTGGAGGGCGCGGTGCGACATCCTCTCGATGCCGATCTCGTCGTCCAGCAGCGAGGTGAGGCGGGCGCCGAACTCGGCGGAGTCCTCCACGGCGTAGCCGGTCTCGCCGTCCACGAGCACTCCGGCGACGGAGTCGTCGCGGCGGCACAGCAGCGGGAGCCCGCAGGCGAGGGCCTCGATGTACGTGAGGCCCTGCGTCTCCGAGCGGGAGGCGGAGACGAACAGGTCGGCCATCCGATACCAGCGCGGAACCTCGTGCGGGTCGATCGCGCCGGCGAAGCGCACGCGCTTCTCCATGCCGAGGTCGGCGACCAGGTGCTCGAGGTGCTCGCGGTAGGGGCCGTCGCCCACGAGCACGAGGACGGCATCCTCGCGCTCGGCGGCGGCCACGTCGCGGATGACCTGATCGAGGTTCTTCTCCTTGGCCAGGCGGGAGACGCTCAGCAGCACCTTCTGGCGCGCGCCGATCCCCAGGGAGGCGCGCAGGGCGGCGGAGTCGGCTGCCTCGGCGGAGGACTGCGCGGGGCGGAAGCGCCCCAGGTCCAGGCCCGTCGGGATCACGTGCACGGGGCGGCTCACCCGGTAGCCCTCGAGGAGGTGCGCGACCTTCTCGGTGGGCGCGATGACCGCGTCCGTGCGCTCCAGCAGCCGGCGGGAGAACTCCGCGACGGCCTTGCGGCCCATGGTGCGGCTGGGGGAGTAGTAGTGCGTGTAGTCCTCGTAGATCGTGTGGTACGTGTGCACGAGGGGCACGTCGAGGTCGCGGGCGATGCGGCGGGCCCACACGTGGGTGGTGAACTCGCAGTTCGAGTGGACCACGTCCGGGTGCCAGCGCTTGATCGCCCCGAGGATGCGCCGCTGGTGGATGGTGCCGATGCGGGCGCTCGCGTAGAACAGCGAGGCCGAGACCGAGCCGAGCCGGTAGACCTTGCCCTCGCACGAGGAGCGCAGGCCGGGCGCGAGGGTCAGCACGCGCACGTCGCAGCCCAGGGCTTCGAGCTGCCGACGCAGCGTGGTCACCGAGGCGACGACCCCGTTGACCGCGGGTTCCCACCAGTCGGTGGTCAGGAGCACCTTCAGTGGACGCTCGGAGCGCGCGGCGGGCCGCGCGGACGAGGACCTCTCGAGCAGTGTCATGGTGCCATCCTCCGCCGGAGCCGGGGCCGACCCATCAGTCGGAGGTCCACTCTGCGTCCACCCCAGGGATGATCCTGCGACGGAGGCGGACCCGGGCACTCGGCCCTGGCCTCCCCCTTCGCACGAACGTGAGCGCTGCATGGTCCCGACCATAGCGTCCCGGAGCCGCGAGTCGAGGGTGCGGCGGGGGACACGCCGGGGAAGGCCTGATGACGGGGAGCGGGTCGGGGCGGTGGCGGGGTGTCGAGGAGTCATGCTCCGAGTCTGCGCACCCGCGGCGACGCTTCCCATCCCGCCACCTGGTGGGGCCCATGTCGGGCTTTCCCCACCTCCGGTGTCCGCCCCGGCGCGCGCCGGGGAGCGGCTCAGGCGGTGATCACTCGCTGACCTGGTAGGTGGCGGTGAGGTCGGCGCTCGCGAGCTGCTGGGTGAAGATCGCGAAGCGCGCGCCCACGTGGGGGTCCGACGGGGCGGCGCCCAGGGTCTCCACGGGCAGCGCGTGCACCGAGAAGACGTAGCGGTGCGGCGGGCCGGCGGGCGGGTTGGGGCCGTCGTAGCCGACGCGCCCGAAGTCGTTGGCCGCCTGCTTCAGATCGGAGCTCTCGCGCGGCACGCCGAGGTCCAGCGAGGTGGCCGAGGCGGGGATGTCCCAGGCGACCCAGTGCCAGAATCCCGAGCCCGTCGGCGCATCGGGGTCGTAGCAGGTGACGGCGAAGCTCCGGGTCCCCTCGGGTGCGCCGGTCCACGTGAGGTCCGGGGAGGTCGAGGTGCCGCCGAGCTCGGGCGCGAGCTGCGCGGCGGCGACCACGGAGTCAGCGGGAGTGGCCTGCGAGGTGACGGAGAACGTGGTGTCGGTCATGCTCCCAGGCTACGGGACGCTCGCCCGGTGACGACAGGATCCCCGGCGGTCGCAGTGCTCGACCTGCGCTCGTCGGCGCGTCCCTCCTGCGCCGACCCCGGGGCTGGTCGGCCACGGCTCAGAATCCGCTGGAGGACGGGCGCGGGTAGTGCGTGAGGAACTTCTTGACCTGGTTGGCCATCGCGACGGCGATGTAGGCGCGACGGCGCGTGCCCTCGGTGGCGTAGGCCAGCGGGTGCATCGTGCGGTGGCGCGCGATGCGGCGCACGCGGGCCCGCAGCCCGGGCTCGGTCACGTAGCGCATGAGCAGGGGGCGGGGGACGATCGAGTAGAGGATCTCGTCGTCCGGGACGATCCGCTCGATCTGCTCGTGGTCGACGACGTCGCGGACGACCGCGCGCGCCACGTTCGCCCCGGCCGCGGTCATGTAGTAGTTGTTCCGGCCGATGCGCGGGTTGACCTCGAAGAACTTCGCGACACCGGTCCGCGGGTCGACCTTCACATCGAAGTTCGCGTAGCCGCGGTAGCCGGTGTGCTCGAGGAACGCGACGGCCTGCACGGCGATCTCGCCCGGGTCGGCCGTGAACATCGCGGCCGGGTTCCCGAGGGCGCCGGGGGTGTGCTCCTCGAGCAGCACGTGCGCGCCGCCGAGCAGCGTCACCCGGCCCGCCTGGTCGACGTAGGCGGTGATCGAGCGCATGGCGGTGTCATCGCCCGGCACCATCTCCTGGACCACGAAGCGGTCGGCGAAGCCCGCCGCGTCGAGCCTGTGCACGAGGTCCGTGAGCTCGGCGGGCTCGGTGAGGTGGTAGACCTTCTTCTTCCCCGCGAACTCCACGTGCGTGTAGGCGGAGGAGCGCGCGGGCTTGGCGACCACGGGGTAGGCGAACGGGAGCTCCGGGATCTCCGTCGGCCCCTCGCCGGTGAAGTCGACGACCACGGTCTCCGGCGTGCTCACGCCGAGCGTCGTGCAGATCTCGGAGAAGGTCGCCTTGTCGGAGACGTCGCGGAGGGTCTTCTCGTCCAGCACCGGCAGCACGAAGAACTCCTCGAGCTCCTCGCGGTGTGCGCTGAGCAGTGCGATCAGCCAGTCGGCGTTCGCGAGCACGATCGCCGGGACGTCCGGGCGCCGCGCGGCGCGCTCCCGGCCGTGGCGCAGCAGGGCGGCGGCGAGGTCGTCCTCGGTGGCGCTCGCGCCGAGCTCCTCGGCCACCAGGATCCGCGAGTCCGCGATCGGCCCCGAGACGCTGCGCGTGATGACGTGCGAGATCGTCCCGTACTGCTCGTGGAAGGCGCGGGCCAGGGCGTACACCCCGATGTCACCGCCCAGCATCACCAGGTCGAAGTCGTCGCGAGGCTCGACGGGGCCGCGGGGACGCGAGGAGGCGGGAGCCATGGATGATCTCCTTCGGACGGGCGGTGGGGCGGCCGACGGGATGGCGGGCCGACGGGATGGGCAGCCGATGGCTGGGCGGCCGACGGGCGGGGTGACCGTGGGGTCGGACGGGATCGGTCCCGTCAGAACCCGGTGTCGGTCGGGCGCGGGTACACGCGCAGGTACTTGCGCACGAAGTTGAGACCGGAGGTGCGGGCGTACGCCCTCATCCAGGCCCCTTCCGGACGGTACAGGAACGGATTCGCCAGCGCGGTGCGGGCGACGTCCTTCACGCGCGCCCGCAGGTGCGCATCGCGGACGTAGCGCAGCACGAGCCGCACCGGCAGGATCGTGTAGAGCACCGGGCGGGTCACCACGACCTGGTCGATGTCCTCCCCGTGCACGAGGTCCTCGACGATGTGCCGGGCGACGGACTCGCCGGCGGCGGTCACGTAGTAGTTGTTGCGCCCGATCCGCGGGTTGATCTCGAAGAAGCACTGCTCGCCGGTGCGCGGGTCGACCTTCACGTCGAAGTTCGCGAACCCCACGTAGTCGACCGCGTCCAGGAAGCGCGAGGCGGCCTCGACGAGCTGCGGGTGGGCGCCCGTGATCATCGCGGCCGGGCGGCCCAGGGCCTCCGGGGTGTGCTCGCCCAGCAGCACCTGCGCGGCGCACAGCAGGGTGACGCGTCCGCGGCTCGAGCGGTAGGCGGTGATCGAGCGCTGCGCGGTGTCGTCCCCCGGGACCAGGTCCTGGAACAGGAAGCGGCCCGTGAAGCCCGCATCGCGCAGGCTGCGCACCAGACGCAGACGCTGCTCCTCGCTCTCGAGGAAGAACACCTTGCGCTTGCCGGGGAAGGACACCCGGCCGTACTCGGCGGTGTTCGCGGCCTTGCCCACGCAGGGATAGGCCCAGGGCAGCGGATCCTCCCCGTCCCAGTCCGCGTCACGGGCACGCGCGAAGTCCACGACCTTCGTGGGCGGGGTCGCGATGTCCAGGCCAGCGCAGATCTCCTGGAACTCCGCCTTGTCGGCGAGGCGCTCGAGCTGGGCGGCGTCGACCTGGGAGAGCAGATAGTGCTCCTCGAGATCGGCCCGGTGGGCGTCGATGAAGGCGACCAGCGAGTCGGCGTTGCACAGCAGCAGCGCGGCGCGGCCCGCGGGACGCTGCTGCGCGAGCTCGACGAGCACGTCGCGCATCTCCTCGTCGCTCGCGTCCGCGCCCAGCACGATGCTGCGCGCGGTCACGGTGCGCTCGTTCATCGCCACGGGCACGCGGCACACGAGGGTGGACACGATCCCGTACTCCTGATGGAACGCGATCGTGAGGTTCAGTGTGTTCAGACCCGCTCCGAGCACGACGACGTCGAAGCCCGGATCGGCCGTCGGGGGGGACGAAGGCATGCGTGGGATCCTACCGGGCGCTCACGCGTTCTCTCCCAGGTGGGACACGGATCTCAGCGCGCGGCCGTGGCGTGCAGCCACAGCGTCGCGTCCGCGGGCAGCGCTCGCAGGCCGGTCGCGTCGTCCTCGTGCGGGGTGATGAGCACGCGGGCCCCGGCGAAGCATCTCGGAGGGGCGTCGGGACCGGCGCCTCGGGCCGATAGCATGGATCGGTGACCACCGAGACGGCCCAGACCCCCGAGAACTCCGATGCCGCCGGCATCAGCGACGCCAGCTACCGCCGCGCGCAGACCCGCAGCGACGCGCTGTGGGAGAAGATCCGCACGAACCCCAGCGGGCTGCGGATGCTCACCGGGGACCGCCCCACCGGCGCCCTGCACATCGGCCACTACTTCGGCTCCCTGCGCAACCGGGTGCGGCTGCAGCAGGCGGGCGTGGAGACCTGGCTGATCGTCGCGGACTACCAGGTCATCACCGACCGCGAGGTGCTCGGCGACATCCGGGGCTCGGTGCGCGAGCTCATCACGGACTACCTGGCCGCCGGCATCGACCCGGAGCAGGCCACGATCTTCACGCACTCCGCGGTGCCCGCGCTGAACCAGCTGATGCTGCCGTTCCTCTCGCTCGTCACCCAGCCCGAGCTCGAGCGCAACCCCACCGTGAAGGCCGAGCTCGCCGCCGCCGGCAAGTCGGCGATGGGCGGACTCATGCTCACCTACCCGGTCCATCAGGCGGCGGACATCCTGTTCTGCCACGGGAACCTGGTGCCGGTGGGCAAGGACCAGCTGCCCCACATCGAGCAGACCCGTGTGGTCGCCCGCCGCTTCAACGAGCGCTACGCGGGAGGGGAGCAGTTCTTCCCCGAGCCCGACGCGCTGCTCTCCGAGGCGCCCACGATCCTGGGGCTCGACGGCAGCCACAAGATGAGCAAGTCGCTGGGCAACACGGTCATGCTGCGCATGAGCCCCGAGGAGACCGCGAAGAAGATCAAGAAGGCCAAGACCGACTCCGAGCGCGAGATCACCTTCGATCCCGAGAACCGTCCCGAGGTCGCGAACCTGCTGACCATCGCCTCACTGTCCACGGGGCGCAGCCCCGAGGAGATCGCCGCCGAGATCGGCGACAAGGGCGCGGGCACCCTCAAGGTGATGACCGCCGAGGTCCTCAACGAGCACCTGGCGCCCCTGCGCGAGCGCCGCGCCGAGCTCGAGAAGGATCCCGGCTACCTCTTCTCGGTGCTGCGCGCGGGCAACGAGCGCGCGAACGCCGCGGCCGACGAGACGCTCGCCCACGTGCGCGAGGTCATGGGGATGGTGTACTGACCCGTCGGCCGCTCACCCTCTGAATCGCCGAGCCGCCGAGCACTCGGCGGCTCGGCGGCCCCGGTTCAGAAGCTGCTCGAGCTGCCGGCTCCCGAGAAGCCGCCGCCCGAGTACCCGCTCGTGCTCCCTGAGGACGCCGGCGGATTGCGGTGCGTGTCCAGCGCCGTCGTGGCGCCGCCGTACCAGGCGCCCGTCCACAGCACGGGGCTCAGCGAGTAGCCCGAGACGTAGTCCTGCGGGTGCCGGGCGAACTGTCGCCCGCGCACCGAGGTCGGGAAGTCGCTGGTGAAGTGCTCGGGCTCGGCGTCCCGCATCACTTTGACCTCGTCATCGTCCTTGGAGCGGGCGCCGATCGCCTCCTCGCGCAGGCGCTCGCTCGCCACGGACAGCCGCTCGGTGAGCTCGTCGAGCCTCTCCAGTGCGTCGTCGGGGCTGATGCCGCCGTCGAGGTATGCGGTGGAGACCTCCTCGAGGTCGCTCGAGACCTGCCGGGCCGTGGAACGCAGGCCGGCGGCCGCGTCGGAGTCCGTCGTGGCGCCCTGCTGCTCGGGAGTGTCGGAGTCGGCGTCGGTGTCGGCAGCGTCCTCGAGGACCTCCGCGATGGTCTGCTCGACCGCGGCGAGCGACTCGTCCAACGGCCTGCGCTCCTCCTCCCATGCGCTCCGGAAGTCCCCCGTGCGGCCGAGGAGACGGGCCGCGCCGATGATGGTGTCGTCGGCTCGATCGGCGACCTCGACCGACGTCTCGAACTCCTTCGCGCGGCGCGCCGACGTTGGGCCGATGCCCCACAGCGGGCCCGGGTGCGCCGGCAGCTCGGAGGAGGTGCTCTCCGCCTCGCCGACCGCGCGGCGGTAGTCCTCGACGTCGGCGAGGCTCGTCGCGCCGTATGAGGAGTCGCGCGGGATCCGGGAGGCGGCCTGATCGGTCTCCTGCCGCTTCGCACGCACGTCGTCGAAGCGCTCGCGGGCGGTGCGGACCCGGCGGCGGCTGCCGGCACCGCGGGCGAGCGCGGCCACGGCTCCGGCGCCGAGGGCAACGAGCGCGATGAAGGCGCCGATGATCGCGCCCGGGCTCCGCCACCACGGGCGACCCAGGAGGTCGGCGTACTTCTGGGCGCCCGCCTCGAAGGCATCGGCCCAGGCGCCGTCGGAGGCGTCGTCCTTCATCGCGTCCTGCACGTCCTCGAAGCCGCCGTCGGAGAGCTTGACGTCCTCCCCGGCGTACGTCCCGACCTTCCGGTGCTCCGGGTCGATCGCGAGGATCACGACGCCGTCGGCCCACTTCTCGCCGTCGATCCAGTCGGGGTGCTCGGATCTCGCGTCGTCCAGCACCGCGTCGTTCAGCCCGGTATCGGCCGACGGGTCCGCGTCGTGCGCGGCGATGTCGAGAGTGACCACCTTGAGGTCGACGGGAGCGGCGGCGTCGCGGAGGTCGATGCCCTCCAGCCGGCCCTGGAGGGCGTCCGGATCATCGATCACCCCCTGCTCGTCGTCGATCTCGACCGCGCCCGGGGGAGCGGCATACGCTCCAGGAGCCAGCAGGGGAGCGAGCAGCGCCAGTAGCGCGAGCGCGCCCAGGAGCACGAGGACGAGGCTGCGCACATGGGCCGACGGCGCCGGGGCGCGGGTCGTCGCCCGGGGAGCGCGAGGAGCGGACGGGGCCTGGGGATGCGGGTCCATGGCTCCACGCTACGGAGCGCCGAGCGCACGGCGGATCCGCCGATCGTCGGTCCCTGCACCTGCGGAGGGAGCGCCCTTATACTCGCCTAAAGCAGACCTTTGGGTGGCGGGCCGGTGCGCCGGGACCGCCGCCCCGGACGGAAGGGAACACGCATGCCCATCTTCGAGAACGTCTCCGAGCTCGTCGGCCGCACCCCGCTCGTGCGCCTGAACCACCTGGGCGACGAGGTCGTCGCCGACGTCGTCGCCAAGCTCGAGTTCTACAACCCCGCGGCCTCGGTCAAGGACCGCATCGGCGTGGCCATGATCGACGCGGCCGAGCGCTCCGGCGAGCTCGAGGAGGGTGGCACGATCGTCGAGGCCACCAGTGGCAACACCGGCATCGCCCTGGCCATGATCGGCACCTCGCGCGGGTACCGGGTCGTCCTGACCATGCCCGAGTCCATGTCCAAGGAGCGGCGCGCCCTGCTGCGCGCCTTCGGCGCCGAGCTCGTGCTCACCGAGGCCTCCAAGGGCATGAAGGGCGCCGTGGAGAAGGCCCAGGAGGTCGCCGCGGAGACCGGCGGCGTCCAGGTCAAGCAGTTCGAGAACCAGGCGAACGCCGAGATCCACCGCAGCACCACGGCCGAGGAGATCTGGGAGGACACCGACGGCGAGATCGACGTCCTCGTCGCCGGCATCGGCACCGGCGGCACCATCACGGGCGTGGGCCAGGTCCTCAAGGAGCGCAAGCCCGGCGTGCGGATCGTCGCCGTCGAGCCCGCCGAGTCCCCGATCCTCAACGGCGGCCAGCCCGGCCCCCACAAGATCCAAGGCCTCGGCGCGAACTTCGTGCCCGCGCTGCTGGACACCGACGTGTACGACGAGGTCATCGACATCGACGCGGAGACCGCCATGGAGCGCGCGCGCTCGATCGCCCGCACCGAGGGCCTGCTCGTGGGCATCTCCTCGGGCGCCGCGATCGAGGCCGCCGTGAGCGTGGGCTCGCGCCCCGAGTTCGCGGGCAAGCGGATCGTCGTGGTCGTGCCCTCCTTCGGCGAGCGCTACCTCACGACCCCGCTGTACGCCGAGTACATGGACTGAGGTCCGCATGGGCCTCCTCTCCCGCGTCCACGGCGGCCGACGCGGCGGGCTCGTGCGCGGGTCCGCCGCGTCGGCCGCGTCGGCCGACGGACGATCCGGTCCCGCGGACCTGCGCGGGGCGCTCGCGGCCGTCCGCGATGACGTGACCGCCGCGCGCCACCGCGATCCCGCGTCGACCTCCGACCTGCAGGTGCTGCTGACCTCTCCGGGACTGCACGCGATCTGGTCGCACCGCCTCGCCCACCGCCTCTGGGGCGCGGGGCGCGTCGGGCGCCTGCCCGCGCTCCTTCTCGCCCAGACCACCCGCTCGGTCACGGGCGTGGAGATCCATCCGGGCGCGCGCATCGGACGCCGCTTCTTCATCGACCACGGCATGGGCGTGGTCATCGGGGAGACCGCCGAGGTGGGCGACGACGTGATGCTCTACCACGGCGCGACCCTGGGCGGCCGGTCCATGGAGCGCACGAAGCGCCACCCGACCGTGGGCGACGGCGTCGTCATCGGGGCGGGTGCACGCGTGCTCGGTCCGGTCGCGATCGGCGATCAGGCGCAGGTCGGCGCCAACGCGGTGGTCGTCGCCGACGTGCCCGCGCATGCGACCGCCGTGGGCGTCCCCGCGCGCGTGCGCCGCGAGCGCGCCCATCCCGAGGAGCTCGTCGACCCCGCCATCTGGATCTGAGCAGCGGCCGCGTGCCCGGGCGCGCCGCGCCTCGCGATCTCGCCGCGCGCAGTCACCGGGTGCGGGGCCGCACTCAGCCGAAGGGCTCCAGGAAGGGGTTCGTCGCGCCGTCGCGATGGCGCTCCCAGTCGGGAAGCACCTGGTGGGCGTCCTCGGCGATCACATGATCGAAGGCGGCGCGCACGAACGGGTCCCGCGGAGGATCGGTGTCGATGAGCACCGTGGTCGCGCCGTGCTCGCGCGCGAGCGGGGCCAGGGCCGCGGCCGGGAACACGGTGCCGCTGGTGCCGACCACCGCGAACACGTCGGCCGAGATCGCGAGGGCCTGCGCGCGCGAGAGCGCGGCCTCGGGGAGCATCTCGTCGAACAGCACGACGTCGGGCCGGGTCGGGCTCCCGCAGACGGGACAGACGGACAGCGCGCCGTGGTCCTCGGCGCGATCGCCCTCGCCCGGCGTCAGCGGGGCCTCCCACGTGCAGTCCGGGTCGGTGCAGACCGCCGCGTACGCGCGGCCGTGCAGCTCGCTCACGTCGCGGGACCCCGCCGCCTGGTGCAGGCCGTCCACGTTCTGGGTGATCACCGGCGCACCCATGCGGGCGATCGCGTAATGGCCGGGCGTCGGACCGTGATCCGCCGCGACCTTCGCCATCCCGCCCCACACGCGCCACAGCGCGGGCAGGGAGCCGGGGAGGGCATCGGCGTGCATGGCGCTCTCGAGGTCGGGCGAGAGCGCCCAGAGCCCGTCGGGCCCGCGGAAGGTGCCGACCCCGGTGCGCGCGCTGAGCCCCGCCCCCGTGAGGACGACGAGCCGCTGCGAGGGGTCCGGACGGAACCGGGGGCTCACCACTCCTCGTGGGTCCTCGAGTCCCAGGCGGCGTCCTCGCCGAGGTCCAGCGTGGCGAGCAGGGCGCGGTCCTCGTCGTCCAGCGCCACGGAGCCCAGGTCGAGGTTGGCGCGCTGGCGCTCGGGGTTCGCGGACTTCGGGATCACGACGATGCCCTGGTCGACGGCCCAGCGCAGGGCGATCTGCGCCGTGCCGACGCCGTGCTTGTCGGCCACCTTGCGGATCGCGAACTGCTCGCCGAGGCCCTCGCGGCCGCCGAGCGGTCCCCAGGCCTCGGTGACGATGCCGTGGTCGTCGTGGAAGGCGACGGCCTCGCGGCGCTGGAGGGCGGGGGAGAGCTGGATCTGGTTGACCTCGGGCCATTCGCCGGTCGCGTCGAAGAGCTCCTGCAGCTGATCAGGCCGGAAGTTCGAGACGCCCGCGTGGCGGATCAGGCCCTCGGAGCGCAGGTCCAGCAGAGTGCGCCAGGTATCCAGGGCCAGGCCGCGCGAGGGGTTCGGCCAGTGGATGAGCACCAGGTCCACGCTGTCCAGGCCCAGACGGCGCAGGGACTCGAGCACGCCGCCCCGGGCGGCCTCGCGGCCCTGGTCACCGCCGGCGACCTTCGTGGTGATGAAGACGTCGGCCGGATCGATGCCGCTCGTGCGCAGGCCCTCGCCCACGGCCGCCTCGTTGCCGTACTGGGCGGCGGTGTCGATGAGGCGGTAGCCGCCGCGCAGTGCCGCGGCGATCGCCTCGGCGCCCTCGACGCCCTTGGTCGAGGACGTGCCGAAGCCGATGAGCGGGATCTCGGTCCCGTCGGCGAGGGTGCGGGTCGGGGCCGACGGGGCGGCTGCTGCGGACGACGTGGTCATGGGGACCTCCTGGGTCGATGGGTCGTGCAGTGCTGTGCTGTGCTGTGCTTCGGGATGCTGTGGAGCGGGTGCTGTGCGGAGCGGCGGGCGACGGACGGCGGGGAGTGCTTCGGCGCTCAGCGCCAGGACGCGGGGGCGTGGGGCGGGACGAAGGCGGCGATCTCCTCGGCGCTGGGCAGGGCGGTCTCCAGGGAGCGCTCCATCATCAGCTGCTGGGAGCCGAACTCCTCGAGACCGCGGCGCACCGTGAAGCCCAGGCGCTGCAGCAGGGCCACGCTGCGCTTGTTGCGGGTCTGCGTGACGGCGATGACGTGGTCGTCCTCGAGGTTCTCCTGCGCCCAGGCCAGCAGCTGGCGGCACGAGGCCGCCGCGAGGCCCTGGCCGGTGGCCTCGGGCAGCAGGGCGTAGGAGAGCTCGAGCTCACCGCGGTCGTAGTCCAGGGTGATGGACCCGATCATGCGGTCCTCGTCGTCGGCACGGTCGATCACCCAGTGCCCCCAGCTCAGCCCCAGCGGGGACAGCTCGAGGGCCTGGCGGGACGCGTAGTCGACGGACCCTCCGAGGTACTCGCGGGTGATCGGGTCGGTCATCAGCCGGATCATCTCCGGGCGGTCGCCGTCGTGCGGGGCGCGGATCACGACACGCTGCCCGCGGATCGTGATCGGCCATTCCCACGTACCTTCCCGAGTCACCGTGCCAGCCTACCCGCCCGGCCCCGGTACAGTGAGATCCGCGCCGCGAGGACGCGGTTGTGGATCTCCCGGCTCACCCCTCCCACCTGCGAGGGAGAGCCCCGCACGAATCAGGAGAGCAGATGCCCGAGGCCATGGAGCGCACCACCCCGCTGCACGCGGTGCACGAGGAGCTGGGCGCGACGTTCACGGACTTCGCGGGATGGCAGATGCCCGTGCGCTACAGCTCCGATCTCGCCGAGCACAGGGCGGTGCGCGAGCACGCGGGCATCTTCGACCTCAGCCACATGGGGGAGATCGAGCTCGTCGGCCCCGGCGCCGGAGAGGCCCTGGATCGGGCCCTGGCCGGCAAGCTGTCCGGCATCTCGGAAGGTCGCGCGAAGTACTCGCTCATGCTCGCCGAGGACGGCGGGATCGTCGACGACCTCATCGTCTACCGCCTGGGGGAGCAGCGCTTCCTGGTGGTCGCCAACGCCTCCAACGCCGACGTCGTCGCCGAGCAGCTGCGTGAGCGCAGCGCGGGGCTCGACGTCGAGGTCGGCGACCGCTCCGCCGACGTCGCCCTCATCGCCGTGCAGGGCCCTGCGAGCGCCGACATCGTCACCCGCGCCCTCGTGGGGGCGCGCACCGGCGTCAGCGTCCAGGAGATCGCCGAGCTCAAGTACTACCGCGTGCTCGCGGGCGCCTTCGAGGGCGAGGAGCTGCTGGTCGCCCGCACCGGGTACACCGGCGAGGACGGCTTCGAGCTCTACGTCCCCTCCTCCCATGCGCGCGCCCTGTGGGACACGGTCGTCGCCGCCGGCGGCGCCGAGCTCACCCCCTGCGGCCTCGCCAGCCGCGACACCCTGCGCCTGGAGGCCGGGATGCCGCTGTACGGCCACGAGCTGGGCCGCGACACCCTCCCCGCCCAGGCGGGCATGGGAAGGATCGTCGCCCTCACCTCGAAGGGCGACTTCGTGGGCCGCGCGGCCGTCGAGGCCTCGGACCCCAGCGGGAGGTCCGTGCTCGTGGGCCTGGTCGCCGAGGGCCGACGGGCAGGGCGCGCGGGCGCCCGTGTGCGCGACGCACAGGGCCAGGACCTGGGCGAGATCACGTCCGGCGTGCTCTCCCCGACGCTCGGCCACCCCATCGCCATGGCCTACCTCGACCCCTCGGCCTCGGCCGAGGGCACGGAGGTCGTCATCGACGTGCGCGGCAAGGACCTGCCTGCGACCGTCGCCGCCCTGCCCTTCTACCGCCGCTCCTGACCGCCGCTCCCGCTCCCGCTCCCAGCCCCACCATCGCCCCGTCCCGGAAGGACCGACCATGAGCAACGAACTCCTGTACAGCAAGGACCACGAATGGGTCCGCGTCGGCGAGGACGGCATCGCCGTCATCGGCGTCACCGACTTCGCCGCCGGCCAGCTCGGCGACGTCGTCTACGTGGACCTGCCCGAGGTCGGCGCGAGCATCAGCGCCGGCACCGAGATGGGCGAGATCGAGTCCACGAAGTCCGTCTCCGACCTGTTCGCCCCGCTCGACGGTACAGTCACCGAGGTCAACCAGGCCGTCGTCGACTCGCCGGAGCTCGTGAACTCCTCCCCGTTCGAGGACGGATGGCTCGTCAAGGCCTCCTTCCTCTCCCTGCCCCCGGACCTCATGAACGAGGCCGAGTACAAGGACTCCGTCGGCGAGTGACCGGGCGGACGGGGCCGCGTGCGCGCCGTCCCGTCGTCCCCTGGCCACGGGCCGCCCGATCCCTCGGTCCGCCCGTCGGCCGCTCCGGCCAGGACCCTCGGCGCAGGGCCCGGCCGCACCGCAGCACCCCTCCCATCCGCGACACCCGATGAGGCGACACACGTCGATGACCAGCACCGCCAGCCCGTTCCCCCACGACGCCTTCGTCCACCGCCACGTCGGCACGGATCCCGATGCCCAGCGCCGCATGCTCGAGGCCGTCGGCGTCGAGGACCTCGACGCCCTGCTCGAGGCCGCCGTGCCCGGGACGATCCTGCTGGATCCCAACACCGACGACGCCCTGGGCGACGGGGCGAGCGAGGCCGAGGTGCTCTCCGAGCTGCGCGGGCTCGCGCGCGCCAACACGGTGCGCACGCCGCTGCTGGGGGAGGGGTACTACGGGACCGTGACCCCCGCGGCCATCCAGCGCAACGTGCTGGAGAACCCCGCCTGGTACACCGCCTACACGCCCTACCAGCCGGAGATCTCCCAGGGCCGCCTCGAGGCGCTCCTGAACTACCAGACCGTGATCGCCGACCTCACCGGCCTGCCGATCGCGAACTCCTCGATGCTCGACGAGGCCACGAGCGCCGCCGAGGCGATGCTGCTCGCGCGGCGCGCGACCCGCGCGAAGGTCGCCCGCTTCGTCATCGACGAGGACGTGTTCTGCGCGACCGAGGCCGTGGTGCGCGGCCGCGCCGAGGCCGTGGGCATCGAGCTCGTCAGCGCCGACCTCAAGGATCCGGCCTCCGCCGCCGAGGCCCTCGCGGACGGCGCCTTCGGCGTGCTCGCCCAGTACCCCGCCGCCTCGGGCCTGGTGTGGGACCCGCAGCCCCTCGCCGAGGCCGTCCACGCCGCCGGTGGCAAGATGATCCTCGCGAGCGACCTGCTCGCCCTCACCCTTCTCACCCCGCCCGGGGAGCTCGGCGCGGACGTCGCCGTCGGCTCCTCCCAGCGCTTCGGGGTGCCGCTCGGCTTCGGCGGCCCCCACGCCGGCTTCATGTCCGTCGCCAAGGGCCTCGAGCGCCAGCTGCCCGGCCGTCTCGTGGGCGTCTCCCAGGACGCCGAGGGCAATCCCGCGCTGCGCCTGGCCCTGCAGACCCGCGAGCAGCACATCCGCCGCGAGAAGGCCACCAGCAACATCTGCACCGCCCAGGTGCTGCTGGCCGTGATGGCCTCGATGTACGCGGTCCACCACGGGCCCGACGGACTGCGCCGCATCGCCCGGCAGGTCGCCGCGCGCACCGCGGACCTCGCCTCCGCGCTCGCCCGCAGCGGTTTCCCCCTCGCGCACGACGCCTTCTTCGACACCCTCACCGTCGCCGTCCCTGGCCGGGCCGAGGAGATCGCCTCCGCGCTCGCCGAGACCGGCTACCTCGTCCGCGTCGTCGACGCCGACACCCTGCGCCTGAGCCTCGACGAGACCACCGACGCCGGCGATCTCGAGGCCCTCGTCGGCGTCATCGACGGCTTCGCGCCCGCGGAGTCCTCGGTCCCCGGCGGGATCGCGGCCGGCGGGGCCGGGCCGCTCGTGACCACGACCGAGGCTGCGGCCGACGGGTCGGAGACCCCGGATGCGCTCGACGAGGACGGGCTCCCGGAGATCGGCGCGGGCTGGCCCGCCGAGCTGCACCGCACGAGCGCCTACCTCGCCGATCCGGTGTTCTCCTCCTTCCACTCCGAGACCGCTCTCATGCGCTACCTGCGACGGCTCTCCGACCAGGACTACGCGCTGGACCGCGGCATGATCCCGCTGGGCTCGTGCACCATGAAGCTCAACGCCGCCGTCGAGATGAGCGCGATCACCTGGCCGGAGTTCGCCGCCGTGCACCCCTTCGCCCCGCGCGAGGACGTCGAGGGGTATCTCGAGCTCATCGACTCCCTCGAGCGCTTCCTCGCCGACATCACCGGCTACGACACCGTCTCCCTGCAGCCGAACGCCGGCTCCCAGGGCGAGTACGCGGGGCTGCTCGCGATCCGCGCCTACCACCTCTCGCGCGGCGACTCCGAGCGCACCGTGTGCCTCGTGCCAGCGAGCGCCCACGGCACCAACGCCGCCTCCGCGGTCCTCGCGGGCCTGCGCGTCGTGGTCGTGGCCTCGGACGCCGAGGGCAACGTGGAGGTCGACGACCTCCAGCAGAAGATCAAGGACCACGGCGACGAGCTCGCCGCCATCATGATCACCTACCCCTCCACCCACGGCGTCTACGAGCAGCAGGTGCGCACCGTGTGCGAGCTCGTGCACGACGCGGGAGGCCAGGTCTACGTCGACGGCGCGAACATGAACGCCATGGTCGAGGTCGCCCGCCCCGGCGAGTTCGGCGGCGACGTCTCCCACCTGAACCTCCACAAGACCTTCTGCATCCCCCACGGGGGAGGCGGCCCGGGCGTCGGCCCCGTCGCGGCCAAGGCGCACCTCGCGCCCTTCCTGCCGGGCCACCCGCTCATGCAGAACCCCGAGCACTACGTCGCCGGGCACCCCGCGACCGTCCACGGCGGCGCCCCGGTCTCCCAGGCCCCCTACGGCTCGCCGTCGATCCTGCCGATCCCGTGGGCGTACATCCGCCTGATGGGCGGGGCGGGCCTGCGGCACGCGACGGCCTCCGCGGTGCTCGCCGCGAACTACGTCGCCGCGCGCCTGAAGGACGTCTTCGACATCCTCTACCGCGGGGAGAACGGGCTCGTCGCCCACGAGTGCATCCTCGACCTGCGCCCCTTCACCGCGCGCACCGGGATCACCGTCGACGACGTCGCCAAGCGCCTCATCGACTACGGCTTCCACGCGCCCACCATGTCCTTCCCCGTGGCGGGGACGCTCATGGTCGAGCCCACCGAGTCCGAGGACCTGCCGGAGCTGGACCGCTTCGTCGACGCGATGCTGATGATCGCCGAGGAGGCCGAGCAGGTCGCCTCGGGCGCCTGGCCGAAGGACGACAATCCGCTGGTGAACGCGCCCCACACCGCGCAGGCGATCGCCCGGGACGACTGGGAGCACCCCTACTCGCGGGAGATCGCCGTCTACCCGGGCGTGCACGCCTCGCGGGAGAGCATCGCGCAGGGCCGCCGCCACGACAGCGTGCAGATGCGGATCGCCGCGAAGTACTGGCCGCCGGTGCGCCGCGTCGACCAGGCCTACGGCGACCGCCACCTCGTGTGCACCTGCCAGAGCCCCGAGGCGTACGCGGAGTCCTGAGGCGCCGCGGTCCCGCGGCCGCATGAACCCGCGTGTCATCCGGTTTCGGCCGGGCGAGTCGGCACCCGTAGCCTGCGGTCATGACCGAGATCCTCACCTCCCACGCCGGCTCCCTCCCGCGCACGCCCGAGCTCATCGAGGCCAACGCGCGGCGCGAGGTCGCCGATGACGGCGTCACGCCGATCATCACCGACGAGTTCCGCCAGATCCTCGCCTCCGCGGTCGACGACATCGTCGCGCGCCAGCAGCGCGTGGGCATCTCCGTGCCCAACGACGGCGAGTACGGCCACGCCATGGGATCGGCCTACAACTACGGCACCTGGTGGAGCTACGTCTTCGACCGCGTGAGCGGACTGCAGATCACGGGCGTGGACCATCGCAGCCAGGAGCCCGTGCGCTCCGCGCCCGGCGACGTGCGCCTGACCTCCTTCGCGGACCGCCGCGACTGGGTGCGCTTCGCCGACGCCTACGCCGACCCGGCCTCCGGGATCTCGCTCGGCGAGCAGCACGTGTTCCCCGCGGCGACCGGAGAGGTCGCCTTCACCGAGCTCGGACGCGAGCTGGTCGCCCAGGACGCCGCGAACCTGCGCGAGGCGCTCGGCGCGCACGGCATCGAGCAGGGATTCCTCAACACCCTCTCGCCCGGATCGGGCAGCCGCATCCAGGACGACCACTACGGCGACGTCGACGCCTTCCTCGACGCGTGGGTCGAGGTCATGCGTCCCGAGTACCGCGCCATCGCCGACGCCGGGCTGCTGCTGCAGATCGACGACCCCTCGATCGCCGAGAACTTCGACCAGATCAACCCCGAGCCCACCGTCGAGGACTACCTCGCCTTCACCCGCAAGCGCGTCGACGCGGTCAACCGCGCCCTCGAGGGCATCCCCGCCGAGCAGGTCCGCTTCCACCTGTGCTGGGGCTCCTGGCACGGACCCCACACCACCGACCTCGAGTTCGCGCACCTCGCGCCCACGATGCTCGAGATCGACGCCAAGTACTTCAGCTTCGAGGCCGCGAACGTGCGCCACGAGCACGAGTGGACCGTGTGGGAGGACCTCGAGCTGCCCGAGGACAAGGTCATCGTCCCCGGCATCGTCTCCCACTCCACCAACGTGGTCGAGCACCCGGAACTGGTCGCCCAGCGCATCGAGCGCTTCGCGAAGCTCGTCGGCCCCGAGCGCGTGATCGCCTCGACCGACTGCGGACTCGGCGGGCGCATCCACCCGGACATCGCCTGGGCCAAGCTCGACTCGCTCGTGCAGGGCGCCGCGATCGCCTCCGCGAGGCTCTGAGAGTCGCTCAGACTGGTTCCCAGTCCGGGCCCGACCCGGCTCGGACCGGCCGGCCGGTTCCTGACCGATCGGAGCTGTCCGTACCGGTCCGTACCGGTCCGATCCTCGGCCGACGTTCGCAAGAACGTCGCCGACACGTCACGCCGGCGTGTCCTGCGGTATCCCACTGCGGGACACGCTGAGCGCGTGAGGATACTCGTCATCGCCGAGACGTTCCTGCCGCACATGAGCGGCGTGACCGGCTCCGTCCTGCACATGGCCGACCAGCTGACCGCCCGCGGGGACGACGTCTCCGTGATCGCGCCCCACCACGCGGGCGCTCCGGATTCCCTGACCACCGCATGCGGTGCGCGGGTGCCCATCCACGAGGTGCCGTCCCTGCCGCTCCCGGGCTACGCCGGGATCCGCGTGGCGACCGTGAGCGCGACCTCCCTGCGGCGCACCATCGCCGCCCACGCGCCCGACGTCGTCCATCTCGCCTCGCCGATCGTGCTCGGCGGACGCGCCGTGATCGCCGCCCGCCAGCTCGACCTGCCCGTGGTCGCCGTCTACCAGACCGACGTGCCCGGCTTCGCCGCCGCCTACGGACTGCCCTTCCTCGAGAACGCCTGCTGGCAGATCCTGCGCGACGTCCACCAGCGCGCGACCCTCACCCTCGCCCCGTCGACCGCGTCCCGCGACCTGCTCGCCGCTCACCAGATCCCGCGCATCCGTCTCTGGGGCCGCGGCGTGGACACCGAGCAGTTCCGTCCGACGGCGCGCTCCCGCGCCCTCCGCGACGAGCTCGCCGACCCCTCGGAGCGGATCATCGCCTACGTGGGGCGCCTGGCGCCCGAGAAGCAGGTGCGCGACCTGCGCGTGGTCCACGACATGCCCGGAGTGCGCCTGGTGATCGTGGGCGACGGGCCGGAGCGCGCCGATCTCGAGCAGTCCATGCCGCGCGCCCGCTTCGTGGGATTCCGCCGCGGCGCCGACCTGGCCGCCCATCTCGCGAGCGCCGACCTGTTCATCCACCCCGGCGAGCACGAGACCTTCTGCCAGACCATCCAGGAGGCGATGGCCTCGGGTCTGCCCGCGATCGCCCCTCGCGCCGGCGGCCCCATCGACCTCATCGACCCCAGCCGCACCGGCTGGCTGTACGCGCCCGGCGATCTCGCCGAGCTGCGCGCCCGCAGCGCCGACCTGCTGTTCGACGACGCCAAGCGCGAGGCCATGGGCCGCGCCGCCCTCGACTCCGTGCGGGAGCGCTCCTGGAGCGTGCTCGCCGATCAGCTGCACGGACACTACGAGCAGGCCATCCTCGCCAACGCCGGAGTGCTCGCCCTGGGCTGAGCGCGCGGGGCCGAGCTCCCGAGGTCCAGCGCCCGCGCCGCAGCGCGGCGTCAGTCGCCGCGGACGATGCGGGCGAAGGCCGCGAGCAGCGCCCGCCAGCTCTCGCGAGGGGCCTCGGCCTCCGCGACGGCCGCTGCGGCCTGCGCGGGCGTCACGCCCTCGGGCAGAAGATCGCTCGTCTCCGCCCAGCGGCCCACGACCTCCGGGGTCACCTCGGGGTGGAACTGCACGCCCCACGCGAGGTCCTCGGTGACGAAGGCCTGCACGGCGCCGTCGGTCCCGGAGGCGAGCAGCCGGGAAGCCGGCGGCAGCGAGGTGATCTGATCCTGGTGCCACTGCAGCACCCTCGGGTCGTCGCCGAGCGCGGCGATCAGTGGATCCTCCCTGCCCTCGGCGGTCGGCACGACGGGCAGGATCCCGACCTCCGCGACCGCGCGGCGGCCCATGGCGCCCTCGAGGGCGAGGGCGAGCTGCTGCGCACCCAGGCAGATGCCCAGGGTGGGCACGCGGCGGTCGTGCGCGGTGCGCACGAGCGCCCGCACCGCCGGGAACCAGGGATGACCGGAGTCGTCGTCGGCGTCCATGCCGCCGCCGAGCACCACGAGCCCCTCGACGCCCCGCAGCTCGTCCGGCACCTGCTCGCCCCGGTGCGCGCGCACGATACGCAGGGTCACGCCCTCGGCCTCGAGCACCTCGGCGAGCACCGCGGGAGGGCAGTCCGTCTCGTGCTCGATGACGAGCACCTCGGGCAGGTCCAGGGCGGGGGAGGGATCCGGGTTCTCTGGCGACATGGGGGATTCCTACCAGAGCCCGTCACATTCGGCCACACACGTGGACCGGGCGCCGCGCGGGGGAGTGATATGGGCTCCGTCGGCCCGACCGAGACCGGCCCCACAGCACTGCACTCGCCGGACACCGGCATCGAACAGGAAGGACCTCTCATGGCCGAGCGCACTCGTCGCCCGCTCATCGGCGTGACCGCTGGGACGTCCCGCCTGATGTCCGGCGCCTGGGAGGGCCACGTGGCGGTGGTGCTCACCGAGCACTACGTCGAAGCGATCCGCCGCGCCGGCGCGCGGCCCGTGATCCTCGCCCCGCAGGACGCGTGGACCGACGAGGAGCTCGCCGAGCTCGACGGCATCGTCCTCAGCGGCGGCGCCGACCTCGACCCCGTGCTGTACGGCGCGGAGGCCCGTGACACCGACATGACGCCCGCCCCGGAGCGCGACGCCTTCGAGACCTCGCTCTACCGGGCCGCACGCCGCGTGGGCCTGCCCGTCCTGGGCATCTGCCGCGGCCTGCAGATCATCACCGTCGCCGAGGGCGGCGACCTCCACCAGCACCTCCCCGCGGACCTCCCGCAGCACCCCGTGACCGGGGAGCGTCCGACCCGCGTCGAGGCCGAGGTGGATGCCGCGAGCGACACGGCGCTCGCCGTGGGCACCCGTCCCGAGGTCACCGCCTTCCACCACCAGGGCGTGCGCACCGTGGGCGAGGGCCTGCGCGCCGTCGCCCGTCACGCGAGCGGCCTCCCGCTCGCCCTCGAGGCGACCGCCGGATCCCCGGTCCTGGCCGTCCAGTGGCACCCCGAGCTCGACCGCGAGGGCGACGGGCTGTTCGAGGCGCTCGTCACCGCGATCGGCAGCGTGCCCTCATGCGCGGACGGGGCCCGTGCTGGTCTAGGATGAGGGACGTCCCCGCCGTACCCCCTGGAGGAATGATGAGCTCCGCCACCGACCCGCACACGCAGCAGCCCCGTGAGGAGGCCAGCACCCCCTCCACCCACAATCCCGTGGTGACCTGGGTGCTGTTCATCGTCGTGTTCGGCCTGTTCATCGCCGGCCTGTGGGTCATGAGCCTCTACACGATCGCGTGGTTCCTCTTCGTGATCGGGCTGCTCATGTGCATCCTCTCCCTGTTCCTCGCCTTCCAGGCGATACCCGCGCTGCTGCGCTGAGTCCGCAGCCGCGCCACCGCTGAACGCGCGCGGCGCCCGCCGCAGGGCCTCGGCCCGCCGCAGGGCTCCGCACCGCGCCGACGGGCCCCGCTCTCCGCCGCCGGAGAGCGGGGCCCGTTCTCGCTCCGACCGCCGCACCGATCCGGAAACCTGGGTGACCGTGACCTCGTCCCGCTCCTCGCACCCGCACCGCACCTCCCGCGTCCCCGTCGCCGCCGACGCCCGCCGCGCGCGCTGGGCGGTCTCACTGATCTTCTTCCTCAACGGGGCGTCGTTCTGCGCGATCCTCCCGCGCTACCCGCAGCTCGTGGAGTCCATCGGCCTGTCCAACGGGTCCTTCGGCCTGGCCGTGGGCCTGGGACCGATCGGCGGGCTCGCCGCCGGACTCCTGGCGGCCCCGCTCATGGCCCGCTTCGGCTCCGCGAGGGTGGCCGTCGCCTTCCAGGTCGTCGCGAGCACCGTCCACCTGCTCGTCTACACCTCGGCGACCTGGCTGTGGCTCGCCGCCGCGCTGTTCCTCGCGGCCGCGAGCGACTCGATCACCGACGTCTCGATGAACGCCCACGGCATGCGCGTCGAGCGCCGGTACCGGCGCTCGATCCTCAACAGCTATCACGGCTGGTGGTCGCTCGGCGCCGTCACCGGCGGCATCCTCGGTTCGGTCTGCGCCCAGCTCGCGGTGCCGCTGTGGATCCAGGGCCTCGTGGGCCTCGTCCTCTTCGGGTCCCTCGCCCTGGGCAGCAGGCGATTCCTCCTCACCGGCCACGACTCCACCGAACGTCGCCCCGCGGCCCTCGAGGCAGGACTCGCCGCCCCGTCCGCCGCCTCCGCCGCGGCCCCTGCGGCCGCGACCGAGGAGGCGCTGGGCGGGGAGACGGCGAGCACGGGCGAGACGGCCGGGGCGGACTCTGCGACGGGCAGCGACGCGACGACCGGGACCGGCGCGACGACGGGCACCGGGGTGACGCGCGCGAGCACCCTGCGCGGACTGCTGCTGATCGCGGCGCTCGGGCTCGTGCTCGTGTTCGCGGGAGCGACCGAGGACGCCGGCAACACCTGGGGCGCCCTGTTCATGCGCGACACCTTCGAGGCGACGCCGTTCCTCGCGGGCCTCGCCTTCGTCGCCCTGCAGGGCGCGCAGACCGTCGGCCGCTTCCTCGGCGACGGGGTCGTGGACCGCCTCGGCGACCGTCTCACGGCCCGGATCGGCGCGCTGCTCAGCGGAGCAGGCATGGCCATGGCGCTCATCTTCCCGCACCCGGCGACGGCGCTGATCGGCTTCGCGTGCGCCGGCTGGGGGATCGCGACCCTGTTCCCCGCGGCGTTCCGAGCGGCCGACGAGATGGAGGGCGTCCCGCACGGCCTCGGCATCACCGTGGTCGGCTGGTTCGCCCGCATCGGCTTCTTCGTGACGCCGCCGATCGTCGGCGCCCTCGCCGACGCGCTCACCCTGCGCTTCGCGCTGTGGCTCGTGCCGCTCTACGCCCTCGGGATCCTCGTGTTCTCCGGAGTGCTCTCCGCGCGCACGGCGCCGACGACGGAGGCCGGGGCCCGGGCCTGAGCGCGCCGGGGCGCGCGGTTCACTGCAGGAGAGAGAGGTCCCCCGCCCCTTCGCGACGGATCTCGGCGAGGTCCCCGGTGAGGTCGATGACGCTCGTGGGCTCCGTGCCCACGTCCCCGGAGTCGATGATCACGTCGAGCTGAGGGTCCAGCGCCTGCTGGACCTGCCAGCCCTGCGAGGGAGGGGTCTCCTCGCCCGGCAGCAGCAGCGTCGAGGAGACGATCGGCTCGCCGAGGGCCTCCACGAGCGCCCGGTCCACGCGGCTGTCGGGGATGCGCACTCCCACGGTCTTCTTCTTCGGGTGGGCCATCCTGCGGGGCACCTCCTTGGTGGCCCGCAGGATGAAGGTGTACGGCCCCGGCGTGAGGTTCTTGACCAGGCGGAACGTGGGGTTGGAGACCAGCACGAACTGCGAGAGCTGCGCGAAGTCCGAGCAGACGAGCGTGAAGTCGTGGTCGGAGCCGACCTGCCGGATGCGGCGGATGCGCTCGAGCCCCTCGTGCGCCTCGAGGGCGCAGCCCAGCGCGTAGCAGGAGTCGGTGGGGTAGGCGATCAGCCCGCCGTCGCGCAGCACGCGCACCGTCTGCTCGATGAGGCGCGGCTGCGGGTCCACGGGATGGATGTCCAGATATCGGGCCATGCCCGATGCTACGTCCGGCGGGGGCCGACGGGGGAGGGGCGCCTCGCGCGGCGCGCTCAGGCGACGACCACGAACTCCCGGCCCAGCCACTTGGTGCGGCGCAGGCGGACCACGGCGCTGATCGGCACGGGGCCGCGGATGTGCGGATAGGAGCGGCCGGTGCCGCGGGAGTCCTCCTCCACGTCCACGGCGATGCCCGCGGCCTCGACGCGCTGCACGTCGATCTCGAGGATCACCAGGTCCGTCGGCCGATCCGGATAGACGCGCTTGGCGACCATCGAGATCTGCTCGGGCCAGGAGGCGTGGATGAAGCCGACCTCGGCGAGGCTGCGGCCGCGGGTGGAGCACGTGTAGCGCCCGGTGGGCACCGCCGCGTCCCAGGAGGAGCGTTCGGTGATGTGCCAGATCAGGGGCGCGGGCATGACCGGCAGTGTACCGTGATGCCCCATGGGAGCACGGGGACGGATCGTCGAGGGACTGCGCATCGCGCACGCGGCGGACCGGGAGAGGTTCGAGGCGCTGCTGGACGACCGCCTGGTGGGCGTCCTCCAGTACGGACCGGGCAGTGCCGAGGGCGCGCGTGATCTGCGCTCGACCGTCGTCTCCCCGGAGCACGGGGGCCAGGGCATCGGCACCGCGCTCGTGCGGGAGGCTCTCGCCGAGACCGCCGAGGAGGGCCTGGACGTCGAGGCGACCTGCTGGTTCGCCCGCGGCTACCTCGAGCGTCATCCCGCAGGGGCCCGTTCGACGCAGCGCCCCACCGATGAGGCCGGCCGCGAGCCGGGGGAGGGCGACGCGTGACCTTCAGGATCATCACCGTGTGCACTGGCAACATCTGCCGCTCGCCGATGGCGGAGTACATGCTCCGCGGCGCGTTCGAGGACGAGGGCCTGGCGGACCAGGTCGAGATCTCCTCCGCGGGCACCACGAGCTGGGAGACCGGCGAACCCATCGATCCTCGGGCCGGGGAGAAACTGCGCGAGCTCGGATTCGACCCCTCCGGCCACCGGGCGCGGCAGGTCACGCCTGAGGAGCTGCGCGAGGTCGACCTGGTGCTGGCCCTGGACCACGATCACGTCGGGCCGCTCGAGCGGATCGGCGGGCGCGGCGTCTCCGAGCGCCTGCGCATGCTGCGCGAGTTCGATCCCGAGGCCCCGGAGGACCTGGGTATCCGCGACCCGTGGTACGGCGACAGCAGCGACTTCGAGGACACCGCGCGCAAGATCGAGGCTGCCTCCCGCGGCATCGTCGAGCACGTGCGCGGTCACCTCCCCGCCCGCGGCTGAGCGCCCTCCCCGCGCCGGACATCGGGCGCACCGGACGAGGCGCCCGCGTGAGACCCTGGCATCCCGCGATGCAGGAGGATCTCCGATGACGATGCCCGCGGCGGATCCCCTCCGCCTCGACACCCTCGCTCTCGCCCGCGCGCTGCGCGACGGCGAGGTCGACGTCCGCGAGCACACCGAGAGGGTCCTCGCGCAGGCCCGCTCCGTCGGCCCCCGTGTCGGAGCCTTCGCGCATCTGCTCGAGGAGCGCAGCCGCACCCAGGCCGAGACCGCCGCCCGGGAGCTCGCCGCCGCGCACGGGGGCTCCGCCCGGGAGGAGCTCGCACGGTCCCGTCCCGTGCTCGGCGTGCCGCTGCCCATCAAGGACCTCACCCGCATCCAGGGCGAACCCTTCGAGGCCGGCAGCGCGGTCCTCGTCGGCACCCGCGCGGACGTCACCGACGGCGTCGCCCAGGACATCCTCGACGCGGGCACCGTGACCATCGGGAAGACGACGACCCCCGAGTTCGGCCTGCCCTGCTACACCGAGCCGGCCACCACGGCCCCCGCCCGCACGCCCTGGGACACGCGCCGCACCGCCGGCGGCTCGAGCGGGGGAGCGGCCGCGGCCGTCGCCAGCGGCATCGTGCCGATCGCCCAGGGATCCGACGGCGGCGGCTCGATACGCATCCCCGCCGCCTGCTGCGGCATCGTGGGGATCAAGCCCTCGCGCGGGCTCGTGTCCCCGGGGCCGCACGGCGCCGAGGGGCCGGGGCTGGTGACCGATGGCATCCTCGCCCGCACCGTGCGCGACGCGGCCCTCGGGCTCGATCTGATCGCCGGCGTGCGTCCCGGCGACGCCTGGGGCCGATGCCCCCCTCGCGGGGGCTATCTCGCACCGCTCGAGCAGGCCGCAGGCGGGCTCCCCGGCGAGGGAGGGAGCCGGACGGGACTGCGTATCGGCGTGCTCACCGAGCCCCTCGCGATCGCGACCGACGTGCACCCGGCCGCGCTGCGCGCCGTCGAGCGCGCGAGCTCCCTGCTGCGCGCGCTCGGACACGAGGTCACGGCGGTGCCCGCGCCCTTCGACACCACGCGTTGGCGCACGTTCATGCCGCTGTGGACCGTCGGCGCCGCCGCCCTGGACCTCCCGCCCGAGGCCGAGGCGCTGCTGCTGCCGCTCACCCGCTGGCTGCGCGAGCGCGGGCGCGAGTACGACGGCCGC
Source organism: Brachybacterium sp. NPDC056505 (assembly GCF_042794925.1). Classification (NCBI taxonomy): domain Bacteria; kingdom Bacillati; phylum Actinomycetota; class Actinomycetes; order Micrococcales; family Dermabacteraceae; genus Brachybacterium; species Brachybacterium sp. NPDC056505. The sequence continues at coordinate 30,054 of NZ_JBHTSV010000016.1, forward strand.
GCCGTCACCGGCGCGCTCGCGGGGATGCAGATGCTGGCCCGGGAGGTGGGGGAGGCCTTCGACGGCCTCGACGTCGTGATCACCCCGTCCCTCGCCGCCCCGCCCGCGTTCCCCGCGGAGCTCCAGCTCGAGGACCCCGAGGCCGATTTCGACGCCCAGTGCGCCTTCACCCCCTGGACGAGCACCTGGAACATGACCGGGCGCGCGGCGATGTCCGTACCCCTTCACCGGGAGGAGATCGACGGGGTCGAGCTCCCCTTCGGCGTGCAGCTGGGTGCCGTGCGCGGCGGCGACGAGGAGCTGCTGCTCGCGCTCGCCGCCCAGCTGGAGCAGGCCGATCCCTGGCCGCTCGTGCGCGAGGTCGACGTCCCGTGAGCGGCGGGCAGGGGCCGACCGGGGCATCGGGCGCGACGGGTCCGACGGCGGTGCGCGTGGACGTGTGGCTGTGGAGCGTGCGCCTGTTCCCGACCCGCTCGGCCGCCACGGCGGCCTGCCGCGGCGGGCACGTGCGCCGCGACGGCGACCTCGTGAAGGCCTCGCAGCGGATCTCCGTGGGTGACGAGCTGCGGGTGCGTCGCCCCGGACGCGAGCGGATCATCGTGGTCACCCGCCTGCTCGAGAAGCGGGTGGGTGCGCCCGTCGCCCGCGAGGCCTACGAGGACCATTCGCCCGAGCCCGCGCCGCAGCTGCTCGCGGCGCCGCCCCGCCGCGACCGCGGCGCCGGCCGGCCCACCAAGAAGGATCGGCGGGAGATGGACCGCCTGCGCGGTCGCGGGGTGGATCCCGTCGACGCCCTCGGCGAGACCTCAGTCGACCTCAGGCCCGGGAGAGCAGCTCGCGGCGATTGACCGTGAGACGGTCCAGCAGCTGCCTCTCGTGCGCGGTGGCCTTCGGGCTCGCCCCGTCGGCCAGCAGTCGCTGGCGGGTGGCGGCAAGTTCCGCCGACTCCCGGATGAAGCGCTTCATGACGGGCAGGGCGCCCATCGTGCGCGCCCAGGAGCGGCCCTCCCGACGTCCCTTCCAGGTGCCCAGCATCGTGACCTCCTCGTGCGTGAGCCAGCCGAGGTTCGCGTACTCGCCCAGGCGCACGCGCGTCAGGCGCGACTCGTCCCAGACCAGCACGGCGATCAGGCCGAGCCACAGGGCCGAGAGCACGAACTCGAGCAGCAGCATGATGATCAGGCCCTCGAGGTCGGGGAACAGGAACGAGGACAGGTTCCACATGCAGTGCAGGAACATGCCCGGCCACGTCGCCACGAAGAAGACGAGGGCGCCCGGCACGGTGCCCCACTTGCGCGCGACGAGCCCCATGATCACGCCGGTCAGGGACGTGTAGATGGCGTGGCCGAAGATGCCGATGACCCCCCGGATCACCACGGTCGACGCGACGGTCGTGACGGCGCCGTGGTCCCAGGCGCTCCCGTAGTAGGTGATGTTCTCGGTGAACGCGAATCCGCCCCCGATGAGGGCCCCGTACACGAGGCCGTCGAGCGGACCGTTGAAGTAGCGCCGCCCCACCAGGAACAGCACCACCAGGCCGAGGCCCTTCGCGCTCTCCTCGGTGAAGGGAGCGCTGATCACTGCCCCCACGAACGAGGCGGCGCCCTCGTCGCCGGTCGCCTGGTAGGCGAGGATCGAGACGACCGAGTTGACCACGTACGCCGTGCCCGCGGCGGCTGCCGCGCCCCACAGCACGGCGCTGATCAGCAGAGGGATCGGCTGCGGATCCCAGCGGTCCGCGAGCACGATCACCCCGATGATGACGACGAGGGAGAACGAGGCGAGGACGGCCTCGAGCACCCAGGCGCCGGGGCTCGAGCCCTCCAGCACGTACAGGAGGAAGAGCAGGGTGAGGAGCACGAGCAGCCCGAGTCCCAGGAGCACCGCGAGGATCCAGCCCAGCACGATCGGCAGCGGCATGCCCGCCTTCGGCTGCTGCTGGACCTCCTGGATGCGGCGGGTCTGCGTCGCCCACGCCGAATCCGGCTGCTCCTGCTGCGGGCGCTGCGCCGGTGCGGGAGCGAAGCGGGCGCGCGTGAGCGGACCTGCGGGACGGCTCGAGGTGTCGTACAGGCGCGGCAGCTCGTAGTGGACGTACTGGCCGCCGGGCGGCCCCTGGCTCTGCGCGCCCGGGCGGCCCTGCGGCGCAGGGTCCTGGCCCGTGGCCTGCTGCTGCCCGCCGGCCTGCTGCTGCCCGCCGCTCCGCTGCCCGGGTGCCGGCTGCTCCCGGGGGACCGGCTGCTGTTCCCGCGGCGGGGGCTGGAGGGGGCGCCGCTGCGGAGGCTGCTGCGGGGGCTGCGGTGCGGACGGCGGATGCGTCATGGGGTCCTCGCGGGGAACGGGAACGGCGGGCGGGAGCCGAGGAGGCGCCGGAGTGCCGATGCTACCGGGAGGGGGAATCCGTGACGGGGGAGGGCCGACGATTGTGGACGACGGCGGCTGCCCCGACACCCTGCGCGAGTATCGTGAGGCAGGCCACGGGGAGACCAGGGTTGAGCGGAATAGACTCAACTTCCCTGACGTTGCATCTCATGTCGGGTCGCGAGGGATCGTGCCCCGCAGTGCGCCTCATCGAGAGCGCGCGTGCGGGCGTGATCGTCGCAGCGGCCCGGAATCGACCATCCACGAACCGGAGGCAGCGACTGTGGAGTTCCACTTCACCACCCGTTCCCAGGAAGCCGTGGCCCAGGCCGCCGAACGGGCGGCGGAGCTCGGCAACCCCCAGGTCCTCGCGATCCACCTGCTGTGGGCTCTCGCCCAGCAGAAGGACGGCATCGCGCGCGCCCTGCTCGAGAAGGTCGGGGCGGACCCCGACCGCATCGTCGAGCGCTCCCAGCGGGCGATCGACGCACTGCCGCGCGTGAGCGGCAGCGACACCCATCCGACCTTCGTCGGCAGCGGGTACGACGCACTCGAGGCGGCGCGCCGCGAGGCCGACGATGCCGACCGCACCCATCTGTCCACCGAGCACCTCCTGATCGGCATCGCGCTCGGCAAGGACGACGCCGCACGGCTGCTCGCCGATTTCGGCGCGACGCCCCGCACGCTGCGCGATGCCCTTCCTGCACTGATCGGAGAGAACCCCATGGATACGGAGAACCCTGAATCGACCTTCGAGAGCCTGGAGAAGTTCGGCCTCGACCTCACCGAGCAGGCCCGCGAGGGCAAACTCGACCCGGTGATCGGCCGCGACGCCGAGATCCGCCGCGTGGTGCAGGTGCTCAGCCGCCGCACCAAGAACAACCCGGTGCTGATCGGCGAGCCCGGCGTCGGCAAGACCGCCGTCGTCGAGGGCCTCGCCCAGCGCATCGTCGCGGGCGACGTCCCGGCCTCCCTGCGGGACAAGACCCTGATCTCCCTCGACCTGTCCTCGATGGTGGCCGGCTCGAAGTACCGCGGCGAGTTCGAGGAGCGGATGAAGGCCGTCCTCGACGAGATCCGCACGTCGAACGGCCAGATCATCACGTTCATCGACGAGCTGCACACGGTCGTCGGCGCCGGCGGCGGCGGTGACGGCTCGATGGACGCGGGCAACATGCTCAAGCCCATGCTCGCCCGCGGCGAGCTGCGCATGGTGGGCGCGACCACGCTCGACGAGTACCGCGAGAACATCGAGAAGGACCCGGCCCTCGAGCGCCGCTTCCAGCAGGTCTTCGTCGGCGAGCCGAGCGTCGAGGACACCATCACGATCCTGCGCGGGCTCAAGGACAAGTACGAGGCCCATCACAAGGTCTCGATCACCGATGCCGCGCTGGTCGCCGCCGCGACGCTCTCCGACCGGTACATCTCGGGCCGTCAGCTGCCGGACAAGGCGATCGACCTGGTCGACGAGGCCGCGTCGCGCCAGCGCATGGAGCTCGACTCGTCGCCGGTGGAGCTCGACATCCTGCGTCGCCAGGTGGACCGTCTGAAAATGGAGGAGCTGGCCCTGCAGGGCAGCGACGATCCCGGCAGCCAGGCGCAGCTCGGATCGGTGCGCGGCCAGCTCGCCGACCGCACGGAGAAGATGGACGAGCTCTCGGTGCGCTGGGAGCGCGAGAAGGCCGGGCTGAACAAGGTCGGCGACCTCAAGGCCCAGCTCGAGCAGCTGCGCATGCAGGCCGACCGCGCCCAGCGCGAGGGCGACCTCACCGCGGCCTCGAAGATCCTGTACGGGGACATCCCCGCGCTCAAGAGCCAGCTCGTGGACGCCGAGGAGGTCGAGGCCTCGGGCGAGGCCGAGGAGTCCCGCCCGCTGGTCTCCGACCGCGTGGGCCCCGACGACATCGCCGAGGTGGTCTCCAACTGGACCGGCATCCCCGCCGGGCGCATGCTGCAGTCCGAGACGCAGAAGCTCCTGGACATGGAGGACATCATCGGGGAGCGCCTGATCGGGCAGCGCCAGGCCGTCACCGAGGTCTCCGACGCCGTGCGCCGTGCCCGCGCGGGCATCGCCGACCCGAACCGTCCCACCGGATCGTTCCTGTTCCTGGGACCGACGGGCGTGGGCAAGACCGAGCTGGCCAAGTCGCTCGCGCAGTTCCTGTTCGACGACGAGCGCGCGATGACCCGCATCGACATGTCCGAGTACGGGGAGAAGCACAGCGTCTCCCGTCTGGTCGGCGCCCCTCCGGGATACGTCGGCTACGAGGAGGGCGGCCAGCTCACGGAGGCTGTGCGCCGCCGCCCGTACACGGTCGTGCTGCTGGACGAGATCGAGAAGGCCCACCCGGACGTCTTCGACATCCTGCTGCAGGTCCTCGACGACGGCCGCCTGACCGACGGCCAGGGCCGCACGGTGGACTTCCGCAACACGATCCTGATCCTCACCTCGAACCTGGGTGCGCATTTCCTGCAGGACCAGGCGCTCAGCGAGAAGGAGCGTCACGAGAACGTCATGAACGTCGTGCGGGCGAGCTTCAAGCCCGAGTTCCTGAACCGCCTGGACGACGTCATCATGTTCGACGCCCTGGACCGGCAGCAGCTCGCCCGGATCGTGCGCCTGCAGGTGGCCTCGGTCTCCGCGCGGCTCGCCGAGCGCCGGATCACCCTCGACGTCGACGACGCCGCGACCCAGTGGCTCGCCGACGAGGGCTTCGACCCGCTCTACGGGGCGCGACCGCTCAAGCGGCTCGTGCAGAAGGAGATCGGCGACGCCCTGGCGCGCATGATCCTGCGCGGCACGGTGCACGACGGGGACCACGTCTCCGCGGGCGTCGCGGCCGACGGGTCGGCCCTCGAGCTGCACGTCGTCGGCTCCGCCGAGGACGGCGACGAGCAGGAGTCCGATGCCGAGGCCCGGGAGGCGGAGGACGCGATCCTCGAGGACACCTCCGCCCCGCGGGACACCGAGGCCCCGGTCGACCTCTCGGACGTCGACCTCGGCGGCGAGGACGAGGACGCGCTGCGATGAGCACCCGCGCTCCGCGGGGATGAACCACCCGGTCAGCAGGGCCCCGTCCGCCATCACGGCGGATGGGGTCCTGCCGCGTCGGGGGCGTGCGCCTCACTCGTCCCAGGGCATGGGGGCGACCCGCCGGCGCATCTCCAGCAGCGGCTCGGTGTCGGTGAGGTTGGTCCTGCGGCGCTCGAAGTCCTCCACGAATCCGTCGACCTCCTGCTGGCGGGCGCGCAGCGCGTCGCCGTCGATGCCCGTGCCCTGGAAGACCGGGGAGTCCAGGATGTCGGCCTCCGCCTCCAGCTGGGTCGAGACCATCGGACCGAAGGAGGAGATCGGCGTGGACGTCGCGGTGTGCGCGGCGATCCCCAGCTCGCGGTAGGCGCCGGTCTCCATGGCCCGCGCCGCGCCCGGGAGATCCCCCGCGCCCAGGGCGCCGCCCACCTCGTCCTTCGTCTGCAGGACGCCGCCGAGGAGCTGGTCCGTGCCGGACAGCATCGAGCCGACGGAGGACTTCTCGCCGAACAGCGCCTCGTCGGGTGCATGGGAGAGCCGCATGGCGGCGAACAGCGGAGCCGTCGCCTCGCCGAGGCCGTGCTCGTTCGCGAACGTCTCCATCCGCCCGCGCATCGATTGGACGCTGTCCCGGGCGTCCAGCGCGGCCTGCGCCTCGCCGGCATAGGGCACGCGCGCGAGCAGCGAGTGCCGCAGCTCCGACCCCTGCTGCTCATGGGCCGCATCGAGGTCGAAGGACGGATCATGGGGGCGCACCGGTGCGTTGAGAGCCGCCGCGCTCTCCCGCACCGCATCCGCGAGACCGGGGTCGATCGGATGGGCGAAGGGCTTCCCGGGAGCCAGCCAGCCGGGGACCGGGCGCTGGGTGAGCTCGAAGAGCTTCTTCGCGAGCTTGGAGGAGGTCTCGTTCACCCAGCGGCTCATGCCCTCCGGATCGCCGTATCCCAGCGGGTGCGGTTCGACGAGATCGCGCACATCGTCCTCGTCGAGCCCGGTCGCGTCCTCGAACAGGTCGAAGAGATCGTTGCGCGCCATCGCGCCGAGATCGAGGCCGTCGTCCTCGGAGCCCGGGCCGATCCGGGCCCCGCCGACCGCCGGCCCGATCGCCGCCGCGTCCGTCCCGGCCGTGGCACCGCCCGCTCCCTCGGCCCTGCTCGCCCGCTCCTGCTCATCGGCCTGGGAGCGCAGGTCATCAGCGAGGGCGTGCAGCCTCGCGCTGCGCGAGCGCACCTGCCGCCCCGCGTTCGCCGCAGCGGCGCGGAAGGTCTCCGCATCGGGCCCCTCCCACCGCAGACCTCCGGCGGCGTCGAGCACGCCCGCCCGCGTCTCCAGACCCGAGGCGGCTCTCTCGAACCGCCGGGCGAGCTGCTGCATCTGCACGGTGTCGCATCCCAGGAATCCACTCATGCCGCGGACGCTACGCAGATGCGACCGCGGCCGCCGGGGGAGCGGCGCCGCTGTGGAGAACTCGCGGTGGGGAGGACTCGTGGGGATCGTGGAGCTCCGCGTCCGCGGGTCCGAAGGGCAGAAACCTCCGCGTGCCGCCCTCCGCGCGTGCTTCCCTGGGCGGCATGACCACGCACCCCACGACACCGGGAGGCGCCGGCGCCCGGCCCGCGCAGCCCGCACAGTCCACGCTGAAGACCCTGCTCGGCACGGGGATCGGGAACGCCCTCGAGTGGTACGACTGGAACATCTACGCGAGCTTCGCGGTGTACTTCTCCGCGCAGGCGTTCAACGGGGACAACAAGGCCTCGGACTTCCTGGCGACCATGGCGATCTTCGCCGTCGGCTTCGTCGCACGGCCCTTCGGCGGCGTCGTCTTCGGCTGGATCGGCGACCGCATCGGCCGCAAGCACGGCCTGACGATCGCCGTGCTGTGCGCCTCGGCAGGCTCCCTGCTCATCGCGCTGCTGCCCACCTTCAGCCAGATCGGCGTCGCCTCCTCCGCCCTGCTGCTCGTGGCGCGTCTCGTCCAGGGCCTCGCCCATGGCGGCGAGCTGCCCAGCGCCCAGACCTACCTCGCCGAGCACGCGCCGCGGAACCGGCGGGGCTTCTGGGCCAGCTCGATCTACGTCACGGGCACGCTGGGGCTGCTCGCGGGGCTCGTCGTCGGCCTGGTCCTCTCCGGCGCGCTCACGGAGGCGCAGATGAGCGCCTGGGGCTGGAGGATCCCGTTCGCGGGCGGAGCCGTCCTGGGGCTCGTCGCCCTCTGGATCCGCAGCTCCATGGACGAGTCCGAGGTGTTCGAGGAGAGCAAGGCCCAGCAGGAGGCCAGCGGCTCGAGGGCCAACGTCTGGCTCGCGCTCGCGCGCAACTGGCGCACCGGGCTCATCGTCATCGGCATGACCGCGGGCCTCACGGTCTGCTACTACGTGTGGTCGGTCTCGATGGCCTCGCTCGCCCAGCAGAACCTCGGCTACTCCGACTCCGAGGCGTTCGAGGCCTCGATGATCGGCAACATCGTGCTCATCATCGCCCTGCCTCTGTGGGGCATCGCCTCGGACCGCGTGGGCCGCAAGACCTGCGCGGTGATCGCCCTGCTGGGCTCCGCGATCGCCTACATCCCGCTGGTGCTGCTGATCCAGGGCGAGTTCTGGCAGCTGGTCCTCGCGATCTGCGTGCAGCTCGCGCTCCTGGCCGGCTTCCTGTCCCACGCCCCCGCGATGTACGCGGAGATGTTCTCGACCGCCGAGCGCACGAGCGGCTTCGGCATCCCCTACGCGATCGCGATCGCCGTGTTCGGCGGCACCGCGCCGTACGTGAACACCTTCGTCTCGACCCACGCGGGCTCGGGCACCGGAGGCCAGATCGCCTTCGGGATCTACGCGATCGCGCTGCTCGTGATCTCCACGCTCACCATCGTCCTGTGCCTGCCCGAGACCAGGGGCAAGGACCTGCGCGAGGTCGGCTCCGCCTCCGTCGAGGGCGCCTCGGGCGTGTCGACGGCGACCCGGTGACGACGCTGGGCCCGCGCGGCGCGGTCGCGCCGTGAGGCCCCTCAGGGCCCCGGGCGCTGATGCGGCGGGCCGACGGGGATCGTGCCCCGTCGGCCCGTCGTGATCAGACGACGATGTTCACGAGCTTCGGCGCGCGCACGATGATCTTGCGGATCTCGGCGTCCCCGATCAGCTCCTGCACCCGCGCCTCGGCGAGGACGGCCTCCTGCAGGGCGTCCTCGCCGATCTCGGGATCGACCTCGAGGCGGTGGCGGACCTTGCCCTTGATCTGGACCACGCAGGTGACGGCATCGGCCTTCACCAGCTCCGGATCGGCCTCGGGGAAGCGCTCGCGCGTCACCGTGCCCCCATGGCCCAGCCGCGTCCACAGCTCCTCCGCCAGGTGCGGGGCGAAGGGCGCGAGCATGATCACCAGGGGCTCGACGGCCTCGCGCGGGGAGGCCCCCGACTTCGTGAGCTGATTGACCAGCTCGATGAGCTTCGCGATGGCCGTGTTGAACCCGAAGGTCTCCATGTCGCGGGAGACGCCGTCGATCGTGCGGTGCACCGCCTGCTTCGTGGGCAGGTCGGCCGGGTCCTCGCTCACGCGCAGCTCGCCGCTGTCCTCGTCCACGATCAGTCGCCACAGCCGCTGCAGGAACCGCTGCGAGCCGACGACGGCCCGGGTCTCCCACGGGCGGGAGTCCTCGAGCGGGCCCATCGACATCTCGTACACGCGGAAGGTGTCCGCCCCGTACTCGTCGTACATGTCGTCCGGGGTGACGGCGTTCTTCAGGCTCTTGCCCATCTTGCCGTACTCCTGGGTGACCTTCTCCCCCTGGTGGGTGAAGGTCCCGTCGGACTCCTCGACGACCTCGTCGGCCGGGACGTACATGCCGCGCGCATCGGTGTACGCGAAGGCCTGGATGTACCCCTGGTTGATGAGGCGGTGGAAGGGCTCCTGGCTCGAGACGACGCCGCGGTCGAACAGCACCTTGTGCCAGAACCGCGCGTACAGCAGGTGCAGCACGGCGTGCTCGACGCCGCCGACGTACAGGTCGACGCCGCCCACGTCGCCCTCGCGGCGCGGGCCCATCCAGTAGCGCTCGTTGTCCGGCTCGACCGCGTGGGCGCCGTCCGAGGGGTCGATGTAGCGCAGCTGGTACCAGGACGAGCCCGCCCACTGCGGCATCGTGTTCGTCTCGCGCAGGTACTCCTTGGGGCCCTCGCCCAGGTCCAGCGTCACGTGCGTCCACTCGGTCGCGCGCGAGAGGGGGGTCTGCGGCTCGGTCTCGGCGTCCATCGGGTCGAAGGTCTTCGGGGAGAAGTCCGTGACCTCCGGCAGCTCGACGGGCAGCATGCTCTCGGGCAGCGCGATCGGCGTCTCCGGATCGGCGGGGTCGTAGACGATCGGGAAGGGCTCGCCCCAGTAGCGCTGACGGGAGAACAGCCAGTCCCGCAGACGGTAGGTGGTGCGGGCGCGCCCGAAGCCCTTCGCGGTCGCGTACTCGGTGGCCAGGCGCTTGGCCTCGTCCTTGTCCAGGCCGTCCAGGTCCAGCTCGTCGTTCCGCGAGTTGATCTTCGCGCCCTCGCCGGTCCAGGCGCCGCCCTCGAAGTCGGCGGGCGGCTGGACGGTGCGGATGATCGGCAGCTCGAAGCGGTCGGCGAAGGCGAAGTCGCGCTCGTCCTCCGCGGGCACGGCCATGATCGCGCCGGTGCCGTAGCCGGTGAGCACGTAGTCCGCGGTGAACACGGGCAGGCGGCGGCCGTCCATGGGGTTCACGGCGAACAGGCCGGTGAACACGCCGGTCTTCTCCCGGTCCTCGGCGGTGCGGTCCTCCTCGCCCGCCGCGGCGGCGCGCTGCTGGTAGGCGCGCACGGCCTCGCGCGGGCTCGCGGCGCCGCCCGTCCACGCGTCCTTCGCGCCCTCGGGCCATGCCTCCGGCAGGGAGTCGACGTCGCTCAGCAGGGCGTGCTCGGGGGCCAGCACGCAGAAGGTGGCGCCGAACAGCGTGTCGGCCCGGGTCGTGAAGACCTCGAAGCCCGCGCCGTCCCCGTCGCGGCCCTCGATGCCGAAGGCGACCTGGGCGCCGTGGGAGCGGCCGATCCAGTTGCGCTGCATCGAGCGCACGGCCTCGGGCCACTGGACGCGGTCCAGGTCCTCGAGCAGGCGGTCGGCGAAGGTCGTGATGCGCATGTTCCACTGGCGCAGGGTCCGCGTGAAGACCGGGAAGTTGCCGCGCTCGGAGCGGCCCTCGGAGGTGACCTCCTCGTTCGCCAGCACCGTGCCCAGTCCCGGGCACCAGTTCACGGGCGTCTCGGAGATGAAGGCCAGGCGGAAGGATTCCGCGAGGTCGCGGATCTCCTTCTCGGAGGCCTCCGTCAGGTCCTCGGCGCTGCGCCCCGCCCAGTCCTCGGGCAGGGCGATGCCCTGGCGCTCCGCCAGCGCGAAGGGGTCGACGGCGCCCGCGCGCAGCTCCTCGACCAGCTCGGCGATCGGGCGGGCGCGCCCGCGCACACCGTCCGCGTTCGCGGCCGACGGGTCGTACCAGGAGTCGAAGACCTGCAGGAAGATCCACTGCGTCCACTTCACGAACTCCGGGTCCGTGGTCGCGAAGGAGCGGCGCGGATCGTGGCTCAGGCCCAGGCGGTGCAGCTGGCGGCGCATGTTGGCGATGTTCGCCTCGGTGGTGGTGCGCGGGTGCGTGCCGGTCTGCACGGCGTACTGCTCGGCGGGCAGGCCGAAGGCGTCGTAGCCCATCGTGTACAGCACGTTCCTGCCCAGCGTGCGCTGGTACCTGGCGATCACGTCGGTCGCGATGTAGCCCAGCGGATGGCCCACGTGCAGCCCCACCCCGGAGGGGTAGGGGAACATGTCCATGATGTACATCTTCTCGGGCAGGTCCGCGGGGGCGGTGCCGTCCGCGAGCGGCCCCACCGGGTTCACGGCGTCGTAGGTGCCGTCCTCGTCCCAGCGCTCCTGCCAGCGCTCCTCGATGCTCCGGGCCATCTCGGCCGTGTAGCGGAAGGGTGCCTCGCTCATGGATGTCTGTCCTTCTCGGTGGTGGTCCTGGGGCCCGTGCCCGCTCCGGCACAAAAAAACCCCCGCACAGGCGAGGGGAGCCGCGTCGGTGTCCGGTCCCCGGGGCCGACGGCTGGGGCGGACGCATGTCCGGCGCGGCTACGGAAGCAGGAGCGAACGAGCCACGGAGCGATCCTATCGCGACCCGTCGTCGGGGTCACGGAGGACCCGCTCACGCGCTCATCACGCCGGAGACGATCAGCAGGGTGATCACGGTGCCGACCGTCGTCAGCAGCACCGTGTCCCGGGCGAGGTTCTCGGCGGCCCTGTACTGGGAGGCGGCGACGAACACGTTCTGCGCCGTCGGCAGCGCGGCCATCACCACGACCGCGAAGAGATCGTGCCCGCCGAGTCCGAGCAGCAGACCCAGGCCGAGCGCGATCACCGGCATCACGGCGAGCTTGAAGACGGTGGCGATCGCGATCAGCCCGCGGTACCCGTCGTCCTTGGCGAGCGGCGCCGACCCCATCAGCGAGATCCCGTAGGCCAGCAGCATGGCGGGGATCGCCATGTCCGCGATCGAGCCGAAGGGCTGCAGGATCACCTCCGGCAGCTTCACCCCGCACACGACGAGCACGATCCCGACCGCGGCGGCCACGATCGTCGGGTTCGAGGCGATGTTGCGCAGCACGCCCGCGGGGGAGGGACGCATCTTCGTGGTCACGGCGTGCAGCACGAACAGGTACAGCGGCGTGTAGATCGCCTGCTGGAAGAGGATCACGGGCAGCGCGTGCGAGGTGTCGCCCAGGACGTACGCGGCGATCGGGAAGCCCATGTTCGCGCCGTTGACCACGGAGCCGCTGATCGCGGTGACCACGAGCTCGGCTCCGCGGCGCTTCGTGAGCACACGGATGATCAGCAGGAGCAGCCCGCCCGAGACGAGACCCGAGACCCCGGCGATGAGCATCGGCGTGGACAGCACCTGCCCCAGGTCCGATTCGAGCAGGGAGGTGAGCACGAGGCACGGGGAGGCCAGGAAGAACGTGGTGCGGTTCAGGACGAAGCGCCCCTGCTCGCCGAGGACGCCCGTGCGCCCGACGATCCAGCCGATCGCGATCAGGCACCAGACGATGAAGAACCCGGAGAGGACCCCTGTCACGGCTCAGCGCACCCGTGCGCGGCTCAGCGGCCGGTGCGCTGGTCGGGCATGCCGGGCACGGGCTCCGCGGGGTCGTCGCCCACCTTCACCACGCGGTTCGCGCCGTCCACGTGCACCACGCGTGGGTGGTGCTGTGCGGCCTCCTGCGCGTCGAACAGGCCGTAGGCGATGATGATCACGAGGTCGCCGGGTACCACCAGATGCGCGGCGGCCCCGTTGATGCCGATGACGCCGCTGTCGCGCTCGCCCGTGATCGCGTAGGTCTCCAGCCGGGCGCCGTTGGTGACGTCCACGATGGAGACCTGCTCGTTCTCGAGGATCCCGGCGGCGTCCATGAGCGCCGCGTCGATCGTCACCGAGCCGACGTAGTGCAGGTCGGCCTGGGTCACGGTCGCGCGGTGGATCTTCGAGGTCATGAGTGTGCGCATCATCGCCGCCATTCTCCCACGGGCCGACGGGCCCGGCGAGGCGCGACCACCTCGTGAGGCGACCTGTGACGAGCGCCCCGTCGGCCGTCGGCCCCCGGACCCCGTCCGACCGATGAGGGCGACGCCGTCCGGCCGACGGGAGGCATTGCGCACCCGCATGCCCCGCACGGCCTCGCGCGAGCGCGCGGTGCGCGATGATGGAGGAGCGCTCCGCCCGATCGACGACCCGATCGCAGGCCCGATGCACGGCCGGATCGGGACACCGATCGGCCCCGAGGGGCGCCCCGACCCAGGAGGACCCCCGATGCCCAAGGCACGCCGCCGCAGCGCCCACAGCTCGTCCCGCTTCGACGACATGGCGCTCAGCGAGGAGCTGCTCGCCGTGCTCGCCGAGCAGGGCCTGACCCGCGCCTTCGAGATCCAGGAGGCGATCCTGCCCGACGCCCTCGCGGGCCGCGACGTGATGGCCCGCGCCGAGACCGGCTCCGGCAAGACCCTCGCCTTCGCGCTCTCGATGTGCGCACGGTTCCGGGGGCGCAAGGTGCACCGCCGTCGACCGCTCGGCCTCGTGCTGGTCCCCACCCGTGAGCTCGCCGTGCAGGTCGTGGACACCTTCCATCCCTTCGCGCGGGCCGTGGGCATCCGTGCGCAGCTGGTCGCCGGCGGGATGAACATCGAGAAGCAGGCGGAGGCCCTGCGCCGGGGCGCGGAGATCGTCGTCGCCACGCCCGGTCGTCTCCTCGACCTCGCCGCTCGCGACGCCCTCTTCCTCGACCGCATCGAGACGACCGTCGTGGACGAGGCCGATCACATGGCCGACCTCGGCTTCCTCGACCAGGTCGGGGAGATCCTCGCGGCGACCCCCATGGGCACCCAGAAGATGCTGTTCTCCGCGACGCTCGACGGGCAGGTCGAGACCCTCGTCGACAGCTTCCTGGTCGATCCCGTCGAGCACGAGACCACTCCGGTGGCCGCCGCGGTGAAGACCATGTCCCACCACGTGCTCGCGGTCGCCCCCAAGGCCAAGCGCCAGGTCATCGCGCAGCTCGCCGCGCGCCGCGGGCGCACCCTCGTGTTCACGCGCACCCAGCTGGGCGCCGAGCGCATCGCGGCGGAGCTCGTGGAGGTCGGCGTGCAGGCGGCGGCGCTGCACGGCAACAAGCAGCAGGGTCTGCGCACCAACGTCCTCGCCGGCTTCCGCGAGGGCGACTTCCCGGTGCTGGTGGCGACCGACGTCGCGGCCCGCGGGCTGCACATCGACGACGTGAGCATGGTCGTGCACGCCGATCCCGCCACCGACTCCAAGGAGTACGTGCACCGCTCCGGCCGCACGGCGCGAGCGGGCGCCGCCGGCAGCGTGGTCACCCTCGCCCTGCCGCACCAGACCCGGGGCACCCGCGCCGTGCTCGAGGCGGCCGAGGTCGAGCCCACGTGGGAGGAGGCCCGCAGCGCGGACGCCCAGGCGCTCATCGACCTGGGCGGTCGCACGCCCTCGGGCGAGCCCGCCGCGGACCCGGCGAAGATCAAGCACAAGGGCGCCCCGCGCAAGCTCCGCCTCTCCGGCGGCGTGGCGAACGGCGGTGAGGGCGCGAACGCGGCCCGCGCCGAGGAGCGCCGCACGAACGAGGAGCTCCGCGCCGCCTGGGACGAGGAGGCCGCTGCCGAGGGCGGCCCCTCGGCCGGTCACGGCGCTCGGCGAGGAGCAGGCGGGTCCGGCGGGCGCGGCTCGGGTGGACGCGGTGCCGGCGGCCGCGCCGGCGCAGGGCGCTCCACCGGCCAGCGCACCGGAGGCCGCACGAGCGGCCGCACCGGCCAGGGGCGCACGGGCGGCGCACGCTCGGGCGGCAGGCAGGGCGGCGCCCGCACCGGCGGCGACGCTCCCTCCGGGCGGTCCGGCGGCGGATCCCAGGGCGGGCACGACGGTTCGCACACCGGGCGCGGCGGCCAGGGCGGACGCGGTGGCCAGGGTGGTCGCGGCGGCTCGCAGGGACGCGGCGGCCCTCAGGGCGGTCGCGGCGGTCGCCGTGGCGGCGGGGGAGCGGGCCCGCGCAGGGGCGGACGATGAGCATCAGCCTGTTCGACCTGTTCAGCATCGGGATCGGGCCGTCGAGCTCCCACACCGTGGGCCCCATGCGGGCCGCGACCCTCTTCGCGCGCGAGGTGCTCGAGGACCGTGAGACCGGGCCGCGCGTCGCGGACGTCGGCGTGCATCTGTACGGCTCGCTCGCCGCGACCGGCCAGGGCCACGGGACGCTCGACGCGATCGTGATGGGCCTGGAGGGTGCCGACCCGGAGACCGTCGACCCCGTCGTTGGTCGCGAGCGCGTCGCGCAGATCGAGGCCGGGGGAGGGCTGCTGCTGGACGGCCGCCTCCCCGTGGCCCTCCGGCCCTCCGGGATTGTGCTGCACCCCCTGACCTTCCTGCCCCAGCACTCCAACGGCATGACCTTCGAGGCCTGCGACGCCTCCGGCGAGGTGATCGCGAGCCGGCCCATGTTCTCCGTGGGCGGCGGCTTCGTCGTCGACGCCGCGGACATGGACCAGTCGATCGCCGAGGTTGCCTCCGAGGAGGCGGGGCAGGCCATCTTCACCACCGGTGCCGAGCTGATGCGCGTGTGCGAGGAGCGCGGGATCTCCGTGTCGGCCGCGATGATGCGGCGCGAGCTGCAGTGGCGCAGCGAGGACGAGATCCGCGAGGGCGCCCTGCGTATCTGGGGCGCCATGAGCGACTGCATCGAGCGCGGTGTGCGCACCCCCGGTGTGCTCCCCGGCGGTCTGGACGTCCGGCGCCGCGCGGCCTCCTGGCACGACTCCCTCAGCGCCGAGGACCCCGGCCACGGCGCTGAATCCGCCCTGGAGTGGGTCTCGCTCGCGGCGCTCGCCGTGAACGAGGAGAACGCCGCCGGCGGGCGCGTCGTGACCGCGCCGACCAACGGCGCGGCGGGGATCATCCCGGCCGTCCTCTACTACGCGACCCACTATCTGCGAGACGCCGACCCCGACGACGTCGCCGTGCGGTTCCTGCTCACCGCCGGGGCCATCGGGTCCCTCTACAAGGAGCACGCCTCGATCTCCGGCGCCGAGGTGGGCTGCCAGGGCGAGGTCGGATCCGCCTGCTCCATGGCCGCCGCGGGGCTCGCTGAGGTGATGGGGGCCAAGCCCCGCCAGGTCGAGAACGCCGCCGAAATCGCGATGGAGCACAACCTGGGTCTGACCTGCGATCCCGTGGGAGGGCTCGTGCAGGTGCCGTGCATCGAGCGCAATGCGATGGCGGCCGTGAAGGCGATCACCGCCGCCCGCTTCGCGCTGCGGGGCACCGGCGAGCACTTCGTCTCCCTCGACACCGTCATCGAGACCATGCGCCAGACCGGCAAGGACATGTCCGAGCGCTACAAGGAGACCGCCATGGGCGGGCTCGCCGTCACGGCGGTGCCCGTGTCCCTGCCCGAGTGCTGACGGGGCATCGCACGGGCGCCGGCGCCCCGCTGCCCGACGCCCTCGCCGTCAGACGCCCTCGCCGTCCGACGCCGCCGCGCCTCGACACCCCCACATCACATCCGCCCGCGCAGCGCGTGCGCGTGAGCCGCATCGCATCATGACCCTCTCGTGACGCCGCCACGGTGTCCGATTCCTCCGAATTCGCCTGCGTGGGTAGGGTGAGGCGGAGTCGGGCGCCCCGTGCGGGAGCGCCCCGATCACGAGGGGGAGTCGATGGGATCCAGCGCGGGCGGGGCCGAGCGGAGCGGGGTGGAGAGCCCCGCGCCGGGGCCGTCGTCGCCCGCTCGCTCGAGCCCGGTGCTGCGCACCCCCGCGACTCCGCCGTCGGCCCTCACCCCGGATCCTCCCGGGGCGCTGCCCGGGGACACCTTCGGAGCGCGCCTGGATGCGGCGCTCAGCGCGCGCGGCCTCGCGCTCGAGCGCGTGTGCGAGCGCCTGCGCGGAGCGGGAATCGCCCTCTCGCCCTCCACGCTCTCGCTGTGGCGCCATGGCCGCAGCCGCCCGCGTCGCAACGAGGCCATGCGCGCCGTGGCCGAGCTCGAGAAGGTGCTGCGCACTCCGCGCGGGTATCTCCTCGACACCCTCGTGCGCAGTCTCCCCGCCCACCATTGGAGCGCCCGGACGGAGACGGAGGATCCGGTCCAGCGGGTGCGAGCGGAGATGGGTCTCGACGAGGGGGACACCGTGCAGCGGCTGCTCGTCCATCACCGCGTGGACATCGATCCGCAGCATCGGCCGATCGGTGTGCGGATCCGCCGCGTCCTGCGCTCGACCCGCGAGACCGTCTCCCGCCTCGGGGTCGCCTCCCACGGGGCCGAGGGCGTGCCCCTCCAGCTGGTGCCCGGCCACGGCAGCCGTGTGGGGCGCCAGCGCTCGTGGCCCGAGCGCGGGCTGCTGTTCACCGAGCTCCTGCTCGACGAGCCGATCGTCCCGGGCAGGATCGGCGCTCTGGACTACACGGTCCGGCCCCTCGAACGACCGTCCCCCTCGGTCGACCTCGAGGGCGGTTACGTCGTGCACACCGAGTTCCCCGTCTCGACGATCGTGCTCGAGTGCCGTTTCCCCGTCGGCGCGGTCCCCGCCTCGGCGACGTCGATCGTGCGCTCGCGCGAGGCCACGGCGCGCTCGAGCGCCGAGCATGCCGTCGACGTGGGCAGGGACGGCATCGCGGCCGTGGTCGCCCATGGCATCGACGAGGGGTCCGTGCGACTGGGTTGGGCCTGGGGCGCGGCATGACCGCCACGGTGCCCGGGCGCCGCGGTCTGGGCGCGGGCGGCGACTTCGCGATGCGGCTGAGGGAGACCATGATCTCGCGCGGCATCGGCTTCGCCGAGCTCGCCGGCATGCTCGCGCGCACGGGTGCACCGACGTCGCCCGCGACCCTCTCCTACTGGGCGAGCGGGCGCTCGCGTCCCCGTCGCCGCTCGTCCCTGGGCGTGGTGCAGGCTCTCGAGCAGTGCCTCGACCTCGAGGACGGCGAGCTCGTGGATCTCGTGGACATCGACGCCGAGACCTGGCGCTATCGCAGCGCGGCCGAGGCGGCCCGCCTGCTCCCGCGCGCGAAGGAGGCGGAGGACGCCCGTCGAGCGTGGGGTCTGCGCTGGGACGACGGGCTGCGTCGCGAGTACGTGCGCACGGCTCTGGATCTCGATGCTCCCGACGGCGAGGCGATCCTGCACTACGACGTCGTCCTCACGGCGCAGCGCGGCGGGGCGGACCGACTCCTCGCGGTGCTCGAGGCGCCGCTGGACTCGCTGGCCTCGGAGGAGGCGCGGGTGCTCGGCGCCGACCTGGGGAGGCGCGCGGCCCTCCCCGGCGGCGCGACCCTCGTGGAGGTCGTGCTGCCCCGGCCTCTCGGGGAGGGCGAGGCGGCGGTGCTCGAGCTGGCCCTGCCTCTCCCCGGGGCGATGGAGCGCGGGCGGTTCGTCAGCTGGCACATGCGGCCCGCGGATCTCGCCGTCACCGAGGTGCACCTGCCCTGGCGCGAGGGGCGGGGGGAGCGGGGTGTGCAGGGTGGACGCCCGTGGTCCGTGCGGCGGACCGTCGCGACCGTGGGACGCGCCGGACGGCGCGTGGACGAGGTGCACGCGGGCCCCCTTCCGCACGGCGCGCTGCTGCAGAGCGTGATGGCCGAGGTGGTCGCCGCGACCTGCGTGCTCGAGTGGGAGTGAGGGCGCGCGGTGCGGCGCCCGGAAGCCTCTGGTGGACAGCATGCAAGGGTGCTAGCATTCTTGCATGACCGGAAGCTCTTCCCCGACCGACGGCACCGCCGGCGGCGATCGCAAGGTGCAGTTCAACGTCTACCTGCCCAAGGACCTCGTGGTCGCCGTGAAGCATCGCGCGATCGACGAGTCGTCCTCCCTCAGCGCGCTCGTCGACTCGGCGCTGCGCGCACACCTCGGAAGGAGCGTCGAAGATGACGCCCAGGACCACTCCTGACCCTGCCGCGCTCGCCGCCGAGGCCGGCGCGGCCCCCGCCTCGACGCCCGTCGGCGCACCCGATCTCACCGTCTTCCCGCTGCGCTTCACGGCCGATCCGCGCGCGATGATCGCGTTCCTCGTGGAGCTCGGCATGGCCCGCCGCATCACCGCCGGCGACGACGGCTTCGGCGAGTTGCGCGCAGGAGCGGGCGCCGTCATGGTGCACGCCGCCTCCACCAGCGCCACGGGCGCCCGGCCGGGCACCACGGACCTGTGCATGGCGGCGCCGTCGGCCGACGGAGCCGCAGAGGCCCTCGAGCGCGCGGGCATCGAGGTCACCGTGTGGGACGAGAGCTACGGCCGGCAGGGCATGATCACCGGGCCCGACGGCGAGGGCGTCTCGCTGAACGAGGACCAGGAGGACCTCTACGGCTACGAGGGGCACGACGCCTCCCCGGACCCGCGCCTGCGCGTGTGCGCGGTGCTCTCGAGCGAGGACTTCGGGCGCGACGCGCGCTGGCTCGTCCGGCTCGGCTTCGCTCCCGGAGCGGCCGACGGAGCCGACGGAGCCGAGGAGGACGACGGGACCGGTGGGCGGGCCGACGAGGAGATCGCCGCCGCCGAGCGCCACGGGTGGCTCGAGCTGCACGGCCCCGGGAGCGCGGGGATCATCGGTCTCCACGCCCCGATGGCAGGTCGCGAGCGCACGCGTCGCGCCTCCCCGGAGATGCCCGACCTCCCGCCCACGCTCCAGGTGCGCCTGGGCTTCGAGACCTCGGAGGACCTCGGGGCGCTCGGGGAGAGGGTCCGCGCCGCCGGGTACGACGCGCGCCTCGTCGAGGGCGCCGTGCGCGCGCTGCACGTGCTCGACCCCGACGGCATCGAGGTCGAGATCCATCCCCTGCCCTGAACGGTCCGGCGCCCCCGCGCGGCGGGCGCCGGCCGCGGTGCCCGATCGCGTGGGCGCATTCCCGTGACGTGGGTCTCCTGCGATACGGTGAGGCGGAAGACCGAACGCCCCGCGGTCAGCGCCGCGGGACCCCGTACGCAGGAGCGATGATGTCCGACGACGCCACTTCGACCGGCACCCACCCCGCGGAGAACCGCACCTTCCCCCCGAGCTCGGCGTTCGTCCAGAACGCGAATGCCCGTCCGTCCCTCTATTCGGAGGCCGCGCGCGACCGTCTGGGCTTCTGGAAGTCCCGCGCCGCGTCGCTGAGCTGGCACAAGACCCCCACCGAGACCCTCGACTGGTCGGACCCGCCGTTCGCGAAGTGGTTCGCCGACGGCGAGCTCAACGCTGCGTACAACTGCGTGGACCGCCACGTGGAGTCCGGTCACGGCGACCAGGTCGCCCTGCTCGCCGAGTACGAGGACGGCTCCGATGCCGCCTTCACGTACGCCCAGGTGAAGGACGAGATCAGCCGGATGGCGAACGTCCTCGAGGGCTTCGGCGTCACCACCGGCGACCGGGTCGCGATCTACCTGCCGATGATCCCCGAGGCCGTCTTCGCGATGCTCGCCTGCGCCCGCATCGGCGCCCCGCACTCCGTGGTCTTCGGCGGCTTCAGCGCCGACGCGCTGCGCTCCCGCATCGAGGACGCCGAGGCGAAGGTCGTCATCACGGCCGACGGCCAGTTCCGCCGGGGCAAGGCCCTGCCGCTCAAGGACGCCGTGGACGCCGCGCTCTCCGGCGGCGCCGAGTCCGTGACGAACGTGCTCGTGGTGCGGCGCACCGGGGGCGACGTCGCATGGACCGAGGGACGCGACGTCTGGTGGCACGAGGCGCGCGAGAACGCCTCCTCCGACCATGAGCCGGTCTGGGTGGAGGCCGAGCACCCGCTGTTCATCCTCTACACCTCGGGCACCACGGGGAAGCCCAAGGGGATCGTCCACACCACCGGCGGCTACCTCACGCAGGCGAGCTACACCCACCGCGACGTCTTCGACCTCAAGCCCGACACCGACGTGTACTGGTGCACGGCGGACGTCGGCTGGGTCACCGGCCACACCTACATCGTGTACGGACCCATGGCGAACCGCGCCACCCAGGTGATCTACGAGGGCACCCCGGACACTCCCCACCAGGGCCGCTGGTGGGAGATCGTCCAGAAGTACGGGGTCAGCATCTTCTACTCCTCGCCGACCGCCATCCGCACCGCCATGAAGTGGGGCGACGACATCCCGGCGAAGTTCGACCTCTCCTCCCTGCGCCTTCTGGGCAGCGTCGGAGAGTCCATCAACCCCGAGGCCTGGCTGTGGTATCGACGCGTGATCGGCGGGGACCGCTGCCCGATCGTCGACACCTGGTGGCAGACCGAGACCGGCGCGATCATGATCTCCCCGCTGCCCGGCATCACCGACGCCAAGCCCGGCTCCGCGCAGGTGCCGCTGCCCGGAATCAGCGCCGAGGTGGTGGGCGACGACGGCGATCCCATCGAGAACGAGAAGACGGGGTACCTCGTGCTCACCGAGCCGTGGCCCTCGATGCTCCGCACCATCTGGGGCGACCCGGAGCGCTTCAAGGAGACCTACTGGTCGCGCTTCCCCGGGAAGTACTTCGCGGGCGACGGCGCGAAGCGCGACGAGGACGGCGACATCTGGCTGCTGGGCCGTGTGGACGACGTCATGAACGTCTCCGGCCACCGCCTGTCGACCACCGAGATCGAGTCCGCGCTGGTCTCGCACGACTGGGTGGCGGAGGCCGCCGTGGTCGGCGCGGACGACGAGACCACCGGTCAGGCCGTGGTCGCCTTCGTGATCCTGCGCGAGGGGACCCAGGGCGATGTGGAGGCCGCCGGCGGCGAGGAGGAGGCGGCGAAGATCCTCCGCGCCCACGTCGGCACGGAGATCGGCCCGATCGCCAAGCCTAAGAAGGTGCTGCTGGTGACCGAGCTGCCCAAGACCCGCTCCGGCAAGATCATGCGCCGCCTCCTGCGCGACGTCGCCGAGCACCGCACGATCGGCGACACCCAGACCCTCGCCGACTCCTCGGTCATGGACCTCATCCAGAAGGGCCTCGAGGACAAGAAGTGAGCGTCCGTCCCTGACGGCGCCGGCCCGTGGGCCGGCGCCGACGGGAGTCCCGCTCACGGCGCGGCGCCCCTCACCCCGGTGGTGAGGGGCGCCGCGGCGCGTCCGGCCGACGAGCCGCGGCGGGTCGGTCCCGAGCGGGGCCTCAGCGCCGCAAGACGCTCACCTCGCCGATGTCCGTGCGGACGCTCAGCGGCGCCCCCTCGCCCCGGATGCCGGCGTCGACGTCGGTCGAGCCCTCCTGGGCGCGGGCGTCCACGCTCCAGGTCTCGCAGCAGGGGAGGGAGACGGACACATCGCCCGTGGTCGTGCGGGCCGTGACCTCCCGGGCGCCGGCCTCGTCGAGCGCGAGGTCGATGTCGCCGACATCGGTGCGCGCCGCGACGGAGCCGTGCGCGGAGACGCCGTCGGCGTCGATGTCGCCCGTGATGGTCCGCAGGTCGAGCCCGGCCAGGGCGCCCTGGGCCGAGAGGTCCCCGACGTCGACCTTCACGCCGAGCGTGAGATCGGGTGCGGCGCTCGGCGGGACGAGCACGAGCAGGTCGCGCTGCTCGTCGTCGATCCAGCTCGAGGTCGTCTTCAGACGCGGACGCTGCACGTCCACGCGCAGCGTCCCGTCGTGCGTGCTGCGCACCCAGCGCGCCCTCACGGGAGCGGGATCCGCTGGCACGGTCTCCGTGCCCTGCTCGACGAGCGCGAGCGTGACCTGGTCGACCTCGTCGCTCACGCGCACGGTCACGTCGGAGACCGAGGACGTGACCTCGAGGGACGAGGGCGCGCCGGCGGCGAGCACGGCGGGCGCCTCGGGGAAGCGGGACTGCTCGACGCCCGCGGCGATGCTGCGCGCGGCGAGGCCCCCTGCGGTGAGCACGAGGCAGACGACGGCGAGGATCACGAGCACGCGTCGCATCGTGCGGTCGCGACCGGTCCCCTCGGACAGGGGGCGGGGCGGGAGCTGGGTGGTGGGCATCAGCGGTCCTCCGATTCCAGGTGGCGCAGCACGGCCATGACCCGACGGTTCTCACCGTCGACAGGCGGAAGGCCGAGCTTGGCGAACAGGGACGAGATGTGCTTCTCGACGCTCCCTGCCGAGACGTGCAGCCGCTCGGCGATGGCCGCGTTGGAGCGTCCCTCGGCCATCAGCTGCAGCACCTCGCTCTCGCGCGGGGAGAGATCCTCCCGGACCGAGCGGCGACGGGAGCGCACGAGGATCTGCTGGACCACCTCGGGGTCCAGGGCGGTTCCGCCGTCACCGACGGCGCGCACCACGCGCAGGAACTCCTCGACGTCGGCCACCCGGTCCTTGAGCACGTAGCCGAGCGCCCCGCCCGAGTCGGCGATGAGCTCGGAGGCGTAGCGCTCCTCGACGTACTGGGAGAGCACGAGCAGGGCGACGTCCGGGTTCTGCGCGCGGATCAGCACGGCGGCGCGGATGCCCTCGTCGGTGAAGGTCGGGGGCATGCGCACGTCCACGATCGCGAGGTCCACCTCGTGGCGGGAGACCGCGTCCAGCAGCCCGGTCGCGTCCTCGACGGAGGCGACGATCTCGTGGCCGGCGGCCGCGAGGAGGCGCTCGAGGCCCGCCCGCAGGAGCACCGAGTCCTCGGCGATGACGATCCGCAGGCTCTCGCGCGCGGGACGGGGGGATCGGGTCGTGCTCATCGGTGGGTCTCCTTCACGGAGTCGTCGAGGACGGGGACGGGGGCGGGAGCGTGGGCGCCGGCGGGCTCGCGCGCTGGTCCCGAGGGAGCGGGCGTCGGGATCGCGGCGTCGAGGACCGTGGGACCGCCCGCGGGGGAGGAGACCACGAGGTGCCCGCCCGTCGCGCGGACGCGGTCGGTGAGCCCCGCGAGGCCCGTCGAGACGCCGTCGCGGTGCACGCGTGCGCCGCCGCGGCCGTCGTCCTCGATGCGCACCCGCAGGGCCGCGGTCGCGGGCGGTCCGGGGTGCCGACGGGGGGACCCCGCCGCGTCGTCCGGACGCTCGGCCGGCCCCGCGGTCGTCACGTCCACGCGGACGTGCGAAGCGCCCGCATGCTTGGCGACGTTGGTGAGGGCCTCGGAGACCACGAAGTAGGCGACCGCCTCCTGCTCGCGGCCCAGGCGCTCGGGCACGGTGACCGTGAGGCGCACGGGAACGGGGGAGCGCGCCGCGAGTGCGGAGAGCGCGGGGTCCAGGCCGCGGTCGGTAAGGACCGCCGGGTGGATGCCGCGGGCGAGCTGACGCAGGTCCGTGATGACGGCCTTCGCCTCGCCGTGCGCCTCGTCGACGAGCTCGGCGGCGCCCGCGGGATCCTTCTCGATGCGCGAGCGCGCGAGGCCCAGGGTCATGGCCAGCGCGACCAGGCGCGGCTGGACGCCGTCGTGCAGGTCCCGCTCGATGCGCAGGCGCTCCTGCTCGGCGGCGTCGACCGCGCCCTGGCGGCGCACGGAGAGCTCCTGGACCTCCTGGCGGAGGCCGTCGTCGCTGCTGGGCAGCATCACCCGGGCGAGACCCCGCTCGGCGAGGACCCCGGCGGCGAGCGAGCCGATCGCGATCGCGAGGCACAGCACGGCGCCCAGGGCGAGTACGAGCGCGCCGGGACGCCAGGAGCCCAGCTGGGCATCGGGCGCGAGGATCGCGAGCTCGGCCCCGGTCCACGCGCCCCACACTCCGGCGTAGAACACGAGGCTCGGGAAGAAGCCCACGATCATCGTGAGGTGGTGGTGCAGCACCGAGCGCCAGAACTGCCAGGAGACGAGGTCGAGCCCCAGGTTCTGCAGCGCGGCGCCGAAGCCGGCCCCCTGTGCGACCCGCCGAGAGGGGACGACGGCGTCCAGGCCGTGCACCGCGCGGGCCCGTCGGCGCTCGAACGCGGCCGCCGCGCGCATCACCAGTACCCACGGCACCAGCAGCACGAGGCCCGTGAGGACCGCGGGCAGGGAGGCGATCCCGGTGACCAGGACGGTCAGGCTGATCCACAGCCAGGTGATCGAGAGCAGTCCCGAGACCAGCACGCTCGCCATCCCCACCAGGAAGCGGGGACGAGGTGCGTCGGGGCGCGGTGCGTCGGGCCGCGGTGCCGGCGCGGGACCGGCGGGCGTCGTGGTGGAGGTCATGGGATCACCGTAGGCGGGCGCGGTGCGGCGCACACCGGGGCCCACCGCCCAGACTCACGGGGGATAACCCCCGCTCGCGCGGCCGATCGGCCGCCGCCTCGCGGGCGCGCGGCGCTGTGAGACCTGTCCCGCCCGGGGGAGCCGCGCACCCCGCAGGGCTCCGGTGCGGTTCAATGAGTCCATGAGCGATGACCTCATCAGCGAAGGAGCGGACGACATGCAGGATGCCGGCAGCATCGACCCGAACTCGGACAGCGCCGAGGGAGCAGGCGCGACGGACCAGGTGATCGAGCAGGGCGACGCGGTGAGCGCGTCCATCGCCGCCGACCAGGGGCCCAGCCGCGGCACCCTCCGCGACGTCGCCGACAGCCTGGGCATCTCCAGCGCCGTCGCACTGCGAGCACTGCGGGACCAGGCCGACATCCGGCCTCGCCTGCGCCAGCGCGTCCACGAGGCCGCCGAGCGCCTGAACTTCCCGCTCGAGGAGCTCGCCGACGAGACCTCGCACCGCGGTGTGGTCGCGGTCCTCGTCAACACGATGCGCAACACCTGGATCTCCGATCTGGTGCGCGCGATCCGCATCGAGCTGACCGCGACCGGCCGCTCGGCGATCGTCGTCCCGACCCGTCGCCGGGTCCCGGAGTACCCGATCGCCGCGGACACCGACGCGATCCGCTCCCTCGTGGACCTCGGCGTCGACGGCTTCCTCATGGTCTCCGACCTCCACGACGTCGACAGCGTCATCGAGGCCACCGCGGACCGTCCCTTCGTGGGCATCGGCTGCTCGCGCTCCTTCGTCGGCCGCTTCGACACGGTCCGCATCGACGATGAGGTGGGCCAGGGCCTGCTCGTCGACCACCTCGTGAGCCTCGGTCACACCGAGATCGCGCACGTGGGCGGCGTCGGCTCGACCGTCGCCCGCGAGCGCGCCGACGCCTTCCAGCTCGCCATGGAGCGCCACGGACTCGCCGACCACGCCCGCATCGAGCCCGGCGACTTCACCGAGCAGGTGGGGCAGACCGCGGGATCGATGCTGCTGCGCGGCAGCCAGGTGCCCACGGCCGTGACCTGCGCGAACGACGTCACCGCGCTCGGCGTGCTCGCCGCTGCCCGCGACGCCGGCTACGAGGTGCCCACGCAGCTGGCCGTCGCCGGCTACGGCAACACCTCGCTCTCCTCCTCGGGCGTGACGCAGGTGACCAGCGTCGACCCGAACTCGGACCGCCTGGGTGCGCTCGCCGCCCAGCTGCTCGTGGACCGCGTCTCCGGCCATGAGCAGGAGGCGCGGGACGTGGCCGTCGCGCCGTCGCTCGTCGCCCGCCAGAGCACCGCGGCCGGACCGCGCGTCGAGTCCAAGCGCCGCACGCGCGTCCACGTCGACTGACCGACGCGGGCGGGCCCGCCCGCCGGGCCTCTCGGGTCCCTCGGGCGCTCCGCCCCACGGGCATCTGACCCGTCACGTCCCTCCGCCCGCTCGCGCACGGACCGCGTGTCCGGGCATCCCTCCTGCGATAGGCTCCGACCATGATCAACACCACGAACGACCCGACGACCCCGCCCACCCAGCGGTCGATCGGCGAACTCGTCGCCTCGATCCGTGACGAGGTGCTCGGTGTCGTGCACTCCGAGATCGACATCGCCAAGAAGGAGATCACGGGGATCGCCGTCAAGGCGGGCGTGGTCGCGGCGTGCGCGGCCGTGCTGCTGTTCCTCCTGCTCTCCGCCTGGGTGATGCTGCTGTTCGCCGCCGCCTGGGGCCTGCAGGCCGCCGGTCTGCCGGCCTGGGCGTCCTTCCTCATCGTGGCGGGCGTGTTCGTCGTCCTCGCCGTGATCGCCGGCCTCGTGGCCTTCCTCGTGGTGCGCAAGATCCGCGCCCCGGAGACCACCATCGAGACCGCCAAGGGCGCCGTCGACGCCGTGCAGGGCAAGCGCCGCGCGAACGCCGTCTCCTACGACGACACCTTCGACGAGCTCTACGGCAAGCAGGTCAGCGCCCGCGTCTCCGACTGACCCGCGTCCCGGACAGGCCCCGCGGCCACGTACCCTGGACCCGTGAGCCTGAACCTGTACGACACAGCAACGCGCGAGACCGCGCCCTTCCGCCCCGTGCGAGAGGGCGCGGTCTCGCTGTACGCGTGCGGTCCCACCACGCAGGGTGCGCCGCACATCGGGCACCTGCGCACCTTCCTCGCCGTGGACGTGCTGGTCCGCTGGCTCGAGCGCAGCGGCCTCGACGTCACCTATGTGCGCAACGTGACCGACATCGACGACAAGATCCTCGCGAAGTCGACGCAGAACGACGTGCCCTGGTGGGCCTGGTCCTACCGCTTCGAGCGCGAGTTCCACGAGATCCTCGACGACCTGGGCTGCCGCACCCCGGACTACGAGCCGCGCGCGACGGGCCACGTCACCGAGATGATCGCCTTCATGGAGCGGCTGATCGAGCGCGGCCACGCCTACGCCGACGGCCGCGGCAGCGTCTACTTCGACGTGCGCTCGCTGCCCGACTACGGCTCCCTGACCCACCAGGAGCTCGACGACATGCAGGACGCGGGCGAGGCGCCCGAGCCCGGCAAGCGCGATCCGCGGGACTTCGCCCTGTGGAAGGCCGCGAAGCCCGAGGAGCCCGAGACCGCGGCCTGGGACACGCCCTTCGGGCGCGGCCGCCCCGGCTGGCACCTCGAGTGCTCGACGATGGCCCGCCGCTACCTGGGGGAGACCTTCGACATCCACGCGGGAGGCCTGGACCTGCGCTTCCCGCACCACGAGAACGAGCAGGCCCAGTCCCACGGCGCCGGCTACGGCTTCGCGCACACCTGGGTGCACGTGGGAGTGCTCACCGTGGACGGCATGAAGATGGGCAAGAGCCTGGACAACTTCGTCTCCACCGAGGACGCGCTCGCCGCGCATCCCGCCCCCGCCGTGCGCCTCGCGCTGCTGGGCGCGCACTACCGCGCCACCAGCGAGTACAACGCCGCCTCGATGCGCGAGGCCGAGGTGGTCTGGGAGCGCTTCGGTGCGAGCACGCAGCGCGCCCGGGAGCTGCTGGGGGAGGAGACCGTGCTCGCGCAGGACCTGCGCGCCGTCGAACTCCCCGCCGCGTTCGTGGCCGCCTTGGACGACGATCTCGGCGTGCCCGAGGCGATGGCCGTCGTGCACCGCACGCAGGCTGCGCTGAACGCGGCCCTCGCCGAGCGCGGCGCCGCGCCGGAGACGGTCGCCGCGCTGCTCGCGGAGCTCCGCGCGATGCTCGACGTGCTGGGCCTGGACCCCGTGTCCTGGACCGATGCGGCGGGCGAGGGCGGCAGCGAGCACGACGCGCTCGACGCCCTCGTGCGCGGCCAGCTCGCCGCGCGCGCCGAGGCGCGGGCGGCGAAGGACTGGGCGCGGGCCGACGCGATCCGCGACGCGCTCGATCATGCAGGCATCCGGGTGGAGGACGGCGCCGACGGCGCCCGATGGACCCTCGCACCCGCGACCAGGAAGGACTCCTGATGGCAGGGAACAGCTCCCGTCGCGGCGCCACGCGCCGCACGAAGAAGGGCGCGACCGCCGGTTCCGGCGGCGTGCGCCGCCGTGGCCTCGAGGGGAAGGGGCCGACTCCCAAGGCGAGCGACCGCCCCGGCCACAAGGCCTACCAGGGCGGCTCCGGCGGCTCCGGCCAGGGCGGCCACGGCGGCAGGCAGCGCCGGGGCGACGCCCCCGCGCCCGGCGAGAACCAGGTCGCCGGCCGCAACGCCGTGCTCGAGGCCCTCCAGGAGGGCATCCCGGCGACCTCGCTCACGGTGCTCGCGCGCATCGAGGGCGACGAGCGGGTGCGCGAGATCCTGCGCCTGACCACCGCGCGCGGCCTGCCGATCGCCGAGGCCACCCGCACCGACCTCGATCGCATCACGGATCACGCCGTCCACCAGGGCGTCTCGCTGACCATCCCGCCGTACGAGTACGCGGACGTCGACGAGCTGCTGGAGATCGCCCACGACGCCTTCGAGCCGCCGCTGCTCGTCGCGCTGGATGGCATCACGGATCCCCGCAACCTCGGGGCGATCCTCCGCAGCGCGGGCGCCTTCGGCGTCCACGGCGTGATCCTTCCCGAGCGCCGCAGCGTGTCGATGACCGCGAGCGTCTGGAAGGTCGCGGCCGGCGCCGCGGGCCGTGTGCGCGTCGCCCAGGTCACGAACCTCAACCGCACCCTGGCCGACCTCAAGTCCCGCGGCGTGTTCGCCCTCGGGCTCGATGCCGAGGGGGACGTCTCCACGCGGGACCTCGCCAGCCAGGAGCGCTCGCTGGGCACCGAGCCCGTCGTGCTCGTGGTCGGCGCCGAGGGCAAGGGCCTCTCGCGGCTGGCCCGGGAGACCTGCGACCAGGTCGTCTCGATCCCGATGGGGGAGCGCACGGAGTCGCTGAACGCCTCGGTCGCCGCGGCGATCGCGCTCTACGAGATCGCCGGTGTCCGCGAGGGCACGGGCATCGCCTGACGCGGGCGTCAGCCCTCGAAGATCGGGAGGGCTGACGTCTCGGTCGTGACCAGGGACTTCTCGTCGGGCCGATGCGGGAGGATGTTCTCCACGTAGTCCTGGACGGCCTCTCTCATCGGCACGTCCCGGCCCTCCTTCTCGCTGAGGAACCACTTGTGCTCGAGCACTTCGTGGAAGAACTCCGGGGGCTGCAGCTTCGAGCGCATCGTGCGGGGGATCGCCCGCACGATCGGCTCGTAGTGCTCCTGCTGCCACTCGTGGGCCACGAACTCCTCGTCCTCGGCCTGTTGGTCGGTGATCGCCCCGTACTGGTCGAGATCGTTGAGGAGACGGCGCGCCTGGTTCTCCTGGGCGTCGATCCCCGTCAGCCGCATGAGGCGGCGCGCATGGTGGCCCGCGTCCACGACCTTGGGCTGGATCGACACCGTGGTGCCGTCCAGGTCCGTGGTGAGCTCGAGCTCGCCCACGTCGAAGCCGAGCTCGTTGAGGCGCTCGATGCGCGCGGAGACTCGCCAGCGCTCGTCGGCCGAGAAGCTCTCGCGCTCGGTGAGCGCGGACCACAGCTCCTCGTAGCGGGCCACCAGCTGGTCGCCGACCTCCACCGGATCGGACTCCTCGTCGATGAGCTCGCCGGCCTGCAGGTCCATGAGCTCGCCGATGATGTTCGTGCGCGCGATGTCGAGGTCGTAGGCACGCTGGCCGTCGGTGAGGCTCTCGTGGAGGGTGCCGGTCTCGACGTCCACGAGGTAGGCGGCGAAGGCGCCCGCGTCGCGGCGGAACAGCGTGTTGGACAGCGACACGTCGCCCCAGAAGAAGCCCTCCAGGTGCAGGCGCACCAGCAGCACCGCGAGGGCGTCGAGCAGGCGCCGGGCCGTCTCCTCGCTCGAGACCTGCGAGAAGACCGCCCGGTAGGGGAGCGAGAACTGCAGGTGGCGGGTGATGAGGACGGCGTCGAGCGGCTCGCCGCCGGGCGTGGCGCGGCCGCTGACCACGGCGAAGGGCTCGACCGCGGGGATGCCGATCTTGCGCAGGATCCGCAGCATGTCGTACTCGCGCTGGGCGAGCTCCCGGTTGATCTCCTTGAGCGCGAGCACACGGCCCGAGACGCGCACGAAGCGCACCACGTGCCGGGAGATGCCGCGCGGCAGAGTGGCCAGCATCGACTCGGGCCACTCCTCGAGCGGCTCCTCCCACGGCAGGTCCAGCAGTGCCGGGTCGGGGCGCGAGGCCGTGATCTCGAGGGAAGCCATGGGCACCATTCTGCCCTCCCGCGCGTGCACGGTGAAGCGAGATGTGCGCAGGAGGTGTGCAGACGCATGGGGCGTTCGTGCAGTGCACGGGCGGCAGACGGACGAAACGGACGGGCAGGAGGCCCGTGGCCGTCCCGGCCCACGGCCACGGCCGCGCGGACGGCAGCGGGCGCCCGGCCGATGGCCGAGCGCCCGCTGGATGCGGCCCCGCGCAGCGGGGCGGGTCGCGTCAGTCGCCCAGACGGGCGCCCGTCTTGACGTCGAACAGGTGCACGTGGCCCTCCTTGGGCTGGAAGTGCACGGTCTCGCCCTTCATCGGGGGCTTGCGGCCGTCGACGCGGGCGATGATCGGCTTGGCGTTCTCGTCCGAGCCGGCCAGTCGGCCGTAGACGTACGCGTCCGCGCCGAGCTCCTCGACCACGTCGACCTCGACGGCCAGGCCGTTCTCGGCGATCGTGAGGTCCTCGGGGCGCACGCCCACGGTCACCGAGGTCTCGTCGGTGTCCGAGAGGGTCGCGCGGTCGACGGGGACCGTCACGGCGCCGAAGGAGACGCCCTGGTCGGTGAGCTTCTGCTCCACCAGGTTCATCGCGGGGGAGCCGATGAAGCCCGCGACGAAGACGTTGTCGGGGTGGTCGTACATGCGACGCGGCGCGTCGATCTGCTGGAGCACGCCGCCGTTGAGCACCGCGACGCGGTCGCCCATCGTCATGGCCTCGGTCTGGTCGTGGGTCACGTAGACGGTGGTGACGCCCAGGCGGCGCTGCAGCGACGCGATCTGGGTACGGGTGGACACGCGCAGCTTCGCGTCGAGGTTCGACAGCGGCTCGTCCATGAGGAACACCTGGGGCGAGCGCACGATCGCGCGGCCCATGGCCACACGCTGGCGCTGGCCGCCGGAGAGCGCCTTCGGCTTGCGGTCGAGGTACTGCTCGAGGTCGAGGATCTTCGCGGCCTCTTCGACGCGCTTGCGGATCTCCGCCTTCGGGGTGCCGGCGATCTTCAGGGCGAAGCCCATGTTGTCGGCGACCGTCATGTGCGGGTACAGCGCGTAGTTCTGGAACACCATCGCGATGTCGCGATCCTTCGGCGGCACGTCGGTGACGTCGCGGTCGCCGATGAGGATGCGGCCGGCGTCGATCTCCTCGAGACCGGCGAGCATGCGCAGGGAGGTCGACTTCCCACAGCCCGAGGGGCCCACCAGGACGAGGAACTCACCGTCCTCGATGGCGATGTCGAGGCCATCCACCGCAGGGCGCTCCTGGCCCGGGTAGACGCGGCTCGCGTGGTCGAACGTGACTGTAGCCATGGTGATTCCCTCCACCGGCAGGTACGTGCCGGACGATCCGTTGTGAAGTGTTGAGAGCACCGGTGCCGCTGTGCACCGCCCCCGAGGGCTGTGTGCAACGTCGCACCGGCGATCGGAAGTGTATCCCAGATCTCAGGACCGGGAGGACACCGTGCACGCCGTCGCGTCGCGGGACCCCTCCGGCCAGGCCGTGCGGCCCCGATGGCCGCGGCACGACGGCGTCGACGGGGATACTGGGGGCGTGGATCTCACCGAGTACGTACAGCGCCTCCTGGACCGCCGCTCCCGCCCCGAGGAGCCCCTCCGCATCGTGCAGGCGGGCCATCCGGCTCTGCGCGGCCCCGTGCGCGACGCGCGCGACCGCCTCGACCCCGCGCTGCTGCGCGCGCTCGTGGACGCCATGGTGGTGACCATGCGCGAGGCCCCGGGCGTCGGCCTCGCCGCGACGCAGATCGGCGTGCCGCTGCGGCTGTTCGTGGCCGAGGACCGCTACGCCGCGGCCGACCAGGACCCCGAGGACGACCTGCTCGAGCGTCGGCCCTTCCCGCTGCGCGCCGTGCTCGACCCGGACTACGAGATCCTCGGCGAGCAGAGGGTCTACGCCTGGGAGGGCTGCCTCTCCTACGACGGACTGAGCTCGATCGTGCCGCGAGGACGCCGCATCCGCTTCACCGGCGCCCTCCTGCAGCCGGACGGGGCGCTCGTGGACGTGGACGAGGAGCACCAGGGCTGGTCCGCGCGCATCCTCCAGCACGAGACCGACCACCTCGCCGGCACGCTCTGCCACGACCTGGCCGTGCCGCGCTCCATCATCGACACCCGCTACGCGCCGCGCTGGGCCGACGTCACCGAGGCCGTCGACGGCCTCGGCCTCACCGGGCCCATCGAGCGCCTCGCTCCCGGGACCGTGGTGCTCGACTGATCCGTCGATCCGTCGATCCGTCGATCCGTCGATCTGTCGACCCGTCGACCCGTCGACCCCGCCGGCCCGCACCCCGCATCTCCGCGTCGCCGTGTCCATCCGGCGCCCGGGTGATCCCGCTATGGTGTGCCTCGGCGCCGGGGGCTCCCGGCGCGCAGGACAGCAGAAGGGGAGCTGAACGTGGCGAACGCGAACGGTGGGTCCAAGGCATCGAAGAGCGGCAAGGGCGGCGAGGACGCACAGGGCCCTCAGGCGCCCGACGAGCGCGTGCTCGGCATCGTCGACCATGCGCTGCGGATCCAGAGGCCCGTGGCCGACAAGTACGTGGACTCGCTGCGGCGCAAGCACCCCGAGATGTCCGAGGAGGACCTCGTCGGGCATGTCGAGAAGCAGTTCCGCCGACTCCTGACCGTCTCCGGCGCCGGCGTCGGCGGCGCCGCGGCCCTGCCCGGTGTGGGCACGGTGGCGGCGATCGCCCTGACCTCGGGCGAGGGCGCCGCCTTCGCCGAGGCATGCGCCTTCCTCATCCTCTCCGAGGCGCGCGTGCGCGGCGTGGACATGGGTGATCAGGCCAGCCGCAAGACCGTGGTGCTCGGCGTGCTGGGAGGAGAGAAGGGCGAGGAGCTCGTCGCCAAGGCCCTG
The DNA here is from genome assembly GCF_042794925.1 of Brachybacterium sp. NPDC056505. Taxonomy (NCBI): domain Bacteria; kingdom Bacillati; phylum Actinomycetota; class Actinomycetes; order Micrococcales; family Dermabacteraceae; genus Brachybacterium; species Brachybacterium sp. NPDC056505. Next base: position 63,645 of record NZ_JBHTSV010000016.1, read on the forward strand.
GGGCGCCAGGGGCTGCAGTGGGGCGCGGTCCTCAACGGTGTGGCCCCCGATTTCGTGATCTCGACCGTCAACAACCAGATCAAGCGCTGGATCCGCCGCAAGATCGCCGCGCGCATGGGCAGCGTCTGGGCCGGTCGCCTGATCCCGTTCGGCATCGGCGCGGTGATCGGCGGCGTCGGCAACCGCCTCGTCGCCGGCGGGGTCATCAAGGCCGCGCGGGAGATCTTCTCCCACGCCGACGAGCTCGGCGCGGGAGCGGACGGGACGTCCGCGCCGAACCCCAAGCGCGTCGACGCCTCGCTCGACGGCGACGCGAAGAGCGCCTGACCCCTCCGTCGGCGGCCCGCGGCCCGAGGGGGTCGACTCACGCGCGTGCGTGCAACGGCGCGCACCGAGAAGGCCATGAGGACATGAGCGCGGCGCACCGGATCCCAGCGGATCCGG
>NZ_JBHTSV010000017.1:0-62863 GCF_042794925.1 Brachybacterium sp. NPDC056505
GCGCGTCTCCCGCTCGTTCTCATCGGTCATGGTCATGATTGTCTCGGTCCCTTCAGTCAGGACTTACACAGACCATCTGACACGCCCGCGCGGTCCGCCGACGGGCCCCTCGAGCCGGGGCCCGGGTGTGCGCCTGCGGCGAACAGCATGCCGGGGGAGCGGACGCTCGACATAGAGTCGACCCCATCGAGAAGTCGGCCCCTCTAAGGAGTTATCCATGACCTCGCAGCCCCGCAACGCCTCGGGCGACACCCCCATGGGACTGGACGACAACGTCTATCAGCGCCTGCTGCGCGAGCGCATCGTCTGGCTCGGGGAGGACGTGCGCGACGACAATTCCAACGCCATCTGCGCCAAGCTCCTGCTGCTCGCGGCGGAGGATCCCGAGAAGGACATCTACCTCTACATCAACAGCCCTGGCGGCTCCATCACCGCCGGCATGGCCATCTACGACACCATGCAGTACATCCAGCCCGACGTCGTCACCATCGCCATGGGCATGGCGGCGTCGATGGGCCAGTTCCTGCTGTCCTCGGGCACGGCCGGCAAGCGCTACGCGACCCCGAACACCCGCGTGCTCATGCACCAGCCGCTCGGCGGCCTCGGCGGCACCGCGAGCGAGATCAAGATCCAGGCGGACCTGATCCTGTCCATGAAGAAGCAGATGGCGGAGCTGACGGCCGAGCAGACAGGCAAGAGCGTCGAGCAGATCATCGCCGACGGCGACCGCGACCACTGGTTCACCGCTCCCGAGGCGCTCGAGTACGGGTTCATCGACGGGATCGTCACCCGTGCGGACGATGTCAGCGGCGGGGGCGGGACCGACGACTGAGCCGCCCGTCGGCCCGCACGCGTCGAACCCGAACCGTCTTCACGAACCACCCAAGGAGCACCACGTGACCTTCGATCCCCGCTTCGCCCCTCAGGCAGGCGCCGGCATGCCCATCGCGCAGGCCGGGCCGATGCCGTCCTCCCGCTATGTCCTGCCGCAGTACGAGGAGCGCACGGCGTACGGCTTCAAGCGCCAGGACCCCTACACCAAGCTGTTCGAGGACCGCATCATCTTCCTGGGCGTCCAGGTCGACGATGCCTCGGCCGACGACGTCATGGCCCAGCTGCTCGTGCTCGAGTCGCAGGACCCGGACCGCGACATCACGCTGTACATCAACAGCCCCGGCGGCTCGTTCACCGCGCTCACCGCGATCTACGACACCATGCAGTACATCAAGCCCGACATCACCACGGTGTGCCTCGGGCAGGCGGCCTCCGCGGCGGCGGTGCTGCTGGCGGCGGGCGCTCCCGGCAAGCGCCTCGCGCTGCCCAACGCCCGCATCCTCATCCACCAGCCCGCGATGGGCGGACAGGGCGGCGGCCAGGCCTCGGACATCGAGATCCAGGCCAACGAGATCCTGCGCATGCGCGAGTGGCTCGAGACGACGCTCGCCCACCACACGGGCCGCGCGCCCGAGGACGTGAACCGCGACATCGAGCGCGACAAGATCCTCACCGCGCAGGGCGCCCTCGAGTACGGCCTGGTCGACCAGGTCCTCGCCTCGCGGAAGGACGCCCCCGGCCAGCTCTCGCGCTGAGCCGGCAGCGCCCTGCAGCACCCCACAGGGCATGGCGCGCGGCCCCGGAGTTCCTGACCCCGGGGCCGCGCGTCTCCCACGACGCGGGAGCGCGCTGGGCTACCGTTGATGCACGCGGACGCCGTCCGCGGGCGGCAGCGGCCGCAGCGGCACGAGCCGCACACGGCCCGACCGGAAAGGGAAGAGGACGGACATGGCGCGCATGAGCGACGGAGCCGACGTGTTCAAGTGCTCCTTCTGCGGCAAGTCGCAGAAGCAGGTGGAGCGCCTGATCTCGGGCCCGCAGGTGTACATCTGCGAGGAGTGCATCGAGCTGTGCAACGAGATCATCGCCGAGGAGGTCCAGGCCTCCAAGCCCGCCGCCGAGGAGCCCGCACCCCTGCCCAGCCCGCGGGAGATCTTCGACTTCCTGCAGCAGTACGTCGTCGGCCAGGACCCCGCCAAGAAGGCCCTCTCGGTCGCCGTCTACAACCATTACAAGCGCGTGCGCGCCCAGGAGGCCGCCGCCGAGGCGAACCAGGGCCCGGCCGTCGCCGGCAAGGCGAAGGACGCGGCACCCGCCAAGGGGACGAAGGGGCCCGCCCGTGCAGGCGCCCCGGGTGCCGACGACGCCGAGGAGAGCGCCGAGGAGGAGGTCGAGGTCGCCAAGTCCAACGTGCTGATCGTCGGCCCCACCGGATGCGGCAAGACCTACCTCGCCCAGACCCTCGCGCGCCTGCTCGACGTTCCCTTCGCGATGGCCGACGCCACGGCGCTCACCGAGGCCGGCTATGTGGGCGAGGACGTCGAGAACATCCTGCTCAAGCTGCTCCAGGCCGCCGACTACGACGTCGCCAAGGCCGAGCGGGGCATCATCTACATCGACGAGGTCGACAAGATCGGCCGTAAGGCCGAGAACCCGTCGATCACGCGGGACGTCTCCGGCGAGGGTGTGCAGCAGGCGCTGCTGAAGATCCTCGAGGGGACGGTCGCCGCGGTGCCGCCGCAGGGCGGCCGCAAGCACCCCCACCAGGAGTTCATCCAGATCGACACGACGAACGTCCTGTTCATCGTGGCGGGCGCCTTCGCCGGCATGGAGGACATCATCGGCTCGCGCATCGGCAAGCGAGGCATCGGCTTCGGCGCGGAGCTGCATGCGCCCATGGAGCAGACGGAGATCTACTCCAAGCTGCTGCCCGAGGACCTGCTGAAGTTCGGGCTGATCCCCGAGTTCATCGGCCGTCTGCCCGTGCTCACGAGCGTGGCGAACCTGGATCGCGAGGCTCTCATCCAGATCCTCACGGAGCCCAAGAACGCCCTGGTCAAGCAGTACCAGAAGATGTTCGAGCTCGACGGCGTCGAGCTCGACTTCGAGCGCAGCGCCCTCGAGGCCATCGCCGAGCGCGCGATCGACCGGGGCACCGGCGCGCGCGGCCTGCGCGCGATCCTCGAGGAGACCCTGCAGGCGGTCATGTTCGAGGTGCCCTCGCGGCGCGACATCGCCCGCGTGGTCATCACCGAGGGCGTGGTGACGGACGGCCGCGCCCCGCTCATGGTCACCACTGCCGAGGTCGAGCGCGAGTCCGAGGACCGCCACGAGCAGAGCGCCTGAGCGGCGCACGAGGGAGACGCGACCATGACGCGCCACGAGGACACCACCCCGCCCGACGTGCGTGCGAGCGAGATCCGGGCCGACGGCACCGGGGACGCAGACGCGGAGGGCGCCGCCCGCGCGGCGGGCTCGCCCGAGGCCGTCGAGCGCGCCCGGGCCCTGCTCGCCGAGGAGCGCTCCAGCATCGACAACATCGATGCGGCTCTCGTGAACCTGCTCGCCGAGCGCTTCCGCCACACCCAGCGCGTGGGCCGGCTGAAGGCCGAGCACGGCCTGCCGCCCGCCGACCCCCGTCGTGAGGAGCAGCAGGTCGCCCGCCTGCGCGCGCTCGCCCAGGAATCCGGGCTGGACCCTGTGTTCGCCGAGTCCTTCCTGAAGTTCATCGTCACCGAGGTCATCCGCCACCACGAGCAGATCCGGGGCGAGGACGCACCCTGATCCGGTGGCTGATCGGCCCGTGACCCCGCCGTCGGCCGAAGGCCCCTGCCATCCGGCCTGACACGACGTCAGAATCTCGGCCGATGCGGCCGCGAAGAGGGGTTTCGCCGGAGTAGCATCGGGGCATGCCCCGCTTCAGCTTCCTCGAGTGGCCGGTGGTGCGCCAGCTGCGCGACGGCGATGTGCTCGGCCGCGGAACCTCCGTGACCTCGCAGCGCACCCGCAGCATCACGCCCCGCACGGCCGAGGCCGACCACGTCGCGCACAGCGTGTGCCCGTACTGCGCGGTCGGCTGCGGTCAGCTCGTCTACTCGAAGGACGGGAAGGTCACGCAGATCGAGGGCGACCCCGCCTCGCCGATCTCGCGCGGCCGCCTGTGCCCGAAGGGCTCGGCGAGCGAGCAGCTCGTGAACTCCCCGCGCCGCATCACGAAGGTGCGCTACCGCCGCCCCTACGGGACCGAGTGGGAGGACCTCGACCGCGACACCGCGATCGACATGATCGCCGACCGCTTCCTCGAGGCGCGCCGCAACCACTGGGAGGACGTCGACGACAAGGGCCACGCCCTGCGCCGCACGATGGGCATCGCGAGCCTCGGCGGCGCGACCATCGACAACGAGGAGAACTACCTCGCCAAGAAGCTGTTCACCGCGGCGGGCGCGATCCAGATGGAGAACCAGGCGCGCATATGACACTCCGCCACGGTTCCCAGTCTGGGAGCCTCGTTCGGACGCGGAGGCGCCACCCAGTCCCTCCAGGACATGGCCAACGCGGATTGCATCATCATCCAGGGCTCGAACATGGCCGAGGCCCATCCCGTGGGCTTCCAGTGGGTGATGGAGGCGAAGTCCCGCGGAGCCACGATCATCCACGTGGACCCGCGCTTCACGCGCACCTCGGCCAACGCGCACAAGCACATCCCCACGCGCGCCGGAAGTGACGTCGTGCTGCTGGGCGCGCTCATCAACCATGTGCTGAGCAACGACCTGTACTTCAAGGACTACGTGCTGGCGTACACGAACGCCTCCACGATCATCTCCGAGGAGTACCTGGACACCGAGGACCTCGAGGGGCTGTTCTCCGGCTACGACCCGGAGACCGGGACCTACGATCCCGCGTCCTGGGCGTACTCCGCCCCGGGTGAGGACGGGAAGGTCTCCGACGCGAGCGCCTTCGAGGGCCGGGAGGGCTCCCACTGGACCGCCGGCCGCGCCGGCGCCGGCGAGGCGTTCGGATCGGGCGGCCCGCCGCTCGAGCACGGGGTCCCCGCACGCGACGAGACCCTGCAGGACCCGCACACGGTCCTCCAGATCCTCAAGCGCCACTACTCCCGGTACACCCCGGAGATGGTCACCGAGGCGTGCGGCATCTCCCGCGCGGACTTCGACTACCTCGCCCGCACCCTCGTGGAGAACTCCGGCCGCGAGCGCACCACGTGCTTCGCCTACGCGGTGGGCTGGACCCAGCACGTGGGCGGCGCCCAGTTCATCCGCACCGCGGCGATGCTGCAGCTGCTGATGGGGAACGTGGGCCGTCCGGGCAGCGGGATCATGGCGCTGCGCGGCCACGCCACCATCCAGGGGTCGACGGACATCCCGACGCTGTTCAACCTGCTGCCGGGATACCTGCCCATGCCCAAGGCGGGGTCGCACGACGATTTCCAGACCTACGCGGACTCCATCGGCCGCAAGGAGCAGAAGGGCTTCTGGGCCGAGTCGCGCACGTACGCCGTGAACCTGCTCAAGGCGTGGTGGGGCGAGCACGCCACCGCGGAGAACGACTTCGCCTTCGACTACCTGCCGCGGCTCGACGGACCGGCCGGCACCTACCAGACGCTGATGCGGATGCTCGACGACGGCGTGGACGGGTACTTCCTGCTGGGGCAGAACCCGGCGGTGGGATCGGCGAACGGCCGCATGCAGCGCATGGGCATGTCCCACCTGAAGTGGATGGTCGTGCGGGACTTCTACATGATCGAGTCCGCGACCTGGTGGAAGGAGGGTCCGGAGATCGACTCGGGCGAGCTGCGCACGGAGGACATCGGCACCGAGATGTTCTTCCTGCCGGCGGCGAACCACACCGAGAAGGCCGGCTCCTTCACCCAGACCCAGCGCCTCGTGCAGTGGCGCGAGAAGGCCGTGGATCCGCCGGGCGACGCGCAGAGCGAGCTCGAGTTCCTCTATGAGCTGGGCCATCGCATCCGCGAGAAGCTCCGGGGCTCGACCGATCCCCGGGACCGGCCGCTGCTCGACCTCACCTGGGGCTACCCCGTGGACGAGGAGGGCGAGGTCGACCCGGAGGCCGTGATCGCCGAGATCAACGGCCGCTACGAGACCGGCCCGAAGGCCGGGCAGCCGCTGAGCGGCTACACGGAGATGGCCGACGACGGCTCGACCTCCGGCGGCTGCTGGATCTACACCGGCGTCTACGCCGACGGCATCAACCAGGCCGCCCGCAAGAAGCCCGGGTACGAGCAGGACGAGTTCGCCCACGAGTGGGGATGGGCCTGGCCGATGAACCGGCGCATCCTCTACAACCGCGCCTCGGCCGACCCCGACGGCAAGCCCTGGAGCGAGCGCAAGAAGCTGCTGTGGTGGGACGAGAAGGCGGAGAAGTGGGCCGGCTCCGACGTCCCGGACTTCCCCTCGGACAAGGCCCCGCACGATCCGGGTGACGTCGAGGCGGGCGGGGCGAAGGGCCTGGCCGGGAACGACGCGTTCGTCATGCAGTCCGACGGGCGCGGCTGGCTGTTCGCGCCGACGGGACTGGTCGACGGTCCGCTCCCGACCCACTACGAGCCCGTGGACTCCTCGATCCCGAACCCGCTGTATCCGCAGCAGGCGAACCCGACGCGCGAGTTCATCCAGGACCGGGACAACCTCAACGCCCCGGGGATGACGGGGGACGCCCGCGAGGACGTGTACCCGTACTACTTCTCGACGTACCGCGTCACCGAGCACCACACGGCGGGCGGCATGAGCCGCTGGCTGCCCTATCTCGCCGAGCTCCAGCCGCAGCTGTTCTGCGAGATCTCCCCGGAGCTCGCCGCGGAGGTCGGCATCGAGCCGTACGGATGGGCGACGATCATCTCGCCGCGCGCCGCGATCGAGGCGATCGCCCTGGTCACCGAGAGGATGACGCCGCTGACGATCTCCGGACGCACGGTGCACCAGATCGGCCTGCCCTACCACTGGGCGCAGGGGACGCACGCGGTCGTCGAGGGCGACAGCGTCAACGACCTCATCGCGATGAACCTGGACGCGAACACGCAGATCCAGAACTCGAAGGTCACGGCCTGCGCGATCCGGCCCGGCCGTCGGCCCCGAGGGACGGCGCGCCAGGAGCTCGTCGAGGAGCTCCAGCGCCGCGCCGGGCTCCAGCTCGACACCGGCGACCAGCTGCTCACGGCGCCCGACTTCCCCGAGGGCACCGAGAGGCAGGACATCGACCTGCAGAGCGGGGAGTCGATCGAGGAGACCTTCGACCTGCCGCCCCACGAGCGCGCCGACGAGGACCACCGCACCGCCGGAACGGAGGAGGACTGATGGGACTGCTGTCCGGACCCGAGGAGGACCCCGCCGCCGACTCCGGGTGGGGCCACGACCACGCGCGCAAGGGATTCTTCACCGACACCTCGATCTGCATCGGCTGCAAGGCCTGCGAGGTCGCGTGCAAGGAGTGGAACCGCAATCCGCAGGACGGCGACCTGAAGATCCTGGGCTCCTCCTACGACAACACCGGCTCGCTGGGCGCGAACACCTGGCGCCACGTGGCCTTCGTCGAGCAGAAGAAGGACCGCATCGAGGAGGCGCGCGAGTCGGGGCGCAAGCTCGTCTCCCTGGGCATGCCCACGATCGGGCCCCGCAGCGGTGCCGCCGCGCCCGGCGGGCGCGCGGGGGAGGACCTCACAGGGGTGGACACCACGCCCCCGGACACGCCGGAGTTCCGGTGGCTGATGTCCTCGGACGTGTGCAAGCACTGCACGCACGCCGGTTGCCTGGACGTGTGCCCCACCGGGGCCCTGTTCCGCACCGAGTTCGGCACCGTGGTGGTGCAGTCCGACATCTGCAACGGCTGCGGCACCTGCGTCGGCGGCTGCCCCTTCGGCGTCATCGAGCGGCGCGACGACGGCACGGTCTCCCCGAAGGAGGGCCGAGGCCGCGTGCAGCAGGAGGTGCCGAACAAGGGCACCGCGAACAAGTGCACCCTGTGCTACGACCGGCTGGTCGAGGGCGAGGAGCCCGCGTGCGCGAAGACCTGCCCCACCACGTCCATCAAGTTCGGGGACCGCTCCGACATGGTCGAGCAGGCGCATGAGCGCGTCGCCCAGCTGCACGCGCAGGGCATGACCGAGGCGCGCCTGTACGGCGCGAACCCGGAGGACGGCGTGGGCGGCACCGGTTCGGTGTTCCTGCTGCTGGACGAGCCCGAGGTCTACGGACTGCCGCCGGACCCGCAGGTGCCCACGGCCGACCTGCCGCACATGTACCGCACCGCGGCCGTCGCCATGGGCGGCATGCTGGTCGCGACCGCTCTCGCGTTCCTGGGAGGACGTCGGTGACCCATTCCGAGTACGACGAGTACCGCCCGCCCGAGCCCCCGCGCCGGCGTCGGCGCGGCGGCCGGGGCGCGGGCCCCGGCGGCAGGGGCAAGCGCCGTCGCGACCTGACCGAGAGCGGGGGCGGCGACGGATCGCGCGAGATGGCGATGGTCGAGGACGTCGAGTTCGAGTCCTACTACGGCCGTCCCGTCGTGAAGGCTCCGCCGTGGGAGACCCCCATCGGGATCTACCTGTTCGTGGGCGGTCTCGCGGGCGCCTCCGGGCTGCTCCAGGCCGGGGCCGCGCTCACGGGGAACGCCGAGCTGCGCCGCAGCGCCCGCCTGGTCGCGATCGCCGCCGTGGGCGTCGGCACGCCCGCGCTCGTCATCGACCTGGGCCGGCCCGAGCGCTTCCTGCACATGATGCGCGTGTTCAAGGTCAGCTCCCCGATGAGCCTGGGCACCTGGATCCTCAGCTCGTACGCGAGCGGTGCCGCGATGACCGCGGCCAACGAGGTGGACCGGATGACGGGCGAGCGTCTGCCCTTCGGGCCGCTGCGCCCGCTGCTGCGCCTGGCCGAAGGGCCGTCGGCCGCCCTCCAGGGCGTCATGGGCGCGCCGCTCGCCGCGTACACCGCCGTGCTCCTGGGCGACACCGCCGTGCCGACCTGGAACGCGGCCCGCCACGGCCTGCCCTTCGTGTTCGTCTCCTCGGCGAGCCTCGCCGCGGGCGGCATGGCGATGGCGCTGACCTCGCGGAAGAACGCGGGCCCGGCGCGGCTGCTCGCCGCGGCAGGCGTCGTCGGCGACCTCGTCGGCATGCACTTCACGAAGTCGACGATGCACCCGCTGGAGTCCGAGCCGCTCGAGGAGGGCAGGCCCGGCACCCTGCTCAGATGGGCCGAGCGCCTCGCGGTCGCGGGCGGCATCGGGACGCTGCTGGCGCGCCGGAGCCGGACGGTGGCCGTCGCGAGCGGCCTGGCCCTCGCGGGGGCCTCCGCCCTCACCCGCTTCGGCGTCCTGCACGCGGGCCACGAGTCGGTGAAGGACCCGCGGCGCGTGATGATCCCGCAGAAGGACCGCCTCGAGAAGCGCCGCGCCGCCGGCATCACGGACGACTCGATCACCACCGGGTGGTGAGCCGGCGCCCGGCATCGGCCGTCGGCCCGCAGGTCAGGAGCGGATGCTGAGCGTCCCCGCCGGAGCCTCGGCCGAGGAGGGCAGCGTCCGGCCGATGATCGGATACCCGGGCACCTCGCCGACCACGAGCAGACCGCCGGAGGTCTGCGCGTCGGCGAGCAGCAGCAGATCGTCCTCGGTGATGTCGGGGCCGGCCTGCACGTGCTCGCGCACCCAATCCAGGTTCCTGCGGGTGCCGCCGGAGACGAAGCCGTCGCGCAGCGCCTCGGCCGCGCCGTCGACGAGTGGCACGGCGCCGCGGTCGATCTCCGCGGCCACACCCGAGGCGCGCATCATCTTGAACAGGTGACCGAGCAGGCCGAACCCGGTGACGTCGGTCGCCGCGCGCGCCCCCGCCGCGAGTGCAGCCTGCGAGGCATCGCGGTTGAGCGTCGTCATCGTCTCGATCGCCGCGGGGAACACCTCGGCCGTCGCCTTGTGGCGATTGTTCAGCAGACCCACGCCGAGCGGCTTGGTGAGGGTGAGCGGAAGACCGGCCCGGGCCGCGTCATTGCGCAGCAGGCGCTCCGGATGGGCCGTGCCGGTGACGGCCATCCCGTACTTGGGCTCCGGATCGTCCACGCTGTGCCCGCCGATCACCGGGACGCCGGCCGCCGCCGCGATCTCGAGGCCGCCCCGCAGCACCTCGCGCAGCAGGTCGTAGGGCAGCGTCTCGCGCGGCCAGCCCACGAGGTTGATCGCGACCACGGGGTCGCCGCCCATCGCGTAGATGTCCGAGAGCGCGTTCGCGGCGGCGATGCGGCCCCAGTCGAAGGCGTCGTCGACCACCGGGGTGAAGAAGTCCGCGGTCGAGAGCACCGCGAGGTCCTCGCGCACGCGCACGGCCGCGGCGTCGTCGCCGTCGTCGAGCCCCACGATCACGTCGCCCGCGCTCTGGCCGGCCAGCGCCGAGACCGCCTCCTCGAGTTCGCCCGGCGGGATCTTGCTCGCGCAGCCTCCGCCGTGCGCCATGGTCGTCAGCCGCACCGAGACGGAGGGCAGCGCGGAGGGGATCGGTCCGGTGGGGGCCTGGGCGTCGTCGAGGCTCATGGGGGCGAGTCTAGGCAGTGCGCTCGCGTGCGGGGCAGCGCGACCGGGACCGAGGAGACCCAGGTGGGCGATAGGATCGACGACGGAGGCGTACGTGTCCTGGTGGGCGCCCCAGTCTTCAAAACTGGTGAGACCGAGCATCTCGGTCTGGCGGGTTCGATTCCCGTCCGCCTCCGCCAAACCGCCCATCCGCCCCGGCGACGCGGCCGCGTGCTTGACGCGCCGGGCACGCACCGGGGGCACCGCGCCGAGGAGGAGCCGAGACCGTGGCAGAGTCCGATCCCCGCCGCCGCATCCCGCGCACCGACCGCCTGCTGGCCCTGCCGGAGGTCGAGCGGGCGAGCGCGCAGATGGGTGAGCGCGTGGTGCGCGAGCTGATCCGCGCGGTCCAGGACCGCGCCCGCAGCGGCCGGATCGCCCCCGAGCAGGTCGAGGCCGAGCTGCTCTCCGGGCTCGGCACCGCCGGCGCCCACTCCCTGCGCCCCGTGCTCAACGCGACCGGCGTCATCGTCCACACGAACCTCGGCCGCGCGCCGCTCTCCGATGCCGCGCGGGCCGCCCTGCAGGACGCCGCCGGGTACACGGACGTCGAGTTCGACCTCGCGTCCGGCCGGCGCTCCCGCCGCGGGGCCGGCGCTCGGGCCGCCCTCCTCGCCGCGTGCCCCGTGGCCGAGGGCGCGCTGGTCGTCAACAACGGCGCCGCCGCGCTGCTGCTCGCGACCACGGCGCTCGCGGGGAGAGGCGAGATCGTCCTCTCGCGCGGGGAGATGATCGAGATCGGCGCCGGCTTCCGCCTGCCCGAGCTCATCGCCTCGACCGGCACCCGGATCCGCGAGGTGGGCACCACCAACCGCACCCACGCCGAGGACTACGCGGCCGCGCTCGGCCCCGCGACCGGCTGCGTGCTGCGCATCCACGCGAGCAACTACCGCATCAGCGGCTTCACCTCCGCCGTCCCCGTCGCCGAGCTCGCCGGGCTCTGCCATGACGCCCGCCTGCCGCTCGTCGTCGACCTCGGCAGCGGCCTCGTCGACCCGGACCCCGCCCTGCCCGAGGAGCCCGCACTCTCCACGGCGCTGCGCGACGGGGCCGACGTCGTCATCGCCTCGGGCGACAAGCTGCTCGGCGGGCCCCAGGCCGGGATCCTGCTGGGACGGGCCGACGTCATCGCCCGCCTCGCCCGCCACCCCATGGCCCGCGCGATGCGCGCCGACAAGCTCGCCCTCGCCGCGCTGGAGGCCACCCTGCGAGGCCCCGAACCGCCCGTCCCGTCGGCCCTCCACATCGATCCCGCGCAGCTGCGCGCACGCACCGAGGCCCTGTCCGCGCAGGTGGGTGGCCGGGTCGTCGACCACGACGGCCGCGTGGGCGGCGGGGGCGGCGCCGAGGTGCCGCTGCCCGGCGTCGCGATCGCCCTCCCCGAGGACCTCGCCGAGCCCCTGCGCCGCGGCGACCCGGCCGTCGTCGCCACCGTGCGCGACGGCGCGTGTCTTCTGGACTTGCGCTGCGTCCCGACGGACCGCGACGAGGACCTGACCCGCGCGGTGCAGGCCGCGCAGGCCGCCCGGGCCGCGAGCGCCGCCTCGGAGCGCCCATGATCGAGCGCGTCGTCGCCACCGCCGGGCACGTCGACCACGGCAAGTCCACCCTGGTGCGGGCGCTGACCGGCATCGAGACCGACCGCTGGGAGGAGGAGAGGCGCCGCGGCCTGACCATCGACCTCGGCTTCGCCTGGACCCGCCTGCCCAGCGGCCGCGAGGTCTCCTTCGTCGACGTTCCCGGCCACGAGCGGTTCCTGGGCAACATGCTCGCCGGGCTCGGCCCCGCCCCCGTCGTCTGCTTCGTCGTCGCGGCCGACGAGGGCTGGCAGGCGCAGTCCGACGACCACCGCGACGCGCTCGCCGCCCTCGGCATCGAGACCGGCGTCCTCGTCATCACCCGCGCAGACCTCGCCGAGGACGGCGGCCGTGCCGCCCTCGCCCGGGCCCGCACGGAGCTCGCCGGCACCGGCCTCGCCGGCGCCCCCGCGGTCACCGTCTCCGCGCGCACCGGCCAGGGCATCGACGAGCTGCGGAGCGTGCTCGACGACGTCCTCGAGCACGCCCCCGCATCGAGCGCGGCCGCTCCCGTGCGGCTGTGGATCGACCGAGCCTTCAGCATCTCCGGGGCCGGGACCGTAGTCACCGGGACCCTTGCGACGGGGACGCTGCACTCGGGCGATCAGCTCACCCTGCTCGGCGCCCACGGTGAGGCCGCGGGCGAGCGCGGCACCCGCGTCACCGTCCGCGGCCTGCAGAGCCGTGAGGAATCGGCGCGCGAGCTCGGCCCCGTCTGCCGGGCCGCCGTGAACCTGCGCGGCACCGACCTCGAGGAGATCGGCCGCGGAGACGCCCTCGTCACCCCCGGCGCCTTCGAGGCCGTGGACCACGTGGACGTGCGCCGCACGACGGGCGAGGCGCTCGACGAGGTGCCCCGCGAGGTCATGGTCCACGCCGGCACCGCCGCCGTCCCCGCGCGCGTGCGCGACCTCGGCGCGCAGCACGCCCGCCTCGCCCTCGAGCGGCCGCTGCCGCTGCGCGTGGGCGACCGGATGCTGCTGCGCGGCAGCGGCGAGCACGCCGTGCTCGGCGGCGTGCAGATCCTCGACGTCGACCCGCCCGTGCTCACGCGGCGCGGCGCCGGGAAGCGCCGCACCGCTGAGCTCGGATCCATGGACCCGCACGGGGACGCCGCCCACGAGACCGTGCGCCGCGCCGCGATCCGTGCGGACCTCCTCGTGCGAAGGGGGATCGCGGTGCCCGATCCGCTGCCGCGAGGGATCCTCCGCGCAGGGGAGTGGCTCGTGGCCGAGCAGGCGATCACCGCCTGGGCCGGCACGCTGCGCGAGGCCGTCCGCGCCGAGCACGCGAGGGATGCGCTCTCGGCCGGGATCACGCGCGGCGCGGCGCTCGACCTGCTGGCACAGGGCGGCGCGGCCCCGACGTCGGCTCAGGCGTCCGCACCGGCGTCGACCCTGCCGATGCCCGACGCCTCGCTGCTCTCCCTGGTGCTGCCCGCCGCCGGTCTCGCCGCGGAGGACGGCCGCATCGTCGACCCCGAGCGCGCTGCGGGCCTCGGCGCGGCGGAGACGCAGGTCGCCGCGCTCGAGGAGCGACTGCGCGCGCATCCGTTCCGGGCTCCGGAGGCCGACGACCTCGCCGCCCTGCGCCTGGGCGCCCGCGAGCTCGCCGCCGCCGAGAAGCAGGGGCGCCTGCTGCGCCTGCCTGACGGTGTGGTGCTCCTGCCGTCGGCCCCGGCCCTGGCGATGCGCGAGCTCGCCCGGCTCGAGCAGCCCTTCACCGCGAGCGCGGCCCGTCGGGCGCTGGGCACCACGCGCCGCGTCGCGATCCCGCTGCTCGAGCACCTGGACGCGCGCGGCTGGACCCGCCGTGTCGACGGATCCAGCCGTGAGGTGGTGCGCTGAGCGCGGGAGCGCTCCGCGACAGCCCGGTGTCAGGTCTGTGTCAGCCCTGGTTCCGCGGCTTCTTGACCGGGGGCTCGCCGAGCTCGACGTCGCTGGTCGCGATGCCCTCGACCTCGCCGCCGATGATCGTCAGCGCCTCGATCCGGCCCAGGGCCGTAAGGTCCCCGCGGGCCGCCTCGAGGTGCGCGATCGCGGACTCGGGGGCGGTGACGGTGACCTGCAGGATCGGGGTCTTCTGCGAGACCTTCGCATCGGACTTGATGCGCCGCAGCACGATCGCGGTCTGCTCGACGGTGCCCAGCAGCGAGGCGTCCTGCCCGACCGCGGCCTCGCGCAGCGCGTCGGACGTCGGCCAGGACTGCGTGTGCACGCTGCCGCCCCGCCACCACGACCAGACCTCCTCGGTCGCGAACACGATCACCGGGGCGAACAGGCGCAGCAGCACCTCGAGGGCGATCGCGAGCGCGGCGCGCGCCGAGGCCGCACCCTCCTCGCCGCTCGCGGAGGCGCCGTGGGCGCGATCCTTGATGAGCTCGATGAAGTCGTCGCAGAACGTCCAGAAGAAGGGCTCGACGACCTCGAGAGCGCGCGCGTAGTCCATCTCCTCGAAGGCGGCCGTCGCGGAGTCCACGACCTCGGCGAGCGCGGCCAGCATCGCCCGGTCCAGCGAATGCGTCACGGCCGACGGGTCCGCGGCCAGGCGGCCCGACGGGTCCGCCGGGGCCTCGCCGAAGCCGAGCGCGAACTTCGAGGCGTTGAGGATCTTGATCGCCAGGCGTCGACCGATCTTCATCTGGCCCTCGTCGAACGCGGTGTCCACGCCCTGGCGAGCGCGGCCGGCCCAGTAGCGCACGCCGTCCGAGCCGTGGTCGTGCAGCAGGCCGATCGGGGTGACGACGTTCCCCTTGGACTTGCTCATCTTCTTGCGGTCCGGATCCAGGATCCAGCCGTTGATCGACGTGTTGTGCCAGGGCAGGGAGTCCTGCTGCAGGTGCGAGCGCACGATCGTGGAGAACAGCCAGGTGCGGATGATGTCGTGGCCCTGCGGGCGCAGGTCCATCGGGTACACCTTGCCGAACAGCTCCGGATCGGCGTCCCAGCCTCCCGCGAGCTGCGGGGTCAGGGAGCTCGTCGCCCAGGTGTCGAGGATGTCGGGATCGGCGGTGAAGCCGCCCGGCCGGTCGCGCTGGGACTCCTCGTAGCCGGAGGGCGCGTCGGTCGTCGGATCGATCGGCAGACGCTCGAGCTCGGGGGTGAGCACGGTGTCGTAGTCGACCTCCCCGGCAGCGTCCAGCGCGTACCAGACGGGGATCGGGACGCCGTAGAAGCGCTGGCGGGAGACCAGCCAGTCACCGGCGAGGCCCTCGACCCAGTTGCGGTACCGGGACTCCATGTAGGCGGGGTGCCAGGTGATCTCGGCGCCGCGGGCGATCAGCGCGTCGCGCAGCCCGCCCTCGGAGGCGTCGCGGCCGCCGTTGGTGAGGTACCACTGGCGGCTGGTCACGTACTCGAGGGCCTTGTCGCCGTTCTCGTAGAACTTCACCGGATGGGTGATCCGCTTCGGCTCGCCCACCAGGTCGCCGGTCTCGGTGACCATCTCGACCACGCGCTTCTGCGCGCTGAACACGGTGAGCCCGGCGAGCTCGGCATAGCGCTCGCGGCCCTCGGAGGAGGTGATCCACGGGGCCTCGGGCAGGAAACGGCCGTCGCGGCCGATGACGCTGCGGGTGGGCAGCTCGAGCTCGCGCCACCAGGTGACGTCGTTGGCGTCGCCGAAGGTGCAGATCATCGCGATGCCCGCGCCCTTGTCGGCCTGGGCGAGGGGGTGGGCCAGCACCGGCACCTCGACGCCGAACAGGGGGGAGGTCACCGTGGTGCCGAACAGCTCCTGGTAGCGCTCGTCGTCCGGGTGGGCGACGAGGGCCACGCACGCGGGCAGCAGCTCGGGGCGCGTGGTCTCGATGAAGACCTTCTCGCCGCTCCCATCGGCCTTCGTGAAGCCGATGCGGTGGTAAGCGCCGTCGCGCTCGCGGTCCTCCTGCTCGGCCTGGGCGACCGCGGTGCGGTAGGTGACGTCCCACATCGTGGGGGCCTCGGACTGGTAGGCCTGGCCCTTGGCCAGGTTCTCGAGGAAGGCGCGCTGGCTGGTCGCGCGGGAGCGCGCATCGATGGTCTGGTAGCTGTGGTTCCAGTCGACGGAGAGGCCGAGCGTGCGGAAGACCTCCTCGAAGGAGGCCTCGTCGATCTTCGTGAGCCGCTCGCACAGCTCGATGAAATTCCGGCGCGAGATCGGCTTCTGGTTCGCGGCCTTCGCGGACTTGTTGTCCCCGCCCTCCTGCGGCGGGGTGAAGTCCTCCTCGTAGGGGAGCGAGGGGTCGCAGCGCACGCCGAAGTAGTTCTGCACGCGGCGCTCGGTGGGCAGGCCGTTGTCGTCCCAGCCCAGCGGGTAGAACACGTTCTTGCCGCGCATGCGCTGGTAGCGCACGATCATGTCGGCCTGGGAGTAGCCGAACACGTGGCCGATGTGCAGGGAGCCCGAGGCCGTGGGCGGCGGGGTGTCGACGCTGAACACCTGGTCACGGGTGGTGTCCGCGTCGAAGGCGTAGACCTGCGCGGCGTCCCATACGCGGTCCCACTTGTCCTCGAGGCCCTCGAGGCTGGGCTTGTCGGGGAGAGCGGACGCGGCGTTCGGGCGCGGGGCGGTGTCGGTCATGGCGCCCATTGTTCCAGGCATCGTGCCTGAGAGCGCAATCCTGCGACGTGATCACGGGCGCACGGAGCGTGCCGGGCTCCGGGCGGCCGTTCGCGCGATGGACACCGGGATGTCGCCCGGGCCATCGAGGGGGTTCACGCCGCACCTGTTGCATCGATCGGGTGCGTTCGGACGGCGCCCGCCCGGGCTCGTGCCCGTCGGCGTCATCCCTCCCGACCCATCCGCCCGAGACCCAGGAGATCCCACCCATGTCGCAGGCCCCGCAGTCCCAGCCCACGCAGACCACGCAGACGACGCCGAGGACCACCTCCCGTCGAGCCGTCATCGCCGGTCTCGGCGCGTTCGCCGCGCTCCCTCTCGTGCAGGTCGAGGCCGCGAGCGCCGACGGGTCGTCGCACGGCTCCTCGATCGAGGACCTGGTGCTCCTGGTCGGGTCGGACGAGACGCAGCGCAACCTCGCCTGGTTCAGCACCGACGGCGGCCGACAGGAGGTGGAGCTGGTGCGTCGGAGCGAATACTCCCGCGGACACGGATTCCCGCGTGCGGGCACCCGGCGCGTGCGGGCCACGAGCGGCGAGGCCCTCACCGACGGCTACCACTTCCATCACGCGACGCTCGAGGACCTCCGGGCCGACACGCGCTACCTCTACCGCGTCGGGTCCGCGCGCGCCGGCTGGTCGGACGTCTTCGAGTTCCGCACGCTCGCCCGCAGTGGCTCCTTCGAGTTCCTGGTGGTCGCGGATCCGCAGATCGGAGCGAGCGGGGACAACGAGGCCGACGGCGAGGGCTGGGCCACCACGCTGCGCTTTGCCGAGAAGAAGTACCCGCGCGCCGCCTTCATCCTCTCCGCGGGCGACCAGATCAACACGACCGGGGACCTCGCGGCGATGGCGGAGGAGTACACCGAGCTCCTGGCCCCGGGACAGCTCGCCTCCCTGCCCGTGGCCCCGGTCATCGGCAACCATGACGAGGGGTCGGACCTGTACAGGCAGCACTTCCACGTGGCGAACCAGTCGACGAGCGTGGGAGTGGTCGCCTCCTCGGGCAATGCCGGCGGCAACAGCTGGTTCCGCTTCCAGGACGTGCTCGTGGTGGCGCTGAACTCGAACAGCACCGACAACGACGCGCATCTGGACTACGTCGCGCAGACCATGCGTGAGCACGACGATGCGCGCTGGGTTCTCGTCACCTTCCACCACTCGGTGTTCAGCACCGCCGACCACGCGATGGACAGCGACATCATCGAGCGCCGCCGGGTGCTCCCTCCCGGGTTCTCCGAGCTCGGCGTGGACCTCGTCCTGATGGGGCACGACCACCACTTCACCCGCTCGTACCTCATGAACGTCACCGACGACGAGGACGGCGACGGCGTCCCCGACAACGCGCTCAGCTCCTTCGAGACGGCCGGGACCGTGCGGGGGCGCGTGGTCGCCGAGGACGGCGACGTCCTCTACCTGACCTGCAACTCGTGCAGCGGCAGCAAGTACTACGAGACCGACGAGGAGAACGTCGACTCGTTCTACTGGATCGCCGAGGACGAGCAGCGCCATCACCCCAACGTGACGCGGGTGCGCGTCGAGCGCGACGCCCTGACACTGGTGACCCACGACGTCACCGACGGCCGCGTCGTCGACGAGGTCGAGCTGGTCCGGGGATCGCGCGGCCACGGCGGACACGGGCACGGGCATCACGGCCGGGGGAAGGGCCGCGGCTGAGGACGACGCTCCTGCGAACGGCGCGAACGGCGCGAACGGCGCGAACGGCGCGAGCGGCGGGTGCGGCAGCCGCCGCCCCGCCGCTCACGGCACGCGCTGGGTCCACTCCTCGGTGGCGAACTTGGTGTCCACGAGGTCCCGCGCCGCGGCGAGCTCGCCCTCGGTGTACGCCGACTCGTGGGTGGCGTACTTCCCGCGGAAGTAGTCCAGGAAGCTGTCGATGATCGCCTCGCGGCTCATGCCGGTCTGCGAGCGCATCGGGTCCACGCGCTTGTTCGCGCTGCGGGTGCCCTTGTCGGAGAGCTTCTCGCGCCCCACGCGCAGCACCTCGCCCATCTTGTCGGCGTCGATGTCGTAGCTCATGGTGACGTGGTGGAGCACCACGCCGTCGGCGAAGCGGCGCTGGGCGGCGCCGCCGATCTTGCCCTTGTCCGAGGCGATGTCGTTCAGCGGCACGTACCGCGCCCGCACGCCGATCTCCGCGAGGGCGCCCATCACCCAGTCGTCGAGGTAGGCGTAGGACTGCTCGAAGCTCAGGCCCTCGACGAGGGAGGACGGCACCACGAGCGAGTAGGTGAGGCAGTTGCCGGCCTCCATGAACATGGCGCCGCCGCCGGTGATGCGCCGCACCACGCCGATGCCGTGCTTCGCGGCGCCCGCGGGGTCGATCTCGTTCTTCACGCTCTGGTAGGAGCCGATCACCACGAGCGGGGAGTCCCAGTCCCAGATCCGCAGCAGCGGCCGACGCCGACCCGCGGCGACCTCGTGGGGGATGACCTCGTCGAGCGCCACGTGCATGATCGGCGCCATGGTGACCGGCCCGATGACGTCGAACTCGTGGTCGTCCCAGCTGGTCGCGTTGCCCAGCGCACGGCGCACGGCGATCGCGACGGCGTCCGCGTCGAAGCCGATCATCTGGACGTCGCCGTGCCGGGCGGCGAGACGCGCGGAGATCGCCTCGGTGATCGTGGCGGCGCTCGCCTTCACGGGCAGGCCGACGATCGCGGCGTCGATGTCCTCGAGGGCCTCGTCGGGCTCGAGGAAGAAGTCGCCGAACACGTGGGCGGAGGTGATCACCCCGTCCGAGGCCTCGACCTCGACCGAGACGAGCTTCCCTCCGCGGACCTTGAACGAGCCGTTCACCCTCGGTGCCTCCTGCGACCTGGTTGCGGCGCCCCGGTGAGGACGCCCTCAGCTGTCATTGTCCCAGCCGCCGCGCGCCGGCGGGATGTGAGCCGCGCATCGTTCCCGGGGAGGCCCTTTCGCCGCGCGCCCGGAGCCGCGCTCAGGGCTTGGTCGCGAGCGAGTGCAGGGCCTCGTGGACGCTGGTGACGAGGTCCTGGACGGAGTCGGACTTCTTGGCCTGCACGACGTAGGTGCGGTGGTCGTACTCGCGGGTGACGCGCGGCAGCAGCGTGCGCCAGGTGCTCGAGCCGCCGATCGAGACGAGGAAGGTGCCCGAGCGCGGGATCGACGGGGCGTGCACGCGCACCGAGAGGCGGTCCGCGGTCATGTCCGGCTGCTGGCGGGGGACCAGCGGGAAGCCGCTCGCCTCGAGACGGCCCGGGTCGAGGACCTCCCAGAGCAGGGCGCGGGCGTCCTCGAGCTTCCGGGAGGCCGGGGTGCCGATGTAGGAGTCGGGCTCGAAGGTGAGGTCCGCGTCGTAGCGCCAGTCGGGGCGGGAGGCGATCGCGCGCAGGCGGGCGATCGCGGCCTCGCGCTCCTCGTCGTTGCCGAGCGCCCCGATCTCCAGCGGGAAGGACCGCTGGGGGCGGGAGCCGACGAGCCAGATCGCCGAGCCGTCCTCGACGGCGTCGAACTCGACGCCGAGGTCGTTGCCGCTCCCGCCCGCGTGCAGCCACGCCCGCGGGTGGCTGCGCGAGGAGGAGAAGCGCGGCGCGCGGTGGATGAGCTCGTCGCTGATGAGAAGCATCGAGCGCAGGTGGTCGCGCAGCTCAGTGGTGACCTCCTCGTCGAGCAGGACCTTCGGCGCGACGGGCTGCTGGGCGTCCTCGACGGCCTGGTTCTCGCCGAACTCGGCGAGAGAGGTCCACAGCTCGGCGCTCTCGGGGTCGTGCGGCACGAGCCGCTTGGCGACCTGCGCCCAGGTCACCATGCGGATGCGGCCCGTGGGGTCGTCGACCTCGCGCACGGCGGACCGGCGCGAGCGCGGCACGATGAGCAGCAGGCGGCTGCCCGGGGTCCTCTCGAGGGAGTCCAGCAGCGACCGCAGGCGCTCCTCTGAGAGGTCCCCGTCGATCACGAGCTTGACCGCGAGGATCTCGGAGGAGCCGGTCGAGGGCGACTGGCCCACCAGGTCGAAGGCGTCGGCCGCGCTGCGGGTGGTGGTGCGGAAGGCGGGGACGGAGCCGGAGACGTCGGCGATGCGGCGGGCGAACTGCCGGCGCGCACGGCGGTCGCGCAGCACGTGGTCGAGCATCCCTCGGGCCATCGCCTCGTGGCGCGTGCGCGGGGAGTCGTGGCGGAGCATCTTCGGCACGGCGTCCAGACCGCTCGAGATCATCCGGCCGACGGACGGGGTGGCGGGGCTCATCTGCTCTCCTCGCTCGCTGCGGGTGGGTGCTGCGGATGGATGCTTCGGGGTGCGACCGGGCCGACGGGCGGGCCCGCAGCGAGGATACGTGGCAGCGCGGCCCGTCGCCCGCCGCTCTCACCGGCCCCTGGCGTAGATCTCCCGCACGAGGTCCTCGATCGCGGGCTCGGCGAGGGAGAGATCGGCGATCTCGGCCTGCGCGCCGATCGCCGAGAGCAGGGCGGGCACCGTCATCTCGCTGCCGCGGAAGGCGATGCGATGGCGGATCCCGTCGGCCTCGACCGCGAGCACCTCGGCCTCGGGAGGGAGGGCGAGCGCCTCCCGCGGCGCGGCGAGGTCGACGACGAGCTCGCGGGGCGCGCCGAGGGACTCGCGGAAGCCGGCGAGGGGACCGTCGAAGGCGACCGTGCCGGAGTTGACCACGACGATCCGCTCGCACAGCCGCTCCACGTCGCCCATGTCGTGCGTGGTGAGGAACAGGGTGGTGCCGCGCTCGTCGCGGTCCTCGCGCAGGAAGCGGCGCAGCCCCTCCTTGGAGATCATGTCCAGGCCGATGGTCGGCTCGTCGAGGATGACGAGGCGCGGGGAGTGCAGCAACGAGGCCGCGACCTCGCCGCGCATCCGCTGGCCGAGCGAGAGCTGCCGCACCGGCCGGTCGAGGAATCCGTGGAGGTCGAGCCCCTCCACCAGGCGCCCCAGACGCTGCGCGCGCGCCGATTCGCTCATGCGGTGCATCGCCCCCAGGATCCGGAAGGAGTCGCGCAGGGGGAGGTCCCACCAGAGCTGGGAGCGCTGGCCGAAGACCACGCCGATCTCCCGGGCGAGGCGTCGCCGCTCGGCGACGGGGCGCCGACCCAGCACCCGCACGTCGCCGGAGGTGGGCTGGAGGATGCCGGTCATCATCTTGATGGTCGTGGACTTCCCGGCGCCGTTCGCGCCCACGAAGCCGACCGCCTCCCCGGGCTGCACCTGCAGGGTCACGTCGTCGACGGCGCGCACGACCCTGCGGGCGCGTCGGCCCAGCGGGCCCGAGCGCACCACGTAGTCCCGGCGCAGGGAGCGCAGGTCGATCGCGGGCTGGGTCGTGTCATGGTTCGTCATCCGCCGGCTCCTGTGTAGCGACGGACCCCCGCGCGCCAGAGCAGCGCGGCGAGGATCCAGGTGAGGACCGCGACCGGCAGGCCCAGCCAGCCCGTCCACTGCGGCAGCAGCGGCGGGCCGGGCAGGTCCAGCAGGGCGAGGGTCGGGGTGTAGGCGACGAGGGTCGTCGGGATCACGAAGGTGAAGAACGCCCGCAGGGGCAGCGGGAACACCGCCCCGGGGTTCGTGGCCACGTAGTTGCCGCCGTAGGTGAACGCGTTCGCGAACTCGCGGCCGTCCACGAGCCAGAACTGCATGGCTCCGGCCATCGTGAACAGGGCGCCCATGATCGCGGCGCCCGCGAGCGGCGCGATCACCAGCAGCGCGAGCGTCTGCGGGGTGGGGGAGAAGCCCGCTATCGCGAGCGCCGTCACGGTCATCGCGATGCCGACGACGATCCGGCCCAGCCGGCGCAGGGAGAGGTCGAGGCTCGAGATCTGCAGCAGCATCGGCACGGGGCGGATCATGAGGGTCTCGAGCGTCCCGGAGCGGATCGCCGTGGAGAGCCCGTCGATCTCGCCGAACAGCATGTCGGCGATCCCGAAGGCGAGAGCTCCGAGCCCGTAGACCACGGCGACCTGCGGCAGCGTCATCCCGCCCAGCACGTCGACCTGGGAGAGGATCACCCACAGCTCGAGGAACTCAGTGCCCACGATGAGGACCTGGCCCAGCAGGTCCATGAGGAAGCTCGTGCGGAACGAGGCCTGGGAGCGGATCCGCGAGCCGTAGAGCGTCGCCACCATCCGCAGGGTCGAGCCGGGACGGGCCGACGGGGTCCTCTCAGCCACCCTGCACCTCCAGCGAGCGGATCCCGCGCTGCAGCATCGCCCAGGCCGCCAGGGCGAGGACGCCCGCCCACAGCGCCTGCACGCCGATCTCGGGGAGGGCCTCGGCGGTGCTCACGCGCGCCGAGAGCACGTCGATCGGGGTCTGCACCATGGCGGGGAACGGGGTCGCGCGGGTGAGGGCGATCAGCCAGTCGGGGAACCAGGCGATGGGGATGAGGAATCCTGAGAGCAGGTTCATCACGGCCGTGTAGACGACGGTGAGCCCGCGGGTCTGCAGGATCCAGAACGCCGCGAGGTTCACCAGCATGTCCGCGAGGAAGGCGACGGTGATCGCGAGCAGGATCGCGAGCAGTCCGAGCAGCCAGGCCACGGGGTCGGTCGGCAGGGAGATGCCGGTGAGAGCCGCTCCCACGAGCATCGGCGGGATCCCACGGGCCAGCAGCAGGAAGGCGGAGCGGCCCAGCTTCTGCGCGTACTGGAGCCGGAGGAACCCGAGGGGCCGCAGCAGGTCGATGGCGACGTCGCCCTGGTGGACGCGCTCGGCGACCTCCCGGGTGCCGAACGCCTCGACGGGGGCCAGCAGCGCCTGGCCCAGCCACACGTAGGTCGCGGCCTGCAGGGCGTCGTAGCCGCGCAGCTCGCCCCCGGCGGTGGAGACCGCGGCCAGCAGGATCGAGGCGCGGATCAGGCCGAACACGGAGTTCGTGAACACGCCGGCGACGGTGGCGACGCGGTAGGTGGAGTACTGCCGGAAGGAGGCGGCGAGGATCCTCCAGAAGGCGAGCACCCGCGCGAGTCTAGGGTGCGGCCGGCGCGGGCGGGAGGGGTTCGGGGAAAGCGGTGCGGATCGGTACCCTGTGCCGATCCCTCTTCCCCGACGAACCGGATGATCGATGACTCCTCCTGCCGACACCCCGCCCGCCGCTCCCGCGCCCGTCGACGGCGAGCCCGCCGCTCCCTCCCGCCGTCGGCCCTGCTTCGGCCTGCTGCCGCGGATCGTGGTCGCGATCGTGCTGGGCATCCTCCTGGGCCTGGTGATGCCCGAGGCGCTCGCGCGCGTGTTCACCACCTTCAACGGGCTGTTCTCCGCCTTCCTGGAGTTCCTCATCCCGCTGATCATCGTGGGGCTCGTGACCCCGGCGATCGGCGAGCTGGGCCGCGGGGCGGGGAAGATGCTCGCCCTCACCGCGGGCATCGCCTACGTCTCGACGATCCTGTGCGGGCTGCTCGCGCTCGCCGTCTCCGCCCTGCTGCTCCCGCGCATGCTCGCGGGCGCGAGCGTGGGGACCCTGGAGAACCCCGAGGACTCGGCGATCGCCCCGTACTTCACGATCGAGATGCCGCCCGTCTTCGAGGTGATGACCGCGCTCATCCTCGCCTTCTGCCTCGGGATCGGGCTGACCCTGGTGCGCCGCGGGGCGCTGCAGGAGTCCTTCGAGCAGCTGCGCACGATCGTGGTGCGCACGATCGAGGCGATCATCATCCCGCTGCTGCCGATCTATATCTTCGGGATGTTCCTGGGCCTGACGATGAACGGGCAGATCTGGACCGTCATCGGCACGTTCCTCGCGGTCGTGCTCATGGTCTTCGTCCTCACGGTGATCGTGCTGCTCGCCCAGTACTGCGTGGCCGGCTGGGCGATGCGCCGCAATCCCCTGAAGATGCTGTGGAGGATGTTGCCCGCCTACGCGACGGCGCTCGGCACCAGCTCGTCGGCCGCGACGATCCCCGTGACCCTCCAGTGCACCAAGCGCAACGGGGTGGCGGCTCCGATCGCCGACTTCGTGGTCCCGCTGTGCGCGACGATCCACCTCGCCGGCTCGACGCTCAAGATCACCTCCTTCGCCGTCGCGATCATGGTGGTCACCGGGATGCCGCTGGATCCTGCGAAGCTCGTGGGCTTCGTGCTCATGCTCGGGATCGTCATGATCGCCGCGCCGGGCGTGCCCGGGGGAGCGATCATGGCCGCCGCCGGGATCCTCTCCTCGATGCTCGGCTTCGGCGAGGCCGCCGTCGGCCTCATGATCGCCTCCTACATCGCGATCGACTCCTTCGGCACCGCCACGAACGTCACCGGCGACGGCGCGATCGCCGCGCTCGTCTCCCGCCTCGCCCGCGGACGCGTCTCCGGGGACCTGGAGGCCGACGACGGGGTCGAGCTCGCAGGGGTCTGAGAGGGGCCGGCGCCGCCCCGCTGGCATCCCTTGACCGCTTCTTCGCCGTGGACCTACCCTGAACGTATGAACACATCGTCATATGTGCCGACCGCGGAGCTCGCGGAGAGCGCGGAGCCCGCGGACGGCGCGGAGGGCTGCGCGAGCGACGTCGTGGACGCCGGGCGCGTCGCGCTCGCCGCCGAGCACCTGCCGCGCCCCCGCGACGTGGCCGACACGGCCGATGTGTTCTCCCTGCTCGGGGACCCCAACCGCCTCACCCTCCTGCTCGCCCTGCTCGAGGGGGAGCTGTGCGTGCACGACCTCGCCGCGCTCACGGGGCAGTCGGACTCCTCGACCTCCCACGCGCTCAAGCTGCTGCGCGCCCATCGCGTGGTCGCCACCCGCCGCGACGGGCGGCGGATGTTCTACCGGCTGGACGACCCGCACGTGCGGATGCTCCTGGACCTCGCGGTCGCCCACACCGCGCACACCGAGCAGACGCATCCCGAGATCACCGCGGCCGGAGGGGGAGGCGCCTGATGGGGGCCGACGAGCACGGCGGGTCGCACGGGTCCGCCCACTCCCATTCCCACGCCTCGGCTGCGCAGGCGCTGAGCGCGGGCGGGAAGCACCGGCGCCGCCTGGCGTGGGCGCTCGTGCTGATCGGCGGCTTCTTCGTCGTCGAACTGGTCACCGCCCTGCTCACGGGCTCCCTCGCGCTGCTCTCGGATGCGGGGCACATGGCTGCCGACGTCCTCACCCTCGCCGCCGCGCTCGGGGCGACCGTGCTCGCCGCCCGGCCCGATCGCACGGGCAGGCGTAGCTTCGGCAGCTACCGCCTCGAGGTGTTCGCCTCCCTGCTCGCCGTCCTCGTGATGCTGGGCGTCTCGGTGTTCGTGGTCCTCGAGGCGATCGGCCGGATCGGCGCGGGAGCGGACGGCGCGCACGTCGACTCGGTGCCCATGCTCGTGGTGGGCGCGCTGGGCCTGGTCGTGAACCTCGCGGTGATGCGGCTGCTCCGGGCGGGCGCGCAGGAGAGCCTCAACGTCAAGGGCGCCTATCTCGAGGTCCTCGCCGACACCATCGGCTCGGTCGGCGTGGTCGCGGCCGCGATCCTCGTGGGCGTGACCGGGAGCACGCTCTGGGACACCGCCATCGCCCTCGCGATCGGCGTGTTCGTCGCGCTGCGCGCGCTGATCCTGGGCCGCGAGGTCCTCTCGGTGCTGGGCCAGGAGACCCCGCGGCATCTGGACCCCGGTTCCGTGGGGGAGGACCTGCGCGCCGTGCCGGGCGTCACCGACGTGCACGACCTGCACCTGTGGACGGTCACCTCCGGGATGGACGTGCTCACCGTGCACCTGCGGGTGCGCGAGGGGACCGACGGCCACGCCGTGCTCGACGCGGCCGAGTCGATGCTCCGCGAGCGCCACGGCCTGGACCACTGCACGCTGCAGATCGAGCCCGAGGACCACCGCACCGACCAGGAGACCACCTGGTGACCTCGGAGGTCTCCGAGGTCAGCGCCCGGGAGCGAGCAGCCGGGTGAGCTCCGCGAAGGAATCGACGACGGCGAGCGGGCCCTGCGCCTCGAGCGCCGGCCGAGTGCCCGCGCCCCAGGTGACTCCCACGGCTGACATCCCCGCCGCATGCGCCGCCTGCAGATCGGTCGCCGCGTCGCCCACGTAGACGGCGTCCTCGGCGCGCGCGCCGAGCACCTCGAGCGCATGCCGCAGCGGGGCGGGGTCGGGCTTGTGGGCGAGCGTGTGCTCCTTGCCGATCACCACGTCGATCGCGGGCATCGCGGTCGCCGTGAGTCCGCGCCGGGCGAGCTCGGAGCCCTTCGAGGTCACCACGCCCACGTCCGCCCCGGCGTCGAGGAGCGCGCCCACATGGGCGTCGGCCCCGGGGTACGGGGCGATCCGCTCGTCGTGGTGGCCCACGTTGAACTCGCGGTAGGCCTCGGCCATCGCCGGCGCGCGCAGCGGATCCAGCGCCTCGAAGGTCTCCTCGAGGGCGAGCCCGATCCAGCTGCGCACCTCCGCCTCCTCGATGCCCGCGATCCCGAAGCGCTCGAACACGTGCGCGTAGGAGTCGACGATGAGGCCCACGGTGTCCACGAGCGTCCCGTCCAGGTCGAAGAGGACCACGGGGCGCAGCAGCGCGGGGGAGTCGGTGCGGACGGGCGAGGTCAAGGCCCCATCCTCTCGCGGAACACGGCCCTGCGCGCATCCGTCCGGCCCGTATCCTCGGGGCCATGACCTCCACCGCTTCCTCCTCTGCATCCTCCTCTGCATCCTCCGCCGCGTCCTCCTCCGCCGCCCCTCTCGCCGCCGTGGTCACGGGCGCCTCCTCGGGCATCGGCCGCGCGAGCGCCGTGCGCCTCGCCGCCGACGGCTGGCGCGTGCTCGCCGTCGCCCGCCGCGAGGACCGGCTGGCATCCCTCGCCGAGGAGTCCGGCTGCGAGACCCTCGCCGTCGACGTCACGGACGAGGAGTCGGTCGCCGCTCTCGTGGCCCGCGTCGACGAGCTGTTCGACGGGCGTCTGAACGCGGTCGTGAACGTCGCGGGCGGGGCCTTCGGCCAGGAGCCGGTCGCCGAGGCCGACTTCGACGCCTGGCAGCGGATGTACGAGGTCAACGTGCTCGGCGCCGCTCGGGTCACCCGCGAGCTGCTGCCCGCCCTGCACGCGAGCGGTCGCGGCGACGTGCTCGTGCTCTCCTCGACGGCCGCCCAGGGCGCCTACGAGGGAGGCGCCGGGTACAACGCCGCCAAGGCGGGGGAGCACATGCTCGCCTCCGCCCTGCGCCTCGAGCTCAACGGCGCACCGATCCGCGTCATCGAGATCGCACCCGGCATGGTCCGCACCGAGGAGTTCTCCCTGGTCCGCCTGGGCGACACGGAGCGGGCCGAGAAGGTCTACGACGGCGTCGAGCAGCCGCTCACCGCCGAGGACTGCGCCGACGTCATCTCCTACGCCCTGAACGCCCCGCACCACGTGAACCTCGATCTCGTCACCGTCCGCCCGCTCGCCCAGGCGGCGCAGCACAAGGTGGCGCGCCATGCGGGTCTCTGAGGGCGCGGGCGCCCGATGAGCATGGCGGGCGGCCCCGGCGGCCCCGGCGGCGGGGTCCGCGGCATGGCCTCCATGCCCGGGGCCGACGAGCGGCGCCTCGCGCCGGGGCAGCGCGCCGACGTCGGCCGGATCCTGCGCCTGTTCACCCCGTACCGCGGCACCCTGCTGGTCGTGCTCGTGCTCATCGCGCTCGCCGCCGCCACCGGGGTGGTCTCGCCTTTCCTGGTGCGCGAGGTCGTGGACGTCGCCCTGCCGGACCAGCGGCTGGACCTGCTCGCCTGGTGCGTGGCCGGGATGATCGCGGTCACCGCGATCTCCTCGGTGCTGGGAGTGCTGCAGTCGCTGCTGTCCACGCGCGTGGGCCAGGCGATCATGCACGATCTGCGCGTCGCCGTCTTCTCGCACCTGCAGCGGATGGGGCTGGGCTTCTTCACCCGCACGCGCACCGGCGAGGTGCAGTCGCGCATCTTCAACGACATCGGCTCGATGCAGGCCGTGGTCACGAGCGTGGTCACCCAGATCGTCTCCGCGAGCGCCGGGATCGTGATGGCCGTGGTCGCGATGCTCGCGATGGACTGGCGCCTCACCCTGTTCTCGGTGATCACCGTCCCGCTCGCCGTGTGGATGAACCGGCGGGTGGGGCTGCGGCGCCGCACGATCACCCGCATCCAGCAGGAGACCGCCGCCGACCTCTCCGCCTCGATCCAGGAGTCGCTCTCGGTCTCGGGGATCCTGCTGGGCACCACGATGGGCCGCACCGACGCCCTCACCGGCCATTTCACGGGACTCTCGGGGCGTCTCGCCGAGCTGGGGCTCTCCTCGACGACGGCCGGCCGCTGGCAGATGGCCCTCTACTCGACGCTCATGTCGGTGATCCCCTCGCTCACCTACCTGCTGGGCGGCTACCTGCTGTTCGGGCACGTCCCCGGCGTCACCATCGGCACCCTGGTCGCCTTCATCGCCCTGCAGTCCGGGCTGTTCCCGCAGATCAACTCGCTGCTGCGCGTGGCCACGCAGGTGAACTCGTCCTTCGCGCTGTTCACCCGCGTCTTCGAGTATCTCGATGCTCCCGTGACCATCACCCAGCGGGAGGACGCGACCGCGCTGGACCCCGCCGAGGTGCGCGGCGAGGTCCGCCTCGAGCACGTGGCCTTCCGCTACCCGGGCGAGGAGGCGGACGGGGCACCCGACACCGCGGCGGCCGACGGCCCGAGCCGCACCGACCTCGACCCCGAGGATCCCTCGTTCACCCTCCACGGCATCGACCTCACGGTCCCCGCCGGCACGCACACGGCGCTCGTCGGCGCGACCGGCTCGGGCAAGACCACCACCGGCTACCTCATGGCGCGCCTGTACGACCCGACGCTCGGTGCGGTCACCCTGGACGGCCACGACCTGCGCGACCTCACTCTGCGCTCGGTCTCCGACTGCATCGGCGTGGTCACCCAGGAGACCTACCTGCTGCACGCGTCCATCGCCGACAACCTGCGCTTCGCCGCGCCCGACGCGAGCGACGAGGAGCTCGAGCGGGCATGCCGGATCGCGCAGATCCACGACCACATCGCGAGCCTCCCCGAGGGCTACGGCACCACGGTGGGGGAGCGCGGCTACCGGTTCTCCGGCGGGGAGAAGCAGCGGCTCGCGCTCGCCCGCACGATCCTGCGCGACCCGCCCGTGCTCCTCCTCGACGAGGCCACGAGCGCCCTGGACGTGCGCACCGAGCAGGCGATGAGCGGAGCGCTCGCCGCGCTCAGCCGCGGCCGCACCACGATCTCGATCGCGCACCGCCTCTCCACGATCCGCGACGCCGACCAGATCGTGGTCCTCGAGAAGGGGCGCATCGTCGAGCGCGGCACCTTCGAGGAGCTCCTCGCGCAGGACGGTCCCTTCGCCGAGCTCGCCCGCCGCGACGCGAGCCTGCCGTTCTGATCCTGCCGTCCCGGGTCTGCCCCGTCGGCATCTCGGGGGCATCCCGGATACGACCCGGGTATGGCCCGGATTCATCCGTCCGAAGGATGCGGGAGCGGCGGACGACGGGGGAGAGTGGGAGTGTTCGCGCAGCACCGGCGCGATCCCCGCACGTCGGCAGAGCACTCGTCAGGAGACGGTCATGGACCAGGGCAGGATGCGCACGATCCCTTCGCACACGCTGTCCTCGAGCGATGCGCCGGCCTCGCGCGGAGCCGGGCGTCCGGCGGTGTTCACGGCGATCGTGATGGTCGCGCTCGCGGTGCTGATGACGGTCCTGCTCGGCGGCCCGACGATGCCTCTCGCGACCTCGATCGCGATGGCGGGGGTGTCCGTGCTGCTCGTCGCGATCGGCTGGGTGGTGGCGGGCCCGCGGCGGCCCTGACCCGTCGGCCCTCAGACGTCGAGCTCGATCTCGCCGACCCCGCGGGAGACGCACACGGTCATCCGCTCCTCGCGCTCGTCCTCCATGAGGAACTCGTCCTCGTGGATGACGTCCCCGGCCAGCAGCGGCAGCACGCACGTGCCGCACACTCCGCCCTCGCACGAGTAGTCGACGTCGATGCCCGCGTCCAGGAGCGCCTGCAGCAGCGTGTGCTCGCCGTCGACCTCCACGGTCGTGCCGGACTTCCGGCACTTCGCGGTGAACGGTTCGCCCAGCGTGCCCATGGGTGCTCCTCCAAGGATCGAGTGGGGTGGATCGGGTGGTCGGTGCGCGCGGCCGGCGCCTGCGCCCGGCCCGCCCTCCAGCATCCCACGCCCGCGCGCACGGGGCGTGGTGAGCGTGCTCTCACCGGGCGCGTCCTGACTGGGCAGTGCTGCGCGCGGGGCTGTGCGCGGGCTGTGCGGGACGGATCGGTGTGCTGTGGCGGGGGCGCGGAGCCTGTGCGGACGGATCGCGGGCGACTAATCTCGGTGTCACCACCTCGAACGGGAGCTGAACATGTCCAACACCCCCGCCGCGCTGTCCGCGCTGCCGCCGCTGGCGCACCCGGACGGGTCCCCGATCCGCGCGCTCGTCGTCGAGGACGAGCCCACCATCGCCGACCTCCTGCGCTTCCCGCTGCAGATGATCGGCTGGGAGGCGACGGTCGTGGGCGACGGCCTCGAGGCCGTGCGTGTGGCCCGTGAGATGCGGCCCGACGTGCTGGTGCTGGACCGCATGCTCCCCGGCATCGAGGGCCTCGAGGTGCTGCGCCGCATCCGCGCGCTGCAGCCCGACGTCCCCTCGCTCATGCTCACCGCGATGGACGCCCCGGCCGACCGCGTCCAGGGCCTCGCCTCCGGGGCCGACGACTACGTGACCAAGCCCTTCACGATGGAGGAGGTGCTGCTGCGGCTGCACCGTCTGGTGCAGCGTGCGGGAGCGACGTCCCCGCAGAGCAGCGAGCTCGTCGTCGGCGATCTGGTGATGAACCTGGACACCCACGAGGTCACGCGCGGCGGCGAGGAGATCGCGTTGACCGCGACCCAGTACCAGCTGCTGCAGTACCTGATGGAGAACCCGCAGCGCGTGCTCTCCAAGGCACAGATCCTCGACGCGGTCTGGAACTACGACTTCGGCGGGCAGGCGAACA
Source organism: Brachybacterium sp. NPDC056505 (assembly GCF_042794925.1). Taxonomy (NCBI): domain Bacteria; kingdom Bacillati; phylum Actinomycetota; class Actinomycetes; order Micrococcales; family Dermabacteraceae; genus Brachybacterium; species Brachybacterium sp. NPDC056505. The sequence continues at coordinate 31,534 of NZ_JBHTSV010000017.1, forward strand.
TCGTCGAGCTCTACGTCTCCTACCTGCGCAAGAAGATCGACGTGGGCCGCGAGCCGATGATCCGCACGGTCCGCGGCGCCGGCTATATGCTCAAGCCCGCATGACCCGCGCCTCCCGCAACTCGAGCGTCGCCCGCTCGCACGCTCCGGCGCGCGCGCCCCTGGCGCCCGGCGCCCCGACTCCCACGGCGACGCCGCGGCGGCATCGTCTGTCGCTGCGCGCGACGCTCGTGATCCTGCTGGTGAGCACCGTGGCGGTGCTGTGCCTGCTGGTCGGGGCGGTCACGCACGTGTCGGTGCGCGGGCAGCTCGAGGGCCAGCTGGACGCGCAGCTCACCCGTGCCGCCCACCGTGCCGGCGACACGGGCGGTCCGGGCGCGCCCAACGGGCCGACGAACGGCGAGGACGGGTCCAACGGCACGGGGAGCAGCAGCGGCACCAGCGGCACGAGCGGGACCGGGGCCGACGAGGCCGATGGCGGGGACGCCGAGGCCACGGGCCCCGGCGGCGGCGAGTTCGAGCTCGCCGCGATCCTCGTGGACGACCAGGTCGTGAGCGCCGCGTGGCGGGACACCGACGGCCAGGTCGAGCAGCTGGGCGCCTCGGACCGCACCGAGGTCGCCGACGTCGCGAAGGGACTGGACAGCGACGAGCACGCGGACGTGAAGCTCTCCATCGGCCAGTACCGGGTGATGACCGCGACCGACGCCTCGGGCGCCGTGATCGTCACCGGCCTCCCGCTCACCCAGGTCCACAGCACTCTGACACGGCTGGACATCACGCTGGTCACGGCGGGAGTGCTCGCGACCGCGCTCTGCGGGGTGGCGGGATCGCTGATCGTGCGGCGCACGCTGCGTCCCCTCGAGGAGGTCTCCGCCGTCGCCGGACGGGTGGCCGACATGCCCCTGTCCCACGGCGACGTGGCCCTGGGGGACCGGGTCGACGAGCGGATCTCCCATTCGGGGACCGAGGCCGGCGAGGTGGGGCGGGCCCTCAACCTGCTGCTGGACAACGTGGAGGGGGCGCTCGAGACGCGCCAGCACAGCGAGGAGTCGATGCGCCGCTTCATCGCCGACGCGTCCCACGAGCTGCGCACACCGCTCACGGCGATCCGCGGCTACAGCGAGATGCTGCGGATGACGGAGGACCTCAGCGATCGCGGCGAGCAGTCGGTGGATCGCATGGACGCGCAGTCCCGGCGCATGACGTCGCTCGTGGAGGACCTGCTGCTGCTGGCCCGTCTCGACGAGGGCGCACGGGACGAGCGCACCGAGACCGACCTGGGGGAGCTCGTGTTGGATGCGGCGATGGACGCGCGGGTCACGGCGTCGGAGCACCGCTGGGTGCTCGAGGTCCCGGAGGAGCCGGTGACGGTGCTCGGCAATGCGCGTCAGCTGTCGCAGGTGATCGTGAACCTGCTGTCGAACGCCCGCAAGCACACTCCCGCGGACACGACCGTGACCGTGCGGCTGCGGTCGGGGTCGGGGTCGGAGCCGGGGTCAGGGTCGAGATCGGACGGCTCCGACTCGGCGGCCGCCTCGGGCTCGGTGGGACGAGTCGGCATCCTCGAGGTGATCGACGACGGTCCCGGCATCGAGCCGGAGATCGCGGGACGGGTCTTCGAGCGCTTCACCCGCGCGGATGCCGCCCGCTCGGGCGGCGACGGGACGACGGGGCTGGGGCTGCCGATCGTCAAGGCGATCGCCGAGGCGCACGGCGGCTCGATCACTCTGGAATCGGAGCCGGGTCGGACCGCCTTCATCCTGCGCCTGCCGATCGTCGCCCGGTGAGCGGAGTCCTCGTCGTAGATCGCGGACTGGCGACGAGCGGACCCGACCCCGGAGGCGCTGATTGATTTCGGGCGTGCCTGTAGAGGGGCACTGTGGTGTGCCCCTCTGCAAGTGGGGGTGGCGCTTCTGGTGTGGTTCTGACCTCGGTGTTCTGTCGAGACCGGTCGGGCTGGCCCTGCGGGTCAGAACGGTGGCGGTCCGGGATCGAACTTCGGAGGCGGAGCCTGCTGCTTGCGTGGTCGGCGCATGGTGGCGCTGATGGGGAGGTCGCCGTCGTAGTGGAACGTCGGGAGCGGTTGATATCGGCGCCGGACGGGTTTCTCGACGGGGATTTCTTCCAGGTCGGGGGCGCCGGCTTGGTCCATGTCCACGCGGGGCCACGGGTCCGGGACACCAGCACGGACCGGCCAGGGCGAGTCCAGAACCGACGGGTCAGAGGAGCCAGGCGGCCCGCCACTGGGAGCTTCGCTGTCGTGCTCGCCAGCGCCACCCCGCTGCTCGTAGTCGTCCTGCCTGCGCTGCATCGAGTCCCAGACCGCGTCGAGTTGGGCGACGGCCTGTGGGGTGAGGAGGTCGGTGTCGTCCTCGCGGAACACGCGGAAGCGTTCGTGCATCTCCCACACCGTGCCCGCGGTCCCGGCCGGTGACTCGTCCGCTTCCACACGCACAGGATCGAGGCGGCCGGCGGTTTTCATCGCGTGGTGGAACCAGCACAGGAAGTGCAGGTTCTCCACCGCCGCCCGACCACCACACACCGGGTCCGCATGGTTGTACTCGACGATGTGATCCGCTTCGGAGGCGACAGACGCGGTGCGTTCGCATCCGGGGACGCCGCAGGACTGGCCACGCAAGCGCAGGTGTTCGAGCATCGCCCCGGTCGGCCGGTACTTCTCCGCAGGACGCGGCAGAAACTCACCCGAGGACGGGTCGGTGAGGACCCGGAACCATTCCTCGCTCTTCCCCGCGATCTCACGGGCCATCTGCGCCGGGATCGGGGTCCCATCCTCGAGGACGCCCGGGGCGTCGTCGCCACCGACCAGGGTGAGGAAGGGGACGAGGACGTTCAGACGAAACCTTGCCTCCGGAACCGTGATGCCACCGGTGTCGAGCTGCGCGGCGTGGGCGAGGTGGTAGCGGATCAGGTTCAACGACAGGGGCATGCCCTCGTTCTCCACCCGACGATCCGGATCCAGCGGGATCTCCGTGCCCTCGATCAGCGCGTGGCGCTGGGCGTTCTGAATCGCCCGAGCGGCCTGGTCGAACTTCCCCGCGAGGGCTTTGATCTCCGGGGCGGGTCCGATGATCCGCAGGGAGGCGACTCCGTCGAGGGTTCCGGGGTCCAGGACCATGCGGCGGCGGGTCGCGGAGATTTCTTCGGGTTCTTTGGGATGCCGCTGTTGAATCTTCGTGACAAGCAGGTCGAGGCATTTCGTGAATGCTCTCGGCATGATCGCCAAACACCACGAGGCGACCGTGACATCCACGAGGACCATTTCCGCCGGGGTGAAATCCGCGGTGCGCCGCAGCAGGGTGCGGAACCATTCCGCAGGGAATTCGCCTGCTTCCAGGGCTTGGGTGCAGCGCGGGAGGAGGTCCACGGCCCGGTGGGCGTCGGTGATGGCCTTGGCGGCCTGCCCACGGGTGCAACGCATCGCCACCGCGACCATCAGGTCCTGCTGCTCCACCTCGAACGGGTCGGCGTCCATGTCCTCCCGCCCCGCCCAGAACGGCGCCAGCGCCACGAAGCGGCGAGAGAGCTCGTAGGACTCGTCGACGCCCTCGTCCCAGAGAGCGCGGACCTGCGCGGTGAGCTCCGTATCAGGGCGGGCCTTCACCCTGCGCGCCACGACCTCGCGGCACACCGCTTTCTTGGGTTCCTTCACGATGAACAAGGGTCGGACGCCCTCCGGGGGTGTGGCCACGAACCGGGGCGTGTGGACATGCATGTCCTCACGCTGCCGCTCGGTCATCTTCTCCAAGTCGTCCAGGACCGAGAAGGTCGACTCGATCGCCGGCTCCCCGGGCAGGTCCAGACGCCCCTGCGACTCCGGCTGCTCCACCGCACTCATGTCACCCACCCCCTTCCCTGGCATTCCACGGACCCACGCGAGATATCTGGATCGGGACAGTGATTCGACTGGCGCCATCGCAAGATTCGTCGGCCTCACCGATGAAGCCGCGATCTCTCGTCCACGATCGATATGTCCAATTCTATGCCGGCGCACACCAGAAAACCAGTCCCCGGACAAGAATGTGGATAAGCCCGCGAACTTTTCCTGACTTCCGCATCTGCCAAGTCCGCAGTGGATAACCCCGTGGAAAACACCCCCGTGTGAAGGAACCACGGATACCGAGTCGACGCGCACGCGACACCAGAACACGGCGCACGTCGAGAGCGACACGAGTCGACCCCTCACTCCGATGCATCGCGCCGCACCGGCACGCCCACCCGTCGGCCCCATACCTCCCACCACCCACCCGCCCCCCCACTCCACGACGAGACCGATTCCACCGCGAACCCCGGTGACCCGTCCGTCGGCCCCGACGTAGACTGACGCCCATCGGCATCGACCCGGCCATCACCGGTGAGCCGCGGGAAGAACGGTCAGGGCCCGAGCGCGCAGCGCGAGCGGGCCGTCGGCCCAGTAGAACCCGCCGGGACCAGCCCGTCACAGCTGAGGAACGAGGGGACGCCTTCCGGGGCGTCAACCGAGGTGGTACCGCGCACGCGCACCGCCCCGCCGCAGGCCGGCAGGGGAGGGGAGCGGCGTCCTCGGACAGCACAGTCGCCGTCCGCCTACGCCCCGCTCGGAGGTCCTCATGGTCTATCCGGTCTCCGGAGACCCGCTCGTCCCCTCGCCGAACCTTCCCGATCTCGAGAGCCGCATCCTGCGGTTCTGGGACAGGGACGACACCTTCCGCGCCTCGATCGCGCAGCGCGAGGGCGCCCCCGAGTACGTGTTCTACGACGGCCCGCCCTTCGCCAACGGGCTCCCGCACTACGGGCACCTGCTCACGGGCTTCGTCAAGGACGTGGTCCCGCGCTTCCGCACGATGGACGGGTACAAGGTGGACCGGCGATTCGGCTGGGACACCCACGGCCTGCCCGCCGAGCTCGAGGCCATGCGCGAGCTGGGCATGACGGAGAAGTCCGAGATCGAGGAGATGGGCGTCCAGGCGTTCAACTCCGCCGCTCGCTCCTCGGTGCTGAAGTACACCAAGGAGTGGGAGGAGTACGTGACCCGGCAGGCGCGCTGGGTCGACTTCGAGAACGGCTACAAGACCCTCGACGTCTCCTTCATGGAGTCCGTGCTATGGGCCTTCAAGACCCTGTGGGACAAGGGCCGCGCCTACGAGGGCTACTACGTGCTTCCCTACTGCTGGAACGATCAGACGCCGCTGAGCTCCCACGAGCTGCGCATGGACGACGACGTCTACCAGGACCGCCAGGACCCGACCGTCACCGTCACCTTCCCCTTCGAGGGGGAGAAGGCCGACGAGCTGGGCCTCGCGGGCGTCAAGGCTCTCGCCTGGACGACGACCCCGTGGACGCTGCCCACGAACTTCTCGCTGGCCGTCGGGCCGGAGGTCGAGTACGCGGTGGTGCCCGCCGGGCCCGAGGGTGCGGCCGACGGCGGAGCCTCCGGCGCCGACCGGTACCTGCTGGCCGCGGCCCTGGTCGGCGAGTACGCGAAGGAGCTCGGGTACGCGAGCGCCGAGGACGCCGTCGCCGCGGTCGAGGCGCGCACCTACCGCGGCGCCGAGCTCGAGCACATGGCCTACGAGCCGCTGTGGACCGTCTACTCGGAGGACCGCGAGCGCTGGGGCACGCAGAACGCGTGGATCGTGACGGTCGCCGACTACGTCTCGACCGACGACGGCACCGGCGTGGTCCACCAGGCCACCGCCTACGGCGAGATCGACCAGCAGGTCAACGCCGAGTACGGGATCCCCGTGATCGTCTCCGTCGACGACGGCGCGCAGTTCCTCGACTACTTCCGCGGCACCGCGCTCGACGAGATCGCCGGGCTGCAGGTGTTCGACGCGAACCGGCCGATCATCCGCAACCTGCAGCGCGAGCACCGGCTGATGAGGGAGAAGAGCCACGTGCACTCCTACCCGCACTGCTGGCGCTGCCGGAAGCCGCTCATCTACAAGGCCGTGAGCTCCTGGTACGTGAAGGTCGCCGATCAGCGCGAGCGGATGCTCGAGCTCAACGAGCAGATCGACTGGGTGCCCGGCAACGTCAAGCACGGCCAGTTCGGCAAGTGGCTCGAGGGCGCGCGCGACTGGGCGATCTCCCGCAACCGCTACTTCGGCTCGCCGATCCCGGTGTGGAAGAGCGACGACCCGAACCACCCGCGCATCGAGGTGTACGGCTCGCTCGCGGAGCTCGAGGAGGCCTTCGGGACCGTCCCGCGCGACGAGTTCGGCGAGGTCAACCTGCACCGGCCGTACATCGACGAGCTCACCCGGCCGAACCCCGACGATCCGAGCGGGAAGTCGACGATGCGCCGCATCACCGACGTCTTCGACGTCTGGTTCGACTCCGGCTCGATGCCGTTCGCGCAGGTGCACTACCCCTTCGAGAACGCCGAGTGGTTCGAGAGCCACAACCCCGCGGACTTCATCGTGGAGTACATCGGCCAGACCCGCGGCTGGTTCTACATGATGCACGTGCTGGCCACGGCGCTCTTCGACCGGCCCGCGTTCACCTCCGTCATCTGCCACGGCATCGTGCTGGGCGAGGACGGGCAGAAGATGAGCAAGTCCCTGCGCAACTACCCCGACGTGCGCGACATGTACGCGACCTACGGCGCGGACGCGATGCGCTGGTTCCTCATGAGCTCGCCGATCCTGCGCGGGGGCAACCTCATCGTCGACGAGGCGAAGATCCGCGACGCCACCCGCCACGTGGTGCTGCCGCTGTGGAACGTCTGGTACTTCCTGGGGCTGTACGCCAACGCGGCCGGCCCGAAGGACGCGGACGGCCGGCCCCAGGGCTACCAGGGGCGGACGCGGTACGAGTCCGCCGACGTCATGGACCGGTACCTGCTGGCCCGCACGAGCGTGCTCGCACGGGGCGTGCGCGAGTCCTTCGAGGCCCTCGCGATCGCCGATGCCGCCGAGAAGGTCCAGGACTACCTGGACATGCTCACCAACTGGTACGTGCGCCGCTCCCGCGACCGCTTCTGGGAGGGCGACGAGCAGGCGATCGACGTGCTATCCACGTGCCTGGAGACGCTGTGCCGCGTGGCCGCGCCGCTGCTGCCGATGGTCTCCGAGGAGATCTGGAAGCAGCTCACCGGCGGCCGCTCGGTGCACCTCACCGACTGGCCGGATCCGGAGCTGTTCCCGGCCGATCCGGACCTGGTGGCGCAGATGGACGACGTGCGGCACGTGGCGAGCGTCGGCAACTCGCTGCGCAAGAAGGAGGGGCTGCGGGCGCGCCTGCCGCTCGCCCAGCTCACCGTGGTCCACCACGACCCGGCCTCCCTCGCGCCCTTCGGGGAGATCATCGCCGACGAGCTCAACGTCAAGGACGTGCGGCTCGTGGACGTGGCGAGCGAGGAGTCGCGGTCGATGGGCGTCGAGCAGCGCCTCAGCGTGAACGCGCGTGCCGCCGGACCGCGCCTGGGCAAGCAGGTCCAGGCCGTCATCAAGGGCTCGAAGGCGGGCGACTGGTCCGTTGCCGAGGACGGCACGGTCACCTCCGGCGGGATCGCCCTGGCCGACGGCGAGTACTCGCTGGACCTCGTCGCCGGCTCCGAGTCGGCGGCCGAGGGCCGGGCGATCGGCGTGCTGCGCGGCGGCGACTTCCTGGTGCTCGACACCCTGGTGACGCCCGAGCTCGAGGCCGAGGGCACCGCCCGCGACGTGGTGCGCGCGATCCAGTCGGCCCGGCGCGACGCGGGGCTCGACGTCTCCGACCGCATCACCCTCACGGTCTCGGGCGACCAGGCCGTCGTCGACGCCGTCGCCGCCCACCGCGATCTGGTGGCCGGCGAGGTCCTCGCGACCGCGCTCGAGGTGCCGGCCGAGCCCGCTCCCGGGGCGCACGAGGCGAGCGAGAAGGTCTCTGGCGGCACGGTGAAGGTGTCGGTCGCCAAGGCGTGAGGCGGCGGGGACCCGGCGCGTCGGCTCGATACGGGCGGCGCCGGGTCCCAGACTGTCGGGGCGGTCCGCGCGCTGGGCGCCGCCGCGGAAGGAGCCCCGGATGACCACCATCGCGCACAGCGGAGTCCCCGCCGACGCGCCGATCGACGCCCTGGCCGGGGTGGCCCTGGAGAACCTCTCGCGACAGTTCCCGTTCGCCGCCCACCACGTGCAGACCTCCGCCGACGATCTGCACCAGCCCGCCCTGATGCACCCCGCCTTCGCCTCCTCCTTCGACTGGCACTCGAGCGTCCACATGCACTGGCTGCTGGCATCGCTCGTCGAGGCCACGGCCGACGCCTCCTGGCGAGAGCGAGCGCTGGAACTCCTCGCGGACCACCTCGCCCCGCAGAAGCTCGCGGTCGAAGCCGCCTACCTGCGCGAGAACCCCACCTGGGAGAGACCCTATGGATGGGCGTGGGCGGCGCAGCTCGTCGTGGCGCTGGGGGAGGCCCGCACACCGGCGCTGCGCTCGCTCGCCGGCGCCGCCGCCCCGCTGCTGGACGATGTGCTCGCCCTCGTGCGCAGCTGGCTCCCGCGGACCCCGCTGCCGGTGCGGCACGGACTGCACACCAACACCGCGTTCGGCCTGCGCCGCCTGCTGCGCGCGGCCCGCGCGACCTCCGCCGACGAGGCGAGCGGCGAGATCGAGCAGGCCGCGCGACGCTTCTTCCTCGACGATGCGGGCTGGGCCTTCGACCAGGAGCGCAGCGGACAGGACTTCCTCTCCGCCGGGCTCAGCGAGGCGGACCTCATGATCGAGGTGCTCGACGAGGACGAGCTCGCCGCCTGGCTTCCGCGCTTCCTCTCCCGCCTGCATCCGGGTTCCGACGTGCTGCGCCCCGTCCCCGTGATCGATCCGAGCGACGGGTACCAGTCGCACCTCGACGGGCTCGGCCTCACCGCCGCGGCGAGCGGGATGCGCATCGCCGACGCGCTCGAGCGGATCGGACCCGAGGACTGCCGGGAACTCGCCGCAGCCCTGCGCGAGGCGGCCCCGCCCCTGATGGAGCCCGGTCTGCGCTCCGCCGTCTCCGAGGAGTACTTGGCCTCCCACTGGCTGGCCACGTTCGCCTGGGAGGCGCACCTCTCCCTCGCATCCCGCACCCACTGAAGGAAGCGCCCATGTTCGTCCTCATCGGGGTCGCGCTGGTGATCATCGGCTTCGCCCTGCGCATCAACCCCCTCCTGGTGGTGACCGCCTCCGGCATCGTCACCGCCCTGATCGGCGGCCTCACGCCGCTCGAGATCCTCAACACCTTCGGGACCGGGTTCGCCGGGTCCCGCTCCATCACCACCTTCGTGCTCGTGCTGCCGGTGATCGGCCTGATCGAGCGCTACGGCCTGCAGGCCGCGGCCGGCAACCTCATCCGCAGGCTGAGCGGTCTCACCGCCGGACGGCTCCTCGCCCTGTACATGCTGATCCGCCAGGCGACCGCCGCGATCGGCCTGCAGTCCGTCGCCGGTCCCGCCCAGACCGTGCGGCCGCTGGTCTTTCCGATGGCGGAGGCCGCCGAGGAGCGGCGTCGAGGATCCGCGCCGAACGAGAAGGCCACCGAGACCATCAAGGGGTACTCGGCCTCGGCCGACACCGTCGGCGTCTTCTTCGGGGAGGACGCCTTCGTGGCGATCGGGTCGATCCTCCTCATCACCTCCTTCGTGGACACCACCTACGGGCTCACGCTCGAGCCCATCCAGCTGGCGCTGTGGGCCGTGCCCGTGGCCGTGATGGCCTACCTGGTGCACGGCACGCGGCTGCTGCGGCTCGACCGCAGGCTCGACCGGCTCGCCGGCGCCGTCCCCGTCCCGCAGGGAGGCGCGAAGTGATCTCCAACGAATGGCTCTACTGGCTGATCGGCGCCTTCTTCCTCACCGTCGCCGTGCTCGTCGCCACGCACGAGGACCACTCGCGCAGGCTCGGCTCCGCGGCGTTCTGGGGGCTGCTGGGTCTCTCGTTCTTCTACTCCACGTTCGTCGCCGCGGGATCCGCGCCCGCCTGGGTGCTGGGGCTCGCGGTGCTCGCGATGGTGGCGATCGCCGGCTTCGGCGGTCTCGGCAGGGGCACCGAGCACACCACCTCCGAGGAGGAGAGGGAGGGGTTCGCGGCCCGGCTGCGCGGACGACTGTTCATCCCCGCGCTGCTCGTGCCGGTCGTCACCGTGATCGTGGCGCTGCTCGGCCCTCGACTCAGCGTGGGCGGCGAGCCGCTGCTCGCGGAGGGGTCGGCCACGCTCACGGGCCTCGGCGTGGGCGCGCTGGTCGCCCTCGTCGTCGCGTGCATCATCCTGCGGCCGCCGCGGCTGTCGGTCCCCTTCACCGAGAGCACGCGACTGCTCGAGGCCATCGGCTGGGCGGCGCTGCTCCCGCAGATGCTCTCGACCCTCGGAACCCTGTTCACCGAGGCCGGCGTCGGCACCGCCGTCGGCGACATCTTCGGGTTCATCGTCCCCGAGGACGTCCTGGTCTGGGGCGTGATCGCCTACTGCGTCGGCATGGCCGTGTTCACCGTGATCATGGGCAACGCCTTCGCGGCCTTCCCGATCATGACCGCGGCCGTGGGCTGGCCCATCCTCGTGGAGAACTTCCACGGCAACGCCCCCGCGGTGTTCGCCCTCGGGATGCTCGCCGGCTTCTGCGGAACCCTGTGCACGCCGATGGCCGCGAACTTCAACATCGTGCCGGCCGCCCTGCTGGAGATGAAGAACAAGTACGGCGCGATCGCCGTGCAGATCCCGACGGCGCTGATCATGCTCGTGCTCATCACCGTGTTCATGTGGGGCTTCGCCTTCTCGCACTGAGCATCGGCCTGCGGGGCCCGCGGGGAGGGCGGCGGCGCCGCGACGGTCGGCCCTGATCCGGGACGACCCGACCGGACGCCGTCACGGCTCGCCGCGCCCGACGTCGACCACGGTCGAACGGGAGACGTACGTGCCCTCGCCGATGTACCGGCCGTCGAGATCGCCCTGGAGCGCGGACAGGACGGGGTCGGAGGCGGTGTGCTCCTGGATCGATCCGTAGTAGAAGGCATCCGGGGAACCGCTCTCGAAGGAGTCGTGGTTCACCCCGATCCCGCGGACACCGTCGCTCGCATGCTGCGTGCTCCCGGGCAGCATCACCTCGTGCACGTTCGGCGCGCTCAGGGTGCCGCCTCCCATCTGGGCGCCCTGCAGGTCCAGCTCCGCGATCGGATCGCCGGTGTACTCGAGGTCCGGGCGGTGGGACGTGCCGGGGGAGAGGTGGGGGTCCAGGCCGACGGGGCCGTGCGCCACGTTCACGACCTGGGTCGAGTCCTGGGACGGGATCACCGTCTGCACCGGGGAGCCTGCCGAGAAGCTGTGGGTCACGTTGTAGGTGCCTTCCTCGCCGCACGCGCTGTTGAAGCTCGGGTCCGCCGCGAGGTGCGAGGTGATGATCCCGCCCTGCGAATGGCCGACGAGCATGACGTCGGCCCCGGCGGGGACGTCGGCGGCCGTCATCGCGGCGCGCACGTCGTCCATCGCGGCGGGGTCCTGGCCCGCGACGAGCCGCAGGTTCGAGCCCCAGTCCCGGGAGTTGCCCGTCTGCCCGTAGGCGCCGGAGAGGTCCAGGACGTCGGGGCCCTCGGTGGGCGGCACCTGCACGATGTACACGGGATCGCCGCCGGACGCGCCGCGCACCTCCTGCACCCCGATCCGTCCGGTCGCGAGCGCGCCGGAGGAGTCCGCGCCGCGGCCCTTCATCCTCAGGGAGTCGTTGTCGATGAGGAGGTCGCCCAGATCCTGTGGGCTGGCCGACGGCGCGTCGTCGACCCGCACATCGGAGACGATGCCGCCGGGACGGTCGTCCAGGAACGCGGTGTCCTGGTCGTGGTCGGGGCTCGCCTCGAAGGTCACGGCACCGGCGGAGCCCAGCGTCACGATCCCGGAGGCCCCGAGCTCCGCGTACGTGGGGGCCCGCTCGCCTGCGGCCCAGTCCTCGAGGATCCCCCCGAACCGGTCGCCGTCCCGGCGCAGCTGGCCGATGGCGTCGCTGCGTCGCCCGGAGCGGTCCAGCCCCCACTCGAGGAACTCGAGACCCGAGCCCCAGCCCTGACCGATCGCATCCGAGACCGAGTGGGCGGTGCCGGAGAGGAGCTGCTCGCCGGGATGCTCCAGCCAGTCGGCGATGAACGGGTTGTCGTCTCGCAGGTACCCCTGGCGCATGTCGGACGACGGCGCGTCCGGGATCCCCGACACGGGGCCCGAGGCGCCGGGCGCGCAGACGCCCACAGATCCCGGCTCCGCGCCGCCCGCGCCGTCCCCGCCGCCCTGGGCGCTCGAGGCCGCGTCCTGGTCGTCCGCCTGTGCGGCGGCCTCCTCGCCACGTGAGGCGAGAGCCGCGGAGGCGGCCCGGAAGGCGTCCAGGGAGAGCAGTGCCCACAGGGAGCGGAAGGCCTCCGCATCCGGTCCGCTCCATGCGGTGCGCGCGACCGCTGCATCCAGACGCACCTGCCATGCCTCGAGCCGATCGGCGGCCCCGCGAAGCTGCTCGGCATGCACGCGCACCTGTGCGGTGTCCATGCCGCAGAAGCCGGTCATCGTCCGACCCCCGCGGCCCCTGCGACCCCCGGGCCCGCTGCCCACCGGATCGCCCGTCGTGCCGCCAGCTCCTCGGCCATGTGCCCCTCCTCGCCCGCCGGTCGCCCCGCGAGTAGGTCCTCGAGGCGCATGTCGATCACGCTAGGAAGACGGCGCCGGCGCCACCACGGCCCGTCGCCCGTTGTGGATGGGCGCACGATGGGGAGGACCCGTGAGGGCGTTCCCCGGGGCGCGCTCGTAGACTGGAGGGCGGCCGTCGGCCGATCCGGCGCGAGCCGCCGCCCCGTCGACCCACCCCGCCCCACCCCGTCCCGAGGAGCCGCAGTGCCACGTCCGTCCCGTCCGGAGCTCGGCCCCCAGCTGCGCGAGGTCTACGCGGCGCTCCTCGAGCGTGCGCCCGAGAACCGCATCGAGCCGGACCTGAGCCGCATCCGCCGGGTCATGGAGCTGATGGGGGACCCCCAGAACTCCTACCGCTCCATCCGCATCGCCGGCACCAACGGCAAGACCACGACCGCACGCATCGCCGAGGCGATCCTGCGCGCGGCCGGTCTGCGCACCGGCCGCACCACGAGCCCCCATCTGCACTCCCCGGCCGAGCGGATCGCGATCGACGGCGAGAGCGTCGACGAGGAGACCTTCGTCCAGGCGTACCGGGACGTCGAGCCCTTCGCGCTGATGGTCGACGAGGAGTCACGTGCGGCCGGCGGCCCGCCCCTGACCTACTTCGAGTGCCTCACCGCGATGGCCTACCAGGCCTTCGCCTCCGCGCCCGTCGACGTCGCCGTCGTCGAGACCGGCATGGGCGGCACCTGGGACGCGACCGGCGTCGTCGATCCCGACGTCGCCGTCATCGCGCCCATCGGCTTCGACCACCAGGAGTACCTGGGCGAGACCATCGAGGAGATCGCGGGGGAGAAGGCCGGGATCCTCACCTCCCGCGCGCTCGCCGTGATCGCCGAGCAGAGCGAGCCCGGGGCCTTCGACGTGATCCGCGAGCGCCTGCTCGAGCTGGGCACCGAGGCGGCGATCGAGGGCGACCAGATCGGCGTGCTCTCGCGCACCCCCGGCGTCGGCGGGCAGCTCGTGACCTTCCAGGGGATCGCCGGCCGCTACGAGGACGTATTCCTGCCGCTGCTCGGAGAGCACCAGGCCCACAACGCCCTGCTCGCGATCGCCGCCTGCGAGGCGCTGCTGGGCGGTGGCGAGCAGGTGCTCGGCGCCGACCTGCTCGCCGAGGGCCTCCAGACCGTCACCTCCCCGGGCCGCGCCGAGGTGGTGCGCCAGGCGCCGACGGTCCTCGTGGACGCCGCCCACAACCCCGCCGGCGCCGAGGCGCTGGTCGCGACCGTCCGGGAGAACTTCCGCTTCACCCGCACGATCGGCCTGGTGGGGATCCTGCAGGAGAAGGATGCCGAGCAGCTGCTCGCGACCCTCGAGCCGCTGCTGGACTCCGTGGTCATCACCCAGTCCTCCTCGCCGCGCGCGATCCCCGCGGACCGCCTCGCCGATGTCGCCCGCGACGTCTTCGAGGACGAGGACCGCGTCATCGAGTCCGCCTCCCTGCCCGATGCGATCCAGCGGGCCGTGGACCTCGCGGAGGCCTCCGGCGACCAGTTCGGCGGCGTGGTCGCCGCGGGCTCCGTGACCCTCGCCGCCGAGGTCCGCGACCTCCTCGGCGTCGCCGAGGAGGCGTGAGCATGGCCCTGCGCCTCACCCCGTCCCAGCGCCCCCACGGGGCGCAGCGCATGTTCAGCTCCACGACGCTCACCGTCGAGGCGCTCATCGTCTTCTTCGCGGCGCTCGTCTCCCACCAGCTGAACCCCGAGGACCGCGTCCCCGTGTGGACGATCTCCCTGATCAGCGCCGTGCTCCTGCTCGCCTGCGCGGGCATGCTGAAGAAGCGCGCCTGGCCGTACGCGCTCGGCGCCGTGCTGCAGATCCCGATCCTGCTGCTGGGGCTGTGGGTGAGCGCCATGTGGATCGTGGGCGTCCTGTTCGCCGTGCTCTACGTGTACGGCGTGCTCAAGGGGCATGCGCTGGACCGGGAGAAGGACGCGGTCGACGCCCGCTACTGGGCCGCCCATCCCGAGCAGGCGGACACCTCGGGGACCTGATCCCCCGGCCGAGGGTGTGCCGAGGGCGGGTCGAGGGCGGTGAGGCGCCGTGCGGGCACGACAGATACAGTGCCCTGCATGACCGAACGCACTCTGATCCTGCTCAAGCCCGACGCCGTCGAGCGCGGCCTGCGCGGCGAGATCCTCCGCCGCCTCGAGGCCAAGGGATACGGCATCGTCGCCCTCGACCAGCGCGTGGCCGATGCCGACACCCTCGCCGCCCACTACGCCGAGCACGAGGGCAAGCCCTTCTACGGCCCCCTGGTGGAGTACATGGGCTCCGGCCCGCTCGTCGCCGTCGTCGCCGAGGGCGAGGGCGTCATCGCCGGCTTCCGCTCGCTCGCCGGCGCCACCAACCCGACCGCGGCGGCACCCGGCTCGATCCGCGGCGACCTCGCCCGCGAGTGGGACGCCCCGGTGATCCAGAACCTCGTGCACGGCTCCGACTCCGTCGAGTCCGCGACCCGCGAGATCGGGATCTGGTTCCCCGCGCTCGGCTGAGCCCGCTCCGCGCGGACGACCGGCCGACGGCCCCGCTCCCGCCCTCCCGGGCCGGGGAGCGGGGCCGTCGCACGTCTGTTCTGTGATCAAGGCGACACGCGGTCGTCCTCTCGGATGATGGAAGCGGACGCCCCTCCCGCTGAGAATGAACCCATGGGCATCGTCATGATCGTCTTCCTCCTCTTCGCCGTCCTCGTGGGGGCGCTCGTCCTCGTGCTGACCGCGCTGAGCTCGCGCGCCGTCGAGCGCGCCGAGGACGGCACCGTGCTGCGCGGCTCCTCCCGCACCCGCCGCGACGCCTGAACGCGCGGTCCGCGCCTCCCTCCGTCCCGCCTACACTGGGCGAGGCCTGCGCCGCCCGGCGCCGTTCGACCCGGAGGTGACCTGTGGACCCCAATGACATCCTCGCCGCCCTCGCCGGCACCGGCGGCGGCATCGTCGTCATCGGCGCCGGAGCCTGGGCATGGGTGCGCAGCCGGCGTCGCCGCGGCCAGGGCGGGGATCAGGACGCCCAGGGCCGCCAGGACTCCCAGGGCGCCGGCCGCGCCGATCGCTCCGGCGGCTCGACCGCGACCGCGCAGAAGCCCCGCGCGGACCGGCCCGCGGCCCCGACCTGGGGCGACACCCTCTCCAAGCCCTCCTCGCCGTCCGCCCCCGCGACGCCCACGGCCGGCAGCGCCTCCGCGCGCGCCGCCCACCCCTCGAACCCCGTCATCCCTGGCACCGAGCCGGGCCGCACCGCGACGCCCGACTCCGCGTCGACCAGCGCCTCGCCATCGGCCCCGACCGATGCCCCCGGGACCACGGAGACGACCGGGACCACCGAGGCGCCCGCCGAGCTGCCGGAGACCGACGCCCAGGCGCCCGCGGACGCCCAGAGCGCCGAGACCGCGCCGCCGCTGGAGACGCCCGAGCCCGCGGGCAGCCGCATGGAGCGCCTGCGCGACCGGCTCGCACGCTCCGGATCGCTCGGCCGCGGCCTGCTGGGACTGCTCACGAGCGGCACCATCGACGAGAGCACCTGGGAGGAGATCGAGGAGACGCTGCTGCTGGCCGACCTCGGCCCCGACGCGACCGACGAGCTCATGGAGAACCTGCGCCGCCGGATCCAGGTCATCAGCACCGACGACCCCGCGCAGATCCGCGAGGCCCTGCGCGCCGAGCTCCTCGCCCTCGTCGACCCGAGCCTGGACCGCCGTCTCGCCGCGACCCGCCGCGAGGCGCCCGACGGCACCGAGGTCCCGTCGGTCGCCCTGATGGTCGGCGTCAACGGCACCGGCAAGACCACGACCGTCGGCAAGCTCGCCCGCGTGCTCGTCGCCGAGGACCGCAGCGTCGTCCTCGGCGCGGCCGACACCTTCCGCGCCGCAGCAGCCGACCAGCTCGCCACCTGGGGCTCCCGCGTGGGCGTGGACACCGTGCGCTCGGACCGCGACGGCGCCGACCCCGCCTCCGTCGCCTTCGACGCCGTCGCCCAGGGCATCGCGCAGGAGGCCGACGTCGTCATCATCGACACCGCCGGACGCCTGCAGAACAAGAAGGGCCTCATGGACGAGCTCGGCAAGGTGCGCCGGGTCGCCGAGAAGGCCCTGCACGGCGACAGCGTCGCCGAGGTGCTGCTCGTGCTGGACGCGACCACCGGCCAGAACGGCATGCAGCAGGCGAAGGTCTTCTCCGAGGTCGTCGACGTCACCGGCATCGTGCTGACCAAGCTCGACGGCACCGCCAAGGGCGGCATCGTCGTCAACGTGCAGCGCGCGCTCGGCGTCCCGGTGAAGATGGTCGGTCTCGGGGAGGGCATGGACGATCTCGCCCCCTTCGACCCGCACGGCTTCGTCGACGCCCTCCTGGAGGCCTGAGCCGGCCACCCGCCCGCGCCGCGCCTCCATCGCCGTCCACGCCCCGGACCCGAGGTCACGAAAAGATCACGGCGGGCCCTGGGGAGGCGGCCGGAGGGCGACCGACCGCACCATGTGACCACGATCCTCCCGGGTCGCGCCGGGCTCCCGCCCCGGCCCCTCCGAGCCAGGACTGGACATGGAGCCCTTCACCCTCGACACCGGAGCCACCGCGTGGCTGCTGGTGAGCGCGTCGCTCGTGCTTCTGATGACGCCCGCCCTCGCGTTCTTCTACGGCGGCATGGTGCGCGCGCGCACCGTGCTCAACATGATGCTGATGTCCTTCGCCGCCCTCGGGGTCGGCGCCATCGTGTGGACCCTCCTGGGCTACTCGATCGCCTTCGGCGACGACATCGGCGGCCTCCTGGGCAACCCCCTCCAGTTCTTCGGCCTGCACGGCGAGGACGCCCAGTCCCTGCTCGCGGGCTCCGGAGTGCCCTTCCTGGTCGCCGCCGGCTTCCAGATGACCTTCGCGATCATCACGCTCGCGCTCATCTCCGGGGCGATCGCCGACCGCGTCCGCTTCGGCACCTGGATCGCCTTCAGCGCGGCCTGGATCATCCTCTGCTACGCCCCCATGGCCCACATGGTCTGGGGCGGCGGGCTGCTCTCGTCCAACGGCCCCTTCGCCGCGATCGCCGAGCCCATCGACTTCGCCGGCGGCACCGTGGTCCACATCAACGCGGGCACCGCGGGCCTCGTCCTCGCCCTCATCGTCGGCAAGCGCCTGGGCTGGGGCCGCGACCCCATGAGGCCCCACAGCCTGCCGCTGGTGATGCTCGGCGCGGCGCTGCTGTGGTTCGGCTGGTTCGGCTTCAACGCCGGCTCCGCCGGGACGGCCGACGGCACGGCGGGCCTGGCCTGGGTCAACACGACCGTCGCGACCGCCGCCGCCATGCTGGGCTGGATGATCACCGAGAAGATCCGCGACCGCAGGGTCACGAGCCTCGGCGCCGCCTCGGGCGTCGTCGCGGGACTGGTCGCGATCACCCCGGCCGCCGCGGCCGTGAGCCCCGTCGGGGCGATCGTACTGGGCGCGGTCGCGGGCGCCGTCTGCGCCCTCGCCGTCGGCCTCAAGTACCGCGTGGGCTTCGACGACTCCCTCGACGTCGTCGGCGTCCACCTCGTCGGCGGCCTCGTGGGCACCGTCCTCATCGGCCTGCTGGGCACCGACACCGGCCTGTTCTACGGCGGCGGGATCCGCCAGCTCGTCGTCCAGATCCTCATCGCGATCGCCGCCATGGTGTTCTCCGCGGTGGTCACGGCGATCATCGCCCTCGTGCTGAGGGGCATCATGGGGTGGAGGATCACCGAGGACGAGGAGCTCGCCGGCATCGACGTCACCCGCCACGCGGAGACCGCCTGGGACCTGGTGGGCGGCCCTGCCTCCCGCCGCAGCCCCCACGCGACCCCGGGTCACGTCGGCCCGGCCGCGGGGACCGGCTCGGTCCAGCACGATCACGGGCGGCCCGCGCCCCTCGAGCCCGGCCCCGTCGACCCCGCATCCGCGGACCCCGCCTCCGCGGATCCCCGCCCCGTCGCCGCCCAGCCCGCCACCACAGGAGAGCCCCGATGAAGCTCGTCACCGCCATCGTCCAGCCGCACGCGCTCAACGACGTCGCCGACGCCCTGCGCGAGTACGGGATCGCAGGGATGACCGTCACCGGGGTCGCGGGCTACGGCCGCCAGGGCGGGCACACCGAGGTCTACCGCGGCGCCGAGTACCGCATCGACCAGATCCCGAAGTCCCGCATCGAGATCGTCCTGCCCGACGAGAGCGTCGCCGAGGCCGTGGACCTCATCGTGCGCGCCGCGCGCAGCGGACGCATCGGGGACGGCAAGGTCTGGGTCACCGACGTGGTCGACGTGGTGCGCGTGCGCACGGGAGAGCGGGGCGCGGATGCCATCTGAGCCGCTGCCCGGCAGGCGTCTCACCCACGTCCTGCACGCGGGCTTCGCGGACCCGCAGGCCGGCCCCTCCCGGCGCCGCGAGCACGCCGTCCTGGTGGACGAGTGGCTCGGCGAGCTCTGGGAGGCGGCCGGCCCGCCGTCGTCCGGCGCCGCCCTCGCCGCGATCGGCTCCCTGGGCCGCCTCGACCTGGGGCCGATGAGCGACCTCGACCTGATCCTGCTCGTGGACCGCGAGCAGGTCGACGAGGAGGAGGCGTCCCGTCTGGCCGCGGGCCTGTGGTACCCGATCTGGGACTCGGGCACCTCTCTCGACCACGCCGTGCGCAGCCCCGCCGAGTGCGCCGAGGTGGCCCGCGAGGACCTGCGCGCGGCGATCTCCCTGCTCGACCTGCGCCCCGTCGTCGGCGACGTCGCGCTCGTCGACGAGTCCGCGGCGCGGGTGAGGGCGCAGTGGCGCCGCGACGCCCGGCGCTTCACCGAGGACATGATCCGCATCGCCGAGGACCGGGAGGGCCGCTACGGCCAGCTCGCCCACTCCACCGAGCCCAATCTCAAGTCCGATCGCGGCGGTCTGCGCGACGCCGTCGTGATCCGCGCCTTCGCGGAGTCCTGGCTCGCCGATCACGACCACCGCGTGCTCGAGGAGGCCTCCGGCGTGCTGCTGGACGCCCGCGACGCCCTGCAGACCGTCACCGGGCGCAGCACCACGCGCCTGGCCCGCGCGGACCAGGACGCCGTCGCCGCCCTCACCGGCCACGACACCGCCGACGACCACCTCGCCGCCCTCGCCGACGCCTCCCGCGCGGTCGCCTGGCAGCTGCACCGCACCGTGCGCGCCGCGCGCGCCGCCGCGGCCCCCGGCGGGCGCGGCACCCGGGGCCTGGGCGCCGACCGCCGCCCCGTCCTCACCCGCCACCCCCACGGCGTCATCGTCCAGGCCGACGAGATCTCGATCGACCCGCGCGTCACCGACCCCCTGCGCGACCTGGCCGCGGTGCGGCTCGCCGCCACCACCGGCATGCCGCTCTCCGATGCCACCCTCACCCGTCTCGCCGCCGGCTCGGCGCGCGCCTCCCTGAGCTCCGTGCAGCGCGACGTGCTCGTGGACGCGCTCGCCGGGGAGCACATCGGCGCCGCCTACGAGGCCCTCGACGTCCACGGGGCCTTCGGCCGCTGGGTCGCCGGCTGGGACGGGGTGCGCAACCGCCCCCAGCGCTCCCCGGTGCACCGCTTCACCGTGGACCGCCATCAGATCGAGACCGTCCGCGAGGCACAGGCGATGCTGGGCGCCGTCGACCGGCCCGACATCCTGCTGGTCGCCGCCCTCCTGCACGACCTCGGCAAGCGGGCCGGCAGCCGGGACCACGCCGCCGAGGGGGCGCCGCTCGCCCGCGCCGCCGCCCTGCGCCTCGGCTTCGACGCGAGGGATGCAGACCTCGTCGAGCTGCTCGTGCGCGAGCACCTCACCCTGGTCGAGCTCGCGACCGGACGCGACCTCTCGGACGCGAGCACGCTCGAGGCCCTGCTCCAGGCCGTCGGCCGCGAACTCACGACCCTCGACCTGCTGCGCGCCCTCACCGAGGCCGACGCCCGCGCGGCCGGCCCCGCCGCCTGGTCCGCGTGGCGCTCCCAGCTCGTCGACCACCTCACCGCGCAGGCCCGCGACGCCCTCACCGGCACGCCCCGCGCCCCGCGCGACCTGCTCGCGCCGCAGCGCGCCGTCCAGGAGGCCGTGCGCGAGGCCGTCGTGCGCACCGGTGCCGCCCAGGTCCTCTATCCCGCCCCGACCGACGAGGAGCCCATCACCCAGGTCTGCCTGGGCGCACCCGACGGGCCCGGGGTCTTCGCCGCCCAGGCCCGGGTCCTCGCCCGTCACCGGATGGACGTGCGCAGCGCCGTCGTGCTCACCCTCGACGGCGTCGCCGTGAACACGTGGTGGGTGACGGGCCGGCCGTCGGACCAGCCGCACCCGACCGCGCTGCGCACGGCTCTCGAGAGGGAGCTGCAGCGACGGGAGGACCCTGCGGCGCGCGTCCTGGACGTCGACCCCGGGGCCCCGCCGCGCACCGCCGAGGACGCCCCCGTGGTGACCCTGCTGCCCGGCGCCTCGAGCGAGGCGACCGTGGTGCAGGTCAACGCCCGCAACCGCGCGAGCCTGCTCGCGGACGTCGCCGAGATGATCACCCTGCACCGCCTCCACGTGCGCAGCGCCCACGTGATGACCCTCGGCCAGCGCGCCGTCGACGTCCTCTACCTCACCGATGCGCGCGGGCGTCCGCTCGAGGCGCCGATGGTGGGCCGGGTCATCGCCGCGCTCATGGACGCCGCCGCGACCTGAGCGACGCGCGTGTGCTGCGCGCGCGAGGGGTCCGAGGGTGAGGTGGGGCGCGCCGGGGCCTCCCGGCCAGGACCCGCACCGGGCGGCTGACTACACTGGGGCGGTCCGTCCGAGCAAGGGGAAGCCGCTTTCGTGTTCAACAACCTCTCCGACCGCATCACCGCGTCCCTCAAGGGGCTGCGAGGCCATGGCCGTCTGAGCGAGGCGGACGTCGACAAGACGATCCGCGAGATCCGCCGCGCCCTGCTCGACGCCGACGTCGCCGTCCCCGTCGTCCGGGACTTCACAGGGCGCGTGCGCGAGCGCGCCCTGGGCGAGGAGGTCTCCAAGGCCCTCAACCCCGCCCAGCAGGTCGTGAAGATCGTCAACGACGAGCTGGTGGACGTCCTCGGCGGCGCGACCGGCGAGCTCACCTGGGCGAAGAACCCGCCCACGGTCATCATGCTCGCGGGCCTCCAGGGCGCCGGCAAGACCACCCTCGCGGGCAAGCTCGCGAAGTGGATGAAGGACCAGGGCCACACGCCGATGCTGGTCGCGGCCGACCTCCAGCGGCCCAACGCCGTCAACCAGCTGCAGATCGTCGGCGAGCGCGCGGGCGTACCGGTGTTCGCGCCTGAGCCGGGCAACGGCGTGGGCGACCCGGTGCAGGTCGCCCTCAACGGCGTCTCCACCGCGCAGTTCCAGCAGCACGACGTCGTCATCGTCGACACCGCCGGCCGCCTGGGCGTCGACGAGGAGATGATGCAGCAGGCGCGCGACATCCGCGACGCCGTGCACCCCGACGACACCCTCTTCGTGGTCGACGCGATGATCGGCCAGGACGCCGCGCGCGTCGCGGAGGCCTTCCGCGACGGCGTCGGCTTCACCGGCGTCGTCCTGTCCAAGCTCGACGGCGACGCCCGCGGCGGCGCGGCCCTGTCGATCACGGGCGTCACCCAGCGCCCCATCCTCTTCGCCTCCACCGGCGAGCAGCTGGGCGACTTCGAGCGCTTCCACCCCGACCGCATGGCCGGGCGGATCCTCGACATGGGCGACGTGCTCACCCTCATCGAGCAGGCCGAGCGCACCTTCGACCAGGCCGAGGCCGAGAAGACCGCGAAGAAGCTCCAGAGCGGCCAGGACCTCACCCTCGACGACTTCCTGGGCCTCATGCAGCAGGTCAAGAAGATGGGGAGCCTCAAGAAGATGCTCGGCATGATGCCGAACATGGGGCAGTTCCGCGACCAGCTCGACAGCTTCGACGACAGCCAGCTGGGCCGCATCGAGGCCATCATCCACTCGATGACCCCCGCCGAGCGCTCCGACCCCAAGCTCATCAACGGCTCGCGCCGCTCCCGCATCGCCAAGGGATCGGGCTCGACCGTGCAGCAGGTCAACCAGCTCCTCGAGAACTTCAAGAACGCCCAGCAGGCCATGCGCTCGATGGGCCGCGGCGGCGGCGGAGGCATGCCGGGCATGCCCGGGATGCCCGGCATGGGCGGCGGCAAGAAGTCCCGCGGCCGAATGCAGGCCCCGGCGAAGAAGGGCAAGAAGTCGAAGTCGAAGAATCCGGCGAAGGCCGCGCGCGAGGAGGCCGAGGCCGCGCGACGCGCCGCCGAGGAGCCCGCGGAGTCCGGCTCCGCCTTCGGACCGGGCGCAGGCGCCGGCGGATCCTCCGACCTCTCGGACATCGACCCTTCGCAGCTGCCCGCGGAGATGCAGAAGCTCTTCGGCCGCGGCCGCTGAGCCGCTGAGCCGCCGAGCGATCCTCGGGGGCCCTCAGGCGCCGAGCACCTCGGCGAGCTGGCCCAGCGTGGACTCCCATCCCTGCCGGTAGTTCTCCGGCAGGGAGTCCTCGGCCCACGGGCCCGTGTGGCGCACGCGCAGACGGGTGGCCCCCGGGGGCGTCCCCTCGGGCGCCAGGCGCAGGTCGATCGCCTCGTCGACCGAGGTGCCGCCCGCCTCGGACCACACCCACGTCGCCGCGAGGCGGGCGGGGCGCTCGGCCACCAGGCGCTCGAGGCCGAGGGTCGTGGCGATCCGCGGGGCGGTGATCCGCACCGCGCCGCGCTCGCCGTCGAGCTCGACCTCGACGTCGTCCCAGTGGCGCCACCACCAGGACGCGAGCCCCTCGCGCGTGGTGAGCGCCTCCCATACCCGCTCGGGGGAGGCGGGCAGCGTGCGCTCGATCTCGACGGGGCGCTGCGTCATCAGGTGCCAGCGCTCGGCGGCGGCGGTCTCGATCGCCGCATCGTCCTCCGCGTCGGCCGCCTCGCAGCCGAGCTCCCGGGCGAGGGCCTGGAGGACCTGCTCCCAGCCGCCGCCGTATCCCTCGACGTGATCGGGCTCGGCGAGGGAATGGCGCATCCAGATCTCGCTGCCCGCGCCGTCGGGCCCGGGGCGCACCCGCGCGTGCAGGACGCTCTCGCGCTCGCCCTGCCAGGACCACGTGGCCGCCAGGTGCTCCGGGTCCAGCAGCAGGAGCCGGCCGACGGCGGCATCCGAGGCCTCGTCGCCCAGTCTCAGCTCGAAGGCGTCGCCGGGCGCGGCCGGGCCGCCGTCGAGCGCGCCCAGCCAGCGTCCGCGCCGCTCGGCGTCGGTGAGGGCCTCGCGCACGGCCGCCGGCGCGGCGGTGACGCGGCGGAGCAGCACCAGCTCGGGGGACTCCGCCGTCCCCAGCAGGAAGCGGGAGGTCGGATGGGTGCCCATGGGTGCTCCTTCGACGATGGCGAGTGATGCAGGGCACATCCAGTCAAGCACTCGGGAGTCCCGAACGACAGCCCTCGTCCTCGCGGGACCCCTCCGCTCGGTAGCCTCGGGGCATGCGCACCGATGCCTCTTCCGTCCGCGCCGCCCGCGAGTCCTTCGCCGCAGGGCGACGGCCCGCCGCCGACGGCCCCGCCTACGACCGCGCCGAGGCGACGGGCTCACCCGTCCTGCACCTGACCGGCCCCATCCTGCTCGGGCCCGAGGAGGAGCTCGCCGAGGCCTGGGTGGCGGACGGCCGCATCCACCACGAAGAGCCGGACCTCCCCGCCGGGACCGGGATCGAGCGGATCGACGGCTTCGTGCTGCCCGGACTCGCGGATCTCCACTGCCACGTGGGCATCAGCGACGAGGGCACGGCGACGGGACTCGAGGGCGCGCGCGCCCAGGCCCGCGTCGACCGCGACACCGGCGTGCTGCTCATCCGCGACGCCGGCTCCATCACCGACACCGCGCCCCTGCAGCGCGAGGCCGATCTGCCCCGCATCGTCCGGGCCGGACGGCACGTCGCCCGCACCCGGCGCTACCTCAAGGGGTACGCGCACGAGGTCGACCCCGAGGACCTTCCCGCGACCGTCGCGGCGGAGGCCGAGCGCGGCGACGGGTGGGTGAAGCTCGTCGGCGACTGGATCGACCGGCAGGTCGGGGACCTCACGCCGACCTGGTCGGCCGACGACTTCCGGGCCGCGGCCGAGGCCGCGCACGCCCACGGCGCCCGCATCACGACGCATACCTTCGACGAGGAGACCCTGCCGCTGGTCCTCGACGCCGGATTCGACTGCCTCGAGCACGCGACCGGTCTCACCGGCGACACCATCGCCCGTGCCGCCGAGGCGGGCGTGCCCGTGGTGACCACGCTCGTGAACGTCGACGAGTTCGAGACCTACGCGAGCCAGGGCGAGCGCAAGTTCCCCGACTACGCGGCGCACATGCGGCGCCTGCGCGCACGCCGGTTCGAGCGCACCCGCGACGCCCACGACGCCGGCGTCCAGCTGCTCACCGGCACGGACGCCGGGGGAGTGCTGGGCCACGGCATCATCCACGACGAGCTCGACGAGCTCGCCGCGTGCGGGCTCGATCCGCTCGCGATCCTCCAGGCCGCCTCCTGGGGGCCGCGCGCGTTCCTCGGCGCGCCCGGCCTCGAGGACGGCGCCCCCGCCGACCTCCTCGTGGTGCCCGAGGATCCCCGTCGCGACCACCGCGCGCTGCGGGATCCCGCGCGCATCGTGCTCGGCGGCGCGATCATCCGCTGACGGGGGAGGCAGCCTCCGCCGTACTTCCGTCCGTCCTTCCCTCCTTCCCGCCCTCCACCCCGTCTCGCACCTCACCGGGAGAACCCCATGACCGTCGACCCCTCCGCCTCCTCCGACGCCGCCTCCTCCGACGCCGACGTCGTCGCGCTGCTCACCGGGGCGCGCTTCGCGAGGGTCAGGGCCTTCGGCTCCGGCTACGACTGCGAGGAGGTCGACCAGTACCTCGACCGCCTCGCGCGGGAGGTCGGGTCGTCCGGGCGCCGTCGCGACCTCGAGCTGCTCGGCGGGATCGCCGACGTGCGCTTCACCCCGCGCATGTCCGGCGTCCGCTACGCGATGGACGACGTCGACGACTTCCTGCACTCCCGGGCCGCTCCCGCTGTCGCCGCCGTGGTGGCGCGGACGCAGGGGGCGAGCGCCCGGATCGCCGAGGACACCGCGACGGGCGAGATCGTGGCCGAGCTGCAGGGCTCGCGCTTCGCCGCGGCGCGCCGCGGCGACCGCTACGACATGGACGGGATCGACCAGCTCCTGGACCGGGCCTTCGAGGCGCTCACGGGGGAGGGCGACGAGCACGACCGCGCGGACGCCGCCCTGCAGGTGCTCCTGTCCGGACAGCCCGTCGCCGTCGGCCGCCTGCGCGAGGGATATCGCAGCGCGGACGTCGACGGCTTCCTCCGCGGCATCGTCGAGCGGCTGCGCGCGATCTGAGCCCGGTGCGCCCCGTCCGACGGGCGGCCGCCGTGATGCCCGTCGCCCTCGCGGCGCAGGACTGGCCGAAGGGCACCCCGCGTCGCACAATGAATTGGTGCACCAAGCATTGGTGCGCAAGGCACTGACATCGACGGAGGGCACATGGACAGGCCTCGCGGCACCGACTCCTTCTCCTGGCTGTACCGCACCGGGTTCCGGACGAGCTATATCCTGCTGCACATCATGGGGCCGGCCACGCTCGACGCGGCCATCGACCCCCGCGCCCGGCGCAAGCGCGAGTACCTGCGCCGACGCGACCTGCATCGGCAGTGGCGCGAGAGCAGGCGGACGGACGAGCGGACGGACCAGCAGGAGGGAACCTCGGCGTGAGCAGGACCCGAGCGGACGCGGGAGCGGAGAGCGAGAGTGCGCGCGAGGACACCGATCCCCTCGCGCTGGAGAGCCAGGTGTGCTTCGCCATCACGCGCGCGTCCCGCGGGATCGTCGCGGCGTACCGGCCCGTGCTCGAACCCCTGCGACTGACGCATCCGCAGTACCTGGTCATGCTCGCCCTGTGGCAGGAGTCCCCGCTCTCCCTGAAGGAGCTGAGCTCCCGGCTCGCGCTGGACCCTGGAACCCTGTCGCCCCTGGTGAAGAGGCTCGAGGCCACCGGCTACCTCGAGCGGACACGCGCCTCGGAGGACGAGCGCTCGCTCGCGATCGTGCTCACCGACAGCGGTCGCGCCCTGCGCGAGCGCGCGAAGGCCGTCCCCGGCATCATGCGGGAGCGCCTGGGCATGGACGAGGCCGAGGTGCAGGCGCTGCACGCCGGGATGATGAAGGTCGTCGAGCTCGCGGCGCGGTCCGAGCAGGGCGCGACCGCGGAGATCTGACGCCCTCCCTGCGGGCGGCGCGCCGCTGCGCGCGGACGGCGGCCACGGCCCTGTAGCGTCGGCGCATGCACTCCGAGGACGCAGCGCACCCCTCCCCACGCCCCTCAGATCGCCCCGACTCG
This sequence comes from Brachybacterium sp. NPDC056505, assembly GCF_042794925.1. Classification (NCBI taxonomy): domain Bacteria; kingdom Bacillati; phylum Actinomycetota; class Actinomycetes; order Micrococcales; family Dermabacteraceae; genus Brachybacterium; species Brachybacterium sp. NPDC056505. The sequence goes on from NZ_JBHTSV010000017.1 coordinate 58,506, forward strand.
CCCTCGACGTCGGCGGCTCCCACCGCCGTCGACGCGGTCGAGGAGGCCTCCGGCCCCGCCCGCTGGCGGATCATCGGCCCGGGCCTCGTCGTCGCCGCGACCGGCATCGGCGCGGGCGACCTCGTGGCGACCCTCGTCGCCGGGTCCCGCTACGGCTACGCCCTGCTGTGGGCCGCGGTCGCCGGCGTCATCATCAAGATCTTCCTCGTCGAGGGCGCGGGCCGCTGGACGCTCGCCACCGGGCACTCGATCTTCGAGGGCTGGCGGCGCGTGGGCCGCTGGACCTCCTGGTACTTCGGGCCCTACATCATGGTCTGGGGCTTCGTGTACGGGGCGACGGCGATGAGCGCCTCCGCGCTGCCGATCGCCGCGCTCGTCCCGCAGCTGCCGGTGATCGGGGACATCGGCCTGTTCGCCCACATGCCCCTGGCCGTCTACGCGGCCTTCTCGGGCCTGGTCGGCGCGGCGCTCGTGTGGTTCGGCCGCTACCACGCCCTCGAGAAGGTCGTCGCGGTGCTGGTCGCCATCATGTTCGTGACCGTCGTCGGCGCGGCCGTCGTCACCCTCCCGAACATCCCGGACATCCTGGGAGGGCTGATCCCGCGGATCCCCGAGGGCGGCCTTTGGTACACCCTCAGCATCGCGGGCGGCGTGGGCGGCACCATCACGCTCGCCGCCTACGGCTACTGGCTCACCGAGAAGGGCTGGTCGACCCCGCGCTGGATGCGCGTGATGCGGATCGACAACGCGATGGCCTACGTCATCTCCGGCATCTTCGTGGTCGCGATGCTCGTCGTCGGCGCCGAGCTGCTCTACTCCAGCGGCATCGCGATCGGCGAGGAGGACCGCGGGCTGCTCGACCTCGCGGACGTGCTCGCCTCCCGCTACGGCACCGCGATGAGCTGGATCTTCCTCCTGGGCTTCTGGGCCTCGTCGTTCTCCTCCGTGCTGGGCGTGTGGAACGGCGTCTCCATCATGTTCGCGGACTTCTGGGGCAGCGCCCGCAAGCTCCCCGAGGACCATCCCAGGCGGCGCATCGGCGGCACCTACTACCGCTTCTTCATCCTCTGGCTGACGTTCCCGCCGATGCTCCTGCTGCTGCTCGGCAAGCCCGTGCAGGTGATCGTGGCCTACGGCGTGCTGGGGTCGCTGTTCATGCCCTTCCTCGCGATCACCCTGCTGGTGCTCATGAACTCCCGCCACATGCCCGAGCGCTGGCGCAACGGCTGGGTGCTCAACGCGATCCTGGGGATCGTCGCCCTCGTGTTCCTCGCGCTCGGCGGCAATCAGCTGGTGGGCGCGATCGCCGGCGCCTGAGGCCGGGGAGGCGGCATGTGCCTCGGGGCACACGCCCTCGCCTGGCGACCTCCCGTCGGGCCTGGCATAATCGACCCCTGTATGCGCGCCGACCGGCCCTCTACCCGTCTTCGCGCGACACCCCGAGACGCGTCAGCGCCCGCATGACCCCACAGGCTGCGGCGCGGCTCACCCGAACATCGCCGAAGGAGTCCACACTCGTGGCCGTCAAGATCCGTCTCAAGCGCATGGGCAAGATCCGTGCACCGTTCTACCGCATCGTCGTGGCCGACTCGCGCAAGAAGCGCGACGGCGCCGTGATCGAGGAGATCGGCAAGTACCACCCCACCGAGCAGCCCTCGTTCATCGAGGTCCAGTCCGAGCGCGCGCAGTACTGGCTCGGTGTGGGCGCGCAGCCCACCGAGCAGGTCGCCGCGATCCTCAAGGTCACCGGCGACTGGCAGAAGTTCACCGGTGAGGGCGACGCCGCCGGCTCCCTGCAGGGCGCCGGGTCCAAGCAGTCCGCCGAGGACCTCATCGCCGAGGCCGACAAGGCCGCCGCCGCGTCCCGCGAGGGCGCGAAGAAGGCCAAGGACGCGGACGCGGCCGAGCAGCCCGAGGGCCAGGACGTCGAGCCCGGCTCCGAGGAGGCTCCCGCCGAGGGCGAGACCACCGCCGAGGCCGACGCCGCCGCCGACGACGCGAAGTCCGACGAGGCCTGAGATGAGCGCGCGCGCTGAGGCTCTCGACCACCTGGTCCGCGGCATCGTCGACAGCCCCGACGACGTCCGCGTCACCGAGAAGGACACCCGGCGCGGCCCGCTCCTCGAGGTGCGCGTCAGCCCCGAGGACCTGGGGCGCGTGATCGGCCGCTCGGGCCGCACCGCCCGCGCCCTGCGCACCGTCACCGGAGCGATCTCCGAGGACGACGTGCGGGTGGACATCGTCGATGTCGACCGGCGCTGAGCAGAGCGCATCTCGCACCGCACACGGAGGCGGCACCGGTCACCGGTGCCGCCTCCGTCGCGTCACGGCCCGTCGGCCCCACTCCCACCGGCAGAAAGCGATCCCATGAACGCACTGGACGTCACCGTCGCGACCATCGGCAGGGCCCACGGCCTCAAGGGCGAGGTCGCGCTGATCCTGCGTACCGACCAGCCCGAGGAGCGCCTCGCCGCGGGCACCGCCTTCACCGTCGCGACGAGCGCCGGCGAGCGGGACCTCACCGTCGCCGCCACCCGCATCCAGCAGGGACGCTGGTACGCGCGCTTCTCCGAGGTCTCGAGCCGCACCGACGCCGAGTCCCTGCGGGGGGTCGAGCTGACCCTCGCCGTGGACACCGAGGTCGAGGCCGAGGAGGACCCGGAGGCCTGGTACCCCTCCGAGCTCAAGGGCCTCGCCGTGCGCCATGTCGACGGACGCGAGCTGGGCACCGTCATCGATCTCGAGCACTACCCGGCCCAGGACCTGCTCATCGTGCGCTCCGCCGAGGGCCGCCGCGTCATGCTGCCCTTCGTCGAGGAGCTCGTGCCCGAGGTCGACGTGGAGGCCGGCACGGTGATCGCCGACCCGCCCGGGGGCCTCTTCGAGCCGTCGGGCGAGGACGAGCCGGGAACCGGGGCCTGAGTCGTGCGCATCGACGCGATCACCATCTTCCCCGAGTACCTCCAGGCCCTCGACCTCTCCCTCATCGGGAAGGCCGCGCGCGACGGCCTGATCTCCGTGCACCGCCACGACCTGAGGACCTGGACCCACGACCGCCACCGCACCGTCGACGACTCGCCGCTGGGCGGGGGCGCCGGCATGGTCATGAAGCCCGAGCCATGGGCCGAGGCCTTCGCCGCCGTGATCGCCGAGGGCCGCGACGAGCTCGGAGCCGACGCCCGCCCGCTCATCGTCTTCCCGAACCCGGCGGGGCGGGTGTTCCGACAGGACCTCGCCCAGGAGTGGTCCGCGCGCGAGTGGATCGTCTTCGCGTGCGGGCGCTACGAGGGCATCGACGAGCGGGTCTACGAGCACCTGGCCGACGAGGGGCACGAGGTCGCCCTGGTCTCCCTCGGCGACTACGTGCTGAACGGGGGAGAGGTCGCCGTGCTCGCCCTCACCGAGGCGATCGTGCGCCTGGTCCCCGGCGTCGTCGGGAACGCGGCGTCGCTGGTGGAGGAGTCCCATTCCGACGGGATGCTCGAATATCCCCTGTACACGCGGCCGGCGCGCTGGACGGACCCGTCCGGCGCCGTGCGCGAGGCCCCCGAGATCCTGCTCTCCGGCGATCACGGGAGGATCGCTGCCTGGCGCGCCGAGCGCTCGGCCGAGCGCACGCGGCAGCGCCGCCCCGACCTCTGGGACGCCCGGGGCTGACCTCCTCCCGCCGCCCGTCCCGACGTCCCGGCGTGATCTGCGCCGGGCAGGATTGCCGGGGCGCTCGCGCTGCTGGCAGAATGACCCGCTGTGTGCACGCCGCGCACCGCTCTGCCCCAGGGGAGCGATGCAGGAAGCGGCCGGGCAGGTCCGTCGCGTCGGAAACGCGGCCAGAGGCCCAGCACCACGGAGCGGTGCGACTCCTCGCGAGCGTCGCCGCACCGGAACGTCACGGTTCACCATGCAGGGGCTCAGGCCCCTTCGAGAACCCCGTCCGACCTGGGGCGAACGGCAGGAGAGAACGATGCAGAAGCTCGATGCGATCGATCAGGCGCAGCTGCGGGACGACATCCCCGATTTCCGCGCCGGCGACAACGTCAAGGTCCACGTGAAGGTCGTCGAGGGCAACCGCTCCCGCGTGCAGGTCTTCCAGGGCTACGTCATCGCCCGTCAGGGCGACGGCATCCGCGAGACCTTCCGCGTGCGCAAGGTGTCCTTCGGCGTCGGCGTGGAGCGCGTGTTCCCCGTCCACGCCCCCACGATCGACAAGATCGAGGTGGTCACCCGCGGTGACGTCCGCCGCGCGAAGCTGTACTACCTGCGCAACCTCACGGGCAAGAAGGCCCGCATCAAGGAGAAGCGCGACCACTCCTGAGCGTGCCCAGCACCTCGTCGACGCGGCGGCGGCCACTCCTCGTGGC
>NZ_JBHTSV010000018.1:0-62636 GCF_042794925.1 Brachybacterium sp. NPDC056505
GCTCCCGTGCGCGTCTCCCGCTCGTTCTCATCGGTCATGGTCATGATTGTCTCGGTCCCTTCAGTCAGGACTTACACAGACCATCTGACACGCCCCGGCGGTGCGCTCACACCCGGGAACACCACACGTCTGGCCGCGCAAACGGAGGTGTTCGAGCATCGCGCCGGTGGGCCGGTACTTCTCTGCCGGCCGCGGCAGAAACTCACCGCTCGAGGGGTCGGTGAGGACGCGGAACCATTCGTCGCTCTTCCCGGCGATCTCGCGGGCCATCTCCGCCGGAATCGGAGTCCCATCCTCCAGAACGCCGGGGGCGTCGTCCCCGCCGGCCAGGGTCAGGAACGGGACAAGAACGTTCAGGCGGAAACGGGCTTCGGGGACGGTGATGCCACCGGTGTCGATCTGCGCAGCATGGGCGAGGTGGTACCGGATGAGATTCAACGACAGAGGCATGCCGAACGTCTCGACCTGCCCGTCGGGGTCCAGGGGGATCTCCGTGCCCTCCATCAGGGCGTGGCGCTGGGCGTTCTGGATCGCCCGCGCCGCCTGATCGAAACGGCCGGCGAGGGCCTTGATCTCCGGGGCCGGCCCGATGATCCGCAGGGACGCCATCCCATCGATCGTCCCGGGATCCACGACCATCCGACGACGCGACGCGGAGACCTCCTCGGGGTCCTTGGGGTGGCGCTGCTGGATTCTCGTCACCAGCAGGTCGAGATACTTGCTGAACACGCTCGGCATGACCGCCAGACACCACGAGGCGACCGTGACATCCACGAGCACCATCTCCGCCGGAGTGAAATCCATAGTCCGCCGCAGCAGTGTCTTGAACCATTCGGCGGGGAATTCCCCCGCTGCTAATGCTTGGGTGCAGCGCGGGAGGAGATCCACCGCGCGGTGGGCGTCGGTGATCGCTTTGGCGGCGTTCCCGCGGGTCATGCGCATCGCGACAGCGACCGTCAGGTCCTCCTTCTCGACCGCGAACGGATCCGCATCCACCTCGTCCCGGCCTGCCCAGTACGGAGCGAGCGCCTCAAAGCGGCGGGCCAACTCACAGGACTCCTCCACCCCCTCATCCCACAAGGTGCGGACCTTCCCGGTCAGCTCGACGTCCGGGCGGGGTGAGACCCTGCGGGCGACGACGTCCCTGCACACCGGCTTCTTCGACTCTTTCACGACGAACAACGGCGCGACACCCTCCGGGGGCGCGGCCACGAAACGAGGCATGTGTGCGTACAGGTCCTCCCGCTGGCGCTCGGTCATCGCCTCGAGCTCATCCAGCACCGCGAACGCCGACCCCGACGACACCCCACCAGGAAGGTCCAGACACCCCTGGGATTCCGGCTGCTCCACCGCACTCACACCACACACCCCCTCTCCGTACATTCCAAGCATTCGCGAAGAACCAACTCGCGAACAGCTATTGACGGCACAGCACTCAGAATCCGTCGGCCTCACCACTGAAGCCACGATCCGAGCTCCCGATCGGTATGTCCGATTCTATCCCGCGACACCCCGAAAAACCAGAACCGGATCGAGAATGTGGATAAACCCGAGAACAATCTCCGCCATCAGTCAGCTAGCCACCCCGAAGTGGATAACCCCGTGGAAAACACGCCCTTGTGGAGGAACCGCCGCACGCCTCGGCCACCCGTCGCCCACCTCGACCCCCGCGGCCCCGCGGCCCGGAGGGAGACAGAGGAGCCCCCATGCCCGATCATGGCCACGAGAGCGGCACCTGCACGAGAGCGGAGATCCCTGTGCACCTGAGCGAGACGGTCGGACACGACGCGACCCACTGCATCGTCCTCGTCCACGCCGTGCGGTCCTCGCGGACCATGTGGAAGGGCCAGACCCGCAGACTGCGCCGCCGCGGGTACACGGTGATCGCACCGGACCTGCCGGGGCACGGACGGCGCCGTGACGAGCCGTTCACACTCGAGGGGGCGCTCGCGACGATCGAGGACGCCGTGAGCGCGTGCGAGGAGCCGCCGCTGCTGGTCGGTCTCTCGCTCGGCGGCTTCCTCGCCCTGCACTGGGCCGGCACGCATCCCGGGCGCCTGGCCGGCGTGGTCGCCGCCGACTGCACGATCGTCCCGGGCCCGGCGCTCGCCCGGATCTACGGGCTCTGGATCAGCATGAAGGACTGGATCCCCGGGGATTCCGACGCTCGGGTCGCCCGCGCCTTCGCGCGTCGGCACAGCGAGAAGGCGGCGCGGCGCTACTACGGGGGCGGGCGCGCCCACGGGGTGGTCCGGGGCGTCGTGCGCACCATCGGATCGCTCGACCTGCTGGCCGACGTCGCCGCGATCGACGTGCCCCTGACCTTCATCAACGGCGCGCAGGATCCCTTCCGACGGCACGAAGCCCTGTTCGTGGAGGCCGCGCGCGACGCGCGCCTCGTGATCCTCGACGACGCCGGCCACCTCGCGAACCTCTCCCGGCCCAAGCGCTTCACGAAGGTGCTGCGCCGCGCCGCCGGCGAGAGGGCCGACGGCCACCGCGCTCACCCCGCCCTCAGCACCCACTCCCCGTAGAACAGCGCCAGCCCGGCGCCCACGCAGATCGCGCTGATCAGCCAGAACCGGATGGAGACGGTGACCTGGCTCCAGCCGCGCATCTCGAAGTGGTGGTGGATGGGCGTGATGAGGAACAGGCGCCTGCCCACACCGTTGTTGCGCCGCTTGGTGAGCTTGAAGAAGCCGACCTGCAGGATCACTGTCACGGTCTCGAAGACGAACAGGCCGCCGAGGACGACCATCAGCAGCTCCGTGCGGGTCATGATCGCGAGCCCCGCGAGGGCACCGCCGAGGGCGAGGGAGCCGGTGTCGCCCATGAACAGGATGGCGGGCGGCGTGTTCCACCACAGGAAGCCGATGCAGGCGCCGGCGAGGCAGGCGGCGACGAGCGCGAGGTCCAGGGGGTCGCGCACCTCGTAGCAGCCCGGCTCGACCAGTGCGCGGCAGTTCTGCAGCGACTTCCAGATCCCGATGAACGCATAGGCGGCGAAGGCCATCGCGGAGGCGCCGGCGGCCTGGCCGTCGAGGCCGTCGGTGAGGTTCACGCCGTTGCTCGCGCCGGTGATCATGAGCACCGCCCACGCCACGAACAGGAGGGTCCCCCCGATCACCCCGAAGGCGGCGAGGTCGAGCGCCGTGTCGCGGACCAGGGAGATCCGGAAGCTCGCCGGGGTGATGCCGTCGCGGGCGAAGCGGGTGGCGAGCAGGGCGAAGACGACGGCCACCGTGGTCTGGCCCAGGAGCTTCTGCCACGATCGCAGCCCGAGGGAGCGCTCCCGGCGGATCTTCGTCCTGTCGTCGAGGAAGCCGACGAACCCGACGCCGAGCATCAGGAACAGCACGAGCATGCCGGAGACCGTGGGCGGCGACCACGTGACCAGGTGCGCGAGCAGGTAGCCGGCGAGCGTCGCGCCCATGATGGCGATCCCGCCCATCTGCGGGGTGCCGCGCTTGGACAGGTGGGTCGTCGGCCCGTCCATGCGCACGAACTGGGCCCACCCCCTGCGCTTGGCGAGCTCCGTGTAGAGCCGCGTGCCGACGGCGCCGACGATCAGGGCGATCGCCGTGCCCAGGAGGATCAGGGTCATGACTGGGGATCATTCCATCCCGGCTCGAGGGTCACCAGTCGGTGGGTCGCGCGGGTGCGCGCCACGTAGAGGTCCCGTGCTCCCGCCTCCCCGGCCGCCTCGATCGCGGAGGGGTCCGCGACGATCACGCTGTCGAACTCGAGACCGCGGGCCTCGGGCGCGGCGATCACGCTCGCGCCGGTGCCGCGGAGAGCGTCCTGCGCGGCGTCCGCGTCGTCGGCCGTGGTGATCACGCCGACGAGGCCGTCGGGGTCGCTCGCACGGAGCTCGTCGACCACGCGGCGCAGGTCCTCGAGGAGACCGCCGCGCGAGGAGGCCACCCGGGCCGGGTCCTCGCCGTGGCGCAGCGAGCGCGAGAGCCGCTGCTGCGGGGCGATCCGCCCGAGCAGCTCGCGGGTCGACTCGAGGATCTCCGCGGTGGTGCGGTAGTTGATGCTCAGGGTCCGATGCTCGAAGCGGTCCTGGACGAAGGGGGCGAGCGCCTCGTCCCAGCTGCGGATCGTGCTGGTGGGGCCCGCCTGGGCGAGGTCCCCGACCACCGTCATCGAGCGCTCCGGGCAGCGCCGCACCAGCGCGCGCCACTGCATCGGGGAGAGCTGCTGGGCCTCGTCGACGACGATGTGGCCGACGACGTCCTCGGGCGGGCCGTCCACGAGCGCCCTCGCCTCGTCGAGCAGGGCGAGATCGGCGAAGGTCCAGCCCGTCGGGCCGTCCGCGCCGGTGCGGGAGTGCGCCGCCATCAGCGCGAGGTCCTCGGCCGACGCCTCCGGCAGTGCGCGGGCGAGCGCCGCGGGATCGGCGAGGACCCGGCGCACCACGTCCGCGGGATCGAGCCGCGGCCACACCGTCTCTACGGCGAGGTCGATGGCGGGATCCTCGAGCAGGTCCTCGTGGATCTGCTCCCAGTCGATGTCGAGATCGGCGCCCGTCCCCTGCGCGCCGTCGCCCATCCGAGTGAGGTCTCCCGCGACCGCACGGTCGAGGTTCAGACCGTAGGCGGCCTCGAGCTCCGCCTCGAAAGCGCTGTCCTCCCCCGACGTGCGCGCCTCGAGCTCGCTGACCAGGTCGTCCACGATCGCCTCGAGGAACAGGGCGCGGGCCTCGGTGTGCCCGGACGCGCCCTGCAGCGCGGAGCGTCGGGCGGCGTCGACGAGCTCGGCGTCGAGCACGACGGTGTCGTGCGCGGTGCGCAGCTCGAGCGGCGCCCCGTGGGGCTGATGGCCGCGCACGTGCGCGGCGAGGGCGTCCGCGAGCTCGGCGCGGCCCTTGAGCCGCGCGATCCGGTCGGGCTCGGTGCGCGCGGGCTCCGTGCCGACGAGGTCGGGGAGCGTCGCCAGGTGCACGTCGTTCTCCCCGAGCGAGGGCAGCACGTCGGAGATGTACGTGAGGAACCGCCGGTTAGGGCCGAACACCATGACGCCGCGCCCGGCGATGGCCGGCCATGCGTAGAGCACGAAGGCGGCGCGGTGCAGGGCGACGATCGTCTTGCCCGTGCCCGGTCCGCCGTCGACCACGGTGACGCCGCGGTGGGGCGAGCGGACGATGTCGTCCTGCTCGGACTGCAGGGTGGAGGCGGCCTCGCGCATCCGTCCCGTGCGGGGTCCGCTGAGGGCCGCGGTGAGCGGCCCGTCGCCGACCACGTCGCCCGGCAGCGGGGCGCTGCCGTCGAGGATCTCGTCGCTGACGCCGACGACCCGTCGGCCGTCCGTGCGCAGGTGGCGGCGCCTGCGCAGCCCCATCGGGCTGACCATGGTCGCGGCGTAGAAGGGGCGCGCGGCCTCGGCCCGCCAGTCCACCAGCAGCGTGTCGCCGTCCGGGGTGCGCATGCCGATCCTGCCGATGTGCAGACCGTCCTCAGGCGCGGAGCCCGCCTCGCCGCTGCCGTCGATGCGCCCGAAGCACAGCGAACGCTCGGCCGCCCGCAGCTGCCCGATCCTCTCCGCCAGTCGGTGCACCTCGACGTCCCGCGCGTAGGCGTCCGCCGGGCCGCCGACGGGGGCCGCGAGGGCCCGCTCCTGCGCGGCCGTCCGCTCCTCCACCTCCCGGTCGAGCCGCTCATGCATGCGGTCCACCGCGCGCTGCTCGACCTCCGTCTGGTCCTCTCGGCTCCCACCTGCATCGATACCGCTATGACCTGCCGAACCCGTCCGTTCGTCCACGCACCCCGCCTCTCGAAGACCCACCAACTATGAGGACGGCGGCGGCGAAGGTCAACGTTGACTTCCTCTCCCGGCTCGTGTCCTGGGCGGGCGCGGAGCGCCGTCGGACCCCGGGTCTAGGCTCGCGGAGCATGACACCGGAACTCGACGAGCACGGCCGCCTCGACCCGCCCCTGGACGCCGACGAGTGGGGGACCCTGTGCGGATTCCTCGACTACCAGCGGGCCACGTTCGCCTGGAAGTGCCGGGGTCTCGACGCCGCGCAGCTTGCACGCACGCTGCCGCCGAGCCCGATGACGCTCGCGGGGATGATGAAGCACCTGGCCTACGTCGAGGACGACTGGTTCAGCCGCGACCTGCACGACGAGCCGCTGCGGGAGCCCTGGGCGTCCGTCGACTGGAGGGCCCGGCCCGAGTGGGAGTGGGAGACCGCCGTCGTCGACGATCCCGACGAGGTGCGCGCGCTGTGGACCGCGTCGGTCGAGCGGGCCCGCGAGCTCGCCGCCCGGGCGTACGAGGAGGGCGGGCTGGGCATCGCGGCCAGGCGCCGGTTCCCCGACGGGCGCAGCCCGAGCCTGCGCTGGATCATGACCCACATGATCGAGGAGTACGCGCGCCACAACGGCCACGCCGACCTGCTGCGCGAGTCGATCGACGGGGAGGTCGGCGAGTAGCGGCGAGCGGGTCGGCGGACGCGCCGGCAGGCAGGTCGGCGCGCCCGACCCCTGGTGCTCGCGGCCGCCCCGCGCGAGGATCGAGCCATGACCGCGCGCACCCTCGCCATCCTCCTGTTCGACGGCGTCGAGGAGCTCGACGCCGTGGGCCCGTGGGAGGTCCTCTCGTACTGGACGCAGAACCATCCCGACGACGGCTGGCGGGTGGTCACCGCGAGCGTCGGCGGCGGCGCGATCACGGCCGCGAAGGGCATGGTCATCACGCCGACGACCGCCCTCGAGGACCTCGAGCGCGTGGACGTCCTGCTGCACCCGGGCGGCCGCGGCACCCGGGCGCTGTTCAAGGACGCGGCGCACCTCGAGCGGGTGCGCCGGATCGCCGGCACCGCAGAGCTGATGACGAGCGTGTGCACCGGATCCCTCGTCTATGCGGCCGCCGGGCTGCTGCGCGACCGTCCCGCGATCACCCACTGGGGGTCTGTCGACCTGCTGCGCGAGATCGATCCGAGCATCGACGTGCGCGAGGGCGAGCGCTGGGTGGACGACGGGGACGTGGTCACCTCGGCCGGGGTCTCCGCGGGGATCGACATGGCGCTGCACCTGGTGGGGCACCTCGTCTCCCCGCAGCGCGCCCGGGACGTGCAGCACGGCATCGAGTACGACCCCGCGCCGCCGGTGTGGGACGACGAAGGAGACGCACGATGAGCGCCGATACCCACCCCACGAGCAGCGACCCCACGAGCAGCGATCCGGCCCCGCGCCCTCCGCTGCCGCCCTTCACCGAGGAGACGGCGCGGGCGAAGGTCCAGGCCGCCGAGGACGCCTGGAACACCCGCGACCCCGAGCGCGTCGCCGGCGCGTACACCGAGGACACCGTGTGGCGGAACCGCGACCGGTTCCTCGTCGGCCGCGAGCAGGTGATCGAGTTCCTGCGCGGCAAGTGGGAGCGCGAGCAGGAGTACCGGCTGCGCAAGAACCTCTGGGCGTTCACGGGCAACCGCATCGCCGTGCGCTTCCAGTACGAATGGCACGACGCCGACGGTCGGTGGTGGCGCTCCTACGGCAACGAGCTCTGGGAGTTCGACGACCTCGGGTACATGAGCCGCCGTGAGGCCTCGATCAACGACGTGGCGATCGACGAGGCGGACCTGCGCGTCACGCCCGGCGAGGGCGAGCTGCCCGCGCACTGACCCGTCGGGCCCGGGCGTCGAGGCGTCAAGACCCGCGCCGCGATCCCGGACAGCAGCACGTCGGCGACGCCCTCGGCGAAGGCGTCGGCGTCGGCCTCGGGATGGGCGCGCAGGTGGGAGACCATGGCCTCGACGGCGCCCTCGTAGACGAGGGCGAGGGTGCGCAGATCCGCCCCGGCCCGGATGACCCCTTCGCGCTGTCCTCGGGCGAAGACGCCCTCCTGCCCTTCGAAGGTCTCCTCCATGTCCGCGATGCCGAGCACCGGTCCGCCGTCCTCGTCGCGCAGTCCGGCGACGATCTGCTCGAGGGCCGCGAGCTCGCGCTCGTGGGTGCGGGCGAGCCGCGCCGCTCCCCTGATCGCCGCGCGCAGGAAGGTCACGGCGTCGGCCTCCGCGTCGAGACCCTGCGCGACCTGACTGCGCAGCTGGACGAGTGCGGTCCGCGCGGCCTCGGCCATGAGCGCGTCGCGGGAGGAGGCGTAGTGGGCGACGAGCGCCTTGGAGACGCCCGCCCGGGCGGCGATCACCTCGAGGCTGCTGGCCGCGAAGCCGCGGGCGGCGACGGCATCGATGGTCGCCTGCACGATCTGGGCGCGACGCTCGTCGGGCGGGAGCCGGCGGCCCGCCATCACGCGGCCCGTCCGCCGGGGCTCGTGCGGGCGGCCTCGAGGCTGACGCCGGTGACGACGCCGGCCATGAGCACCGCGATGACGATCATCTCCGCGCGCATCCAGGCCGGGAAGAGGCCGGGGACCAGCGCCTCGACGACGTTGGCCAGCAGCAGCACGGCAGCGATGATGCCGGCCGCGCGCAGTGCGGAGCGGGAGCCGGTCGCGGCCCGGCGCAGCCGCAGCGGGAGCAGCACCCCCAGCAGCAGGACGATCACGGCATGGATCCAGGCTTCGACCGGTGCGAGGTGCGGGGCGAGGACCGTGAGGACGACGAGCGCCGGGATCGTCACGACCACGAGCACGAGGTAGACGGCGGCGAGGGTCGAGGCGAGCGGGAGGCGGGGCGATGCGACCATGCGGTCACCCTATTGACCGTTCGGTCAACAGGCAAGCGGTTCCGCGTGAACTCGCACCCCTTGACAACCCGCAACCATCCGGTTGTAGGTTGTGCGTGTGCTCGACATCGACGAGGACCGCGCGGATGCGCTGTTCCATGCGCTCTCCGATCGCACGCGGCGGGACATCCTGCGGCGCGTGCTGGTCGGCGAGAAGTCGGTGTCGGCGCTCGCGCCGAAGTACGACATGAGCCTCACCGCGGTCCAGAAGCACGTGGCCGTGCTGGAGCGCGCGGGGCTCGTGACCAGGCGCCGCCAGGGGCGGGAATCCCTCGCCCGGGGCGACGTCGCGGCGGTCGGATCGGCCGCCGCCCTGCTGCGCGATCTCGAGGAGATCTGGCGCGACCGCATCAGCCGCATCGACGACCTGCTCGCCGACGGCCCCGACCAGGAGGACCACCATGCCGGTCACCGACATCACCACTGACCTCGACGCCCTGACCATCACCATCACCGCGCAGTTCGACGCACCCGTCGAGCGCATCTGGCAGATCTACGCCGACCCGCGCCAGCTCGAGAGGATCTGGGGCCCTCCCGCCTACCCCGCGACCTTCGTCGACCACGACCTCACGCCCGGCGGCCGCATGAACTACTACATGACGAGCCCCGAGGGCGAGAAGCTCGGCGGCTTCTGGGAGATCCTCGAGGTCGACGAGCCCCGCTTCTTCCGCTACCGCGACGGCTTCGCGGACGCCGAGAACGGCTTCGCCGTGAACACCGACCTCCCGGTCGCCGAGAACACCGCCACCTTCGAGGCCGCGGACGGCGGCACCCGCGCCGTCTACGTCTCGATCCACCCCACGCGCGAGGGCCTGCAGCAGGTCATCGACATGGGCGTCGAGGAGGGCTCGCGCGAGTCGATCGACCAGATCGACGCGCTGGTGGGCTGAGGGGCTTCGGCCTCAGACCTCGCCGAAGCCCTCCCAGACCTCGTCTCCCGCGCGGGGGCGCAGGAGGGCCGGCTGCAGGGCCGTGGCCTCGCCGCGCGTGTAGAGCGCGGGGTGCGGGCTGCCGGTGGGCGTGCCGTCGACGGAGCGCTCGTCGGGCACCACGAACCCGTCGGTCGAGAGCACCTTGCGGATGAAGGTGCCGCGGTCCGGGAGGGCTCCCCAGACGGCGCCGTAGACGCTGCGCAGCTCGGCGAGCGTGAAGGGCTCGGAGAGGAACTGCGTGGCCAGGGTCGTGTACTCGACCTTCGCACGGACGCGCTCGAGGGCATCGGTGAGGATCTCGCGGTGGTCGAAGGCGAGCTGCGGGGCGTCGGGGTCCTCGAGGATCTCCTCGACGCCCCACCAGCGCGCGAACGCCGCATCGTCGCCCGCCGTGGGATCCGGCAGGTCGGGGGCGAAGGCCAGGTGGGCGACGGAGACCACGCGCATCCGCGGGTCGCGGTCGGGCGCCGAGTAGGTGCGCAGCTGCTCGAGGTGGTAGCCGGCGGTGTCCATGCCGGTCTCCTCGACGAGCTCGCGCGCGGCCGCGGTCGCGGCGTCCTCGTCGGGCTCGATGAAGCCGCCGGGCAGCGCCCAGCTGCCCTCGTACGGGTCGGCGCCGCGCCGCACGAGCAGCACGCTGAGGGCGCCCGAGCGGATGGTGAACACGGCGAGGTCGACCGTCACCGCGAAGGGCGGGTGCTTGCTGGCGTCGTAGCCGGCGGGAGCGGTGTTGCCGGGCATCTCAGGCGTCCTTCCGGGAGTCGGTCGGGGCGGCGGAGGGTGCGGGCGAGACCGTCCGGATCCCCGCCTCCGTCAGGTGCTGCACGGTCTCCGCATCGGCCTCGGGATGCACGGCGGCGGTGAGGTCCCCGAGGACCCGGACGGTGCCCGCGCCGGGCAGGGCGGCGATGTCGCGGGCGCTCGCGGCGACGCAGTAGTCGAAGGCCAGGCCGGTGACGTCGACATCTCCCGTGAGCAGGGAGGGCAGGTCGGTGCCGCCGGCGGGGGCGCCGCCGTCGACGCCTGCCACGCGGCCCTGGGCGAGGCTGTAGTCGGGGGTCCCCTCGCCCTTCACCACGTGGACGACCTCGGCGCCGCTGCCGATGAGCCGTTCGAGGGCCCCCAGGATCGCCGGGTGGTACTCGGCGCCGCGGGTGCCCTGCACGCAGTGGACGGGCCAGGTGTCCACGAAGTCGGGCGCGGAGGGCGGGAGGGCGAAGTGGCCGCCGTTGTCGCCCTCGGCGAGGTGCCAGTCGCGGGAGAAGACCACGCGGCGGTAGTCGCCGGCGCGCTCGGAGAGGTGGGCGGCGATGCGCTCGGCGACGGCGTTCCCGCCGGTCACGCCGAGGGCGCCGCCCTCGCAGAAGTCGTTCTGCACATCGACGACGACGAGGGTGCGAGGTGCGTCGGCGGTCCCTCCGCCGCGCGGCGATTCTTCTGCGTCGGCCGTCTCTCCCCCATCGATCGTCTCCCCCGCGTCGCCCGACCCCGCCTCGTCCCACTGCTCGCTGGCGCGGAAGGCCTGGCCCTCGCTGATCTCGCGGGCGCGCGCGGGCAGGCTCGCGAGGCTCGCGGCGGCGACCTCGCGCGCCTCCTCGGCGCTCGCGACGCGCTGCGGGACGCCGTCGCGGATCACGTCGACGTGCACGGGGCTCGCGCCCTCCGGCACCGAGCCGTCGAGGGTCCAGACCTCACGGCCGTCCGGGAAGCGGGAGACGGTCTTCGCGCCGCCGGTCGAGCCCTTGTCGGCCGAGAGCTTCTGGACGCTGCGCAGCGGCGTGCCGGGGCCGTCGCCCACGGCGACGAGCTTGTACACCATGCCCGCCGTCGGATGGTCCGAGCCCGTCGCGACCCGCGTGCCCACGCCGTAGCCGTCGATCGGGGCGCCGGCGAGGTGGACGAGCGCGTACTCGTCGAGATCGCTGGTCACGGTGATGCGGGTGCTCGTCGCGCCGAGCGCGTCGAGCTGGGCGCGGGCGGCGGGGGCGACGGTCATCAGGTCCCCGGAGTCGATGCGCACGGCGCCGAGCCCGGTACCGGCGACCTCGACCGCGGTGCGGATGCCCGCGGGGATGTCGTAGGTGTCCACGAGCAGCGTGGTGCCCGGTCCGTAGGTCGCGATCTGGGCCGCGAAGGCGTCGCGCTCCGTGGGCCGGGCGAGCGTCGCGGCATGGGCGGCGGTGCCCGCGACGGGGACGCCGAAGCGCCTGCCGGCCTCGAGGTTCGAGGTGGTCGCGAAGCCCGCGATCCAGGCGGCCCGGGCGGCGGCCACAGCCGCCTCCTCGTGGACGCGGCGCGAGCCCATCTCGATGAGGGGGCGGTCCCCCGCGGCGATCACCATGCGCGCCGCGGCGGAGGCGATCGCGGAGTCGAAGTTCAGCACCGAGAGCACCAGCGTCTCCAGCAGCAGGCACTCGCCGAGGGTGCCGTGCACGGTGAGCAGCGGCGTGTGCGGCCAGTACAGGCTGCCTTCGGGCAGGGCGGTGATGGTGCCGGAGAAGCTCCAGTCGCGCAGGTACTCCTCCGTCGCCTCCGTGATCGCGCCGACCTCGCGCAGGTAGGCGAGGTCCTCCGCGTCGGGCGCGAAGTCCGTCAGGAGAGGCAGCAGGCGGCCGAGGCCCGCGAACAGGCCGAAGCGTCGGCCCTCGGGGAGGCGACGGGCGAAGGCCTCGAAGACGGCCTCGTGGTGGACGCTGCCGTCCTCGACCATGGCCGAGAGCATCGTGTACTCGTACATGTCGGTCAGCAGTGCGGTGCTCGCGGGGATGCTGCCGGTGCCGCGGCGCGACGCGGATGCCGTCATGAGCGCTCGCCCTTCATCGGTTGCGGAGTGACGGAATGGCGGGCCCGAGGGCCCGTCCCAGCCTAGCCCCGCGCGCACAGCGCGATGGTGTGTGATGGACGGATGAGCACCGACGACTGGTTCCTCTCGACGATCGAGCGCGGCAACACCTTCACGCGCCTCGACCACCGGCACGAGGGACGGGCGCTGACCAGCGGCAACACGGCCCGTGCATGTGCACGGCGCCGACTACTTCGCGCGCCTGCGGGAGCTGATCACCGCCCAGGGACCGGGCGACCTGCTGCTGTTCACCGACTGGCGCGGCGATCCGGACGAGAGGGTCGGCGAGGACGAGCTCACGATCGTCGAGCTGATCGCCGACGCCGCCCGCCGCGGCGTCATCGTCAAGGCGCTGTTCTGGCGCTCGCACCTGGACTCCATCCACTACTCCGAGGAGGAGAACCGCAGCCTCGCGGACACGGTGCGGGCGGCCGGCGGCGAGGTCATCCTCGACCAGCGCGTGCTGCCGCTGGGCTCCCAGCACCAGAAGTTCCTGGTGCTGCGCCACCCCGGGCATCCCGAGCGGGACGCGGGATTCTGCGGGGGCATCGACCTGTGCCACACCCGCCGCGACGACGCCCGGCACCTGGGCGATCCCCAGACCGTCTCGATGGGCGCGATCTGGGGCGGGACCCCCACGTGGCACGACCTCATGGTCGAGGTGGGCGGCCCCGCCGTCGGCGACCTCGAGGCGACCTTCCGGGAGCGCTGGGAGGATCCGACACCGCCCTCCCTGGACCCGCTCTCACGGATCCAGGCGCGCATCCACCGCGACGACCAGCACGCCGAGCCGCTCCCGCTGCAGGAGCCCGATCCGGACCCCTCGGGCACGGTCGACGTGCAGGTGCTGCGCACCTACCCGCACAAGCGCCCCCGCTTCCCCTTCGCGCCCTCGGGCGAGCGGAGCATCGCCCGCGCCTACGTGAAGGCGGTCCCGCGCGCCGAGCGGATCATCTACCTCGAGGACCAGTACATCTGGTCGCCCGAGGTGCTCTCGTGCTTCGCCGACGCGCTGCGCCAGCACCCCGGCACCCACCTGGTGATCGTCCTGTCGACCTTCACCACCGCGGACACGACGATCGCGAACGCGAGCGCCATGAGCTCGCGGAACGCCGCCCTGGACCTGCTGCACGAGGCGGGCGGCGAGCGCGTGCACGTGTTCGGGATCGAGAACCACGAAGGCACGCCGGTGTACGTGCACTCCAAGGTGTGCCTCGTGGACGACGTCTGGATGACCGTGGGCTCGGACAACGTGAACCTGCGCTCCTGGACCTACGACACCGAGATCGCGTGCGCGCTCGTGGACCAGCGTGAGGATCCGCGCGAGCCCACGCGCCTGCGCTCCGATGACGATCTCGCCCGGGTCCTCCCCCGCGAGGTCCGTCTCGAGCTCGCGCGCGAGCACTTGGATCGGGCCGACGGGGACGACGCCGATCTCGTGGACCCGGACGCCATGGTGCGGGCGTTCGAGGAGAGCGCCGCACGGCTCGACGCCTGGCACGACGGCGGGAAGCAGGGACCGCGTCCGGCGGGGCGCCTGCGCCGGTACGTGCAGGCGCCGATCCCCGCACGGGAGCTGCCGCTGGGCCGGCTCGTCTACAAGATCGCCGACGACCCCGATGCGCGGCCGCGGAGGCTGCGCGGGACGGACTGGTTCTGATGGACGCGCACGACGCGGCGGACGATGCCGCGCTCCCCCTCGCCGAGTTCGCCTTCCCGGGCCCCCTGAGGGACCAGCTGGTCGGGGCGATCCTGTCCGGTGCGAAGACCGCGACCGCCTCGCTGCGGGAGGAGTACGTGCGCGAGGGCGCGGCCCTGCCCGTCGTCGGGACCGAGGAGGCGGTGGTCGATTCCGACGAGCGCCCCGTCGCGGTGATCCGCACGACCGACGTGCAGGTGGTGCGGCTGGCCGACGTCACCGACGGCCACGCGCGCGCCGAGGGCGAGGGGCATCCCGACGCCGCGGCCTGGCGCGAGGGCCACGAGGAGTTCTGGGGCTCGGTCGAGTTCATCGCGGGGCTCGGCGAGCCCCGGATCAAGATCGACGACGACACCGAGGTGGTGTGCGAGACCTTCGAGGTCGTGCGCAGGCTCTGAGGGAGGCGCCGGGCCCTCCGTCGGTGGCGGGGCGGAGTGCGGCGCTCTCAGTGCCCGAGCAGCCCGTGCATCGTGGAGACGAACCGCTGCGCGTGGTCCTTCGTCCGCGTCGTCAGCACGATCTTCGTACCGTCGCGCAGGTGCACGCGCAGCTTCCCGGACAGCAGGGTGGGCTTGAAGTCGACGTCGACGACCTCCGCCGCCGGCGCCTGCTTGAGGATCTTCCACGAGCCGAACGCACGTCGGCGTGTGAGCACGACGCGTCGGTCGGTCGCCAGGAGGATCGGGGTGGTGTCGTTCTGGATGTCGCCGACCTTCGTGTCGAGGACGGTCTCCTCCGGATCGAGAACCCGCTCCGGCAGGTCGACGGTGAGCGCGTTCTTCGCCTCATCGTTCCTGTTCAGAACGGCGAAGAAGGTCCGCTCGGCATGCGTCGGGTCGGCGAAGCTCACGGGGCCACCGTAGCGCGAGGGGAGGGACCGATGCGCCTGCGGCCATGGGGACTTCTCCCCATGGCCGCGTTGTCTGCCGTGCCCTACTGTCGCTCCTGAGACGGCGACGAGGGGACGATGATGAGCGGGTTCTACGGAGCCGACACCGAGCAGCTGCGCGAGTACTCGCGCCTGATGAGTGATCGCGCAGCCTCTCTCGAAGAACTGCACGCGAAGCTGAACCCACTTGTCATGGACGATTCCGCGTGGCGAGGCCCCGACGGCGAGGCATTCCGCTCCACGTGGTCGGGCGATGTCAGCGGCTCGTTCCGCGACGTCGCAGAACGGCTGCGGAAGAAGAGCGAGGACCTCGGGAATCAGGCCGACGAGCAGGACCGGACATCGGAGTCCGAGGGCGCCGCAGGCGGCGACGGGGGAAGCGGCGACGGGAAGTCGCCCGGAGAGGATTCCTCCTCGTTCTGGGACGGCGTGTGGACGGGCAAGGACCTCTACAACAAGCTCCAGGGGGCGTTCTCGAAGGGGAAGAAGGCCTGGGACCTTCTGGAGATCGCGAACCGTTTCCGGAAGGGGATCGATGCGGTCGACGATCCGCTGCTCAAGCTCATGGGGACGATCCCGTACGGAGCCGAGGTCACGGACAAGGTCTTCAGCAGCGCCAAGGAGTACGGGACCCTCGCCCAGAAGATCGCAGGACATTTCGGCGTTCCCACCGGAATCGGCACCAAGAACTTCTTCGGCTGGGCCGATAAACTCGCGAGCAAGGCCGGGTTCCTCACGAAAGCGGCGCCTTTCCTCGGCAAAGCGCTGCCGGGGATCGACGTGCTCACCGGCGGCTGGCAGATGATCGACAGCATCAACAAGGGCGATACCTTCCATGCCGTGACAGGAGGTGCGTCGGCGCTCGGCGGCGGTCTCATGCTCGCCGGAGGCGCGCTCTCGGCAACCGGAGTCGGGGCCGTCGTCGGCGGACCTCTCGCGGCGGCCGGCGCGGTGATCTCCGGGGGCGCTGCGATCGCGGACCTCGGGAAGTTCGTCTACGACGAATGGGGCGATGACATCGCCGCAGGCGCAGGCAAGGCGTGGGACGCCGTCTCCGACACGACGTCGCACGTGGTGGACGCCGTGGGTGACACGGCATCCGATGTCGGCGGCGCCATCGCCGACGGCGTCTCCGGCGCGTGGCACGGCGTGTTCGGCTGACCCCGCCACCAGCACAGTCACTGTCCACCACCTTCCCGACAGGAGCTCCCATGAGCGCACAGCCCGTATCCGACGAGAACGTCTCCGAGCCCGCGATCACCGAGCGCGACATGCTCGGGGCCCTCGAGGTGCTCGCCACCGCGACGGACGATCCTGACGAGCTGCTCGTCCTCACCGATGAGGAGCTCCTCGGTCTCGGCGGCCCCTCCGCGCTGGATCTCCTGGGCAGCCCGTACCTGTCCCAGCCGGAGGTCGACGCCGACGCTTCGGCGGCCGCGGCCGTTCGCTCGCTCGCCGCTCGGCGTCTGCTCACTCCCGCCGACGACGGCGCGCAGCCCGAGGGAGACGTCGTCGTCGGGAACGCGGAGTCCGCGCGCCGTCCGTTCCAGCTCGATCGGCGACTGGCCGGTGTCCTCGCCCTGCGACGCACGTCCCTGGGACTGGTCGATGTCGTCCGCACGCTCGCCGGGGGCACGACGACGCTCGCCATCTACTGCTTCCCAGGAGGCGGCGTCCTCGAGGAGTACGTGACCATCGACGGCTTCCATCACTTCTCGGTTCCCGAGCCCAGCGCCGTCGCGTCCCGCCTGGGACGATTCGTCGATCCCTTCGACGACGCCTCGGACGACGGCGACGTCTCGACCCTGCGCGTCCCCGGTCAGGACGTCGACGCGGCGGTCGAGGGCTCCCGTGCGATCTCGATCCTCACCTCGGTCGTCGAGGGCGGGGGCACCCAGGCGACGCTCATCGCGCACCCCGGTCGCCTGCGCATCATCGACAACGGCCCGATCAGGGAGGTCTCCGACCCGATCGACCGCGAGATCTCCGATGTCTCCCCGGAGTCGCTTCTCTCGATCCTGCAGTCTCTCGTCCCCGTCCCTCCGGACGATGACGAGGAGGACGACGCCCCGGAAGCCTCTCAGGACTGAGTCCGGGACCGGGCCGGAAAGCGCCTCTCTCGAGCGTCAGCGCCGAGGGCGCTGAGCGCCCTCCAGCAGGCCCCGCATGGTCGCGACGAAGCGCTCCGCATGGCCCTTCGTGGCGGTCGTCAGCGTGATGGCGGACCCGTCGCGCAGGTGCACGCGCAGCTTCCCCGACAACAGGGCGGGCTTGTAATCGACGCCGACGACCTCCGCCGCCGGCGCCTGCTTGAGGACTCTCCACGACCTGATGGCGCCCTCCTTCGCGAGGAGCACCCTCCTGTCGGTGGCGATCAGCAGGGGGTTCGTATCGGAGGTCGTGTCCCCGACCTTCACGTCGATCACGGTCTCGTCCGGAGCGAGGATCTTCTCCGGGAGGTTCAGGTCCCACACGTCGCGCGGTTCGTCATTGCGCTGCATGACGGCGAAGAACGTCTGCTCGGCACGCGTCGGGTCGGCGAAGCTCACGGGGTCACCGTAGCGCGGGCCGCATCGGCTTCCCGTGCCGAGCGGTCAGCGCAGTGTCGGCCCGCGCCCCTGGCGCAGCAGGCCCTCGAGCGTCTGCACGAGGGCCTGCGCCGGCTCCGCCGACCCCTTGCCGAGGCTGATCGGCTTCTGGTCCCGCACCTCGACCGTGACCGAGGCCGCCTTCAGAGCCGTCCCTCCCGCGCTGCGCACGCCGGTGACCGACGGCGCCGCGGCCTCCCGCTGGGTGCTCCAGCTGCCCGGCGTCTGCTCGCCCGCGAGCAGCACTCGGTGGTCGGTGAGCAGGAGCAGCTGGTGCTCGCTCGACCACGTCGACCAGCCCTCGAAGACGCTGTGCACCCGCTCGCCCCGCGCGAGCAGCCCCTGCACCTCGGAGGGGACGGACGCGGCCGTGGCGCCCTCGTCGGTCTCCGGCGGGGCGCCGTTCCCCTCCGAGAGGCCTCCCGGGGCGGCGTCGGCACGCAGCGCCTCGAGGGTGCGCAGCAGCTCGGCCGCAGCCTCATGGCTGCCGATCTTCATCGTCACGGGCTTCTGCCCCCGCACCCCGATCTCCACGGACGCCGCCGTGAGCGTCCCTGTGACCTGACGCCCTCCCAGCACCGCCGTCGCCGGCACGTCGCGCATCGCCTTCCAGCGCCCCGGGATCGGCGCCTTGACCAGCAGCACCCGATGATCCGTGAGCAGCAGCAGATGCTCGCTCGTGTAGTCGCGGTACCCGTCGGCGACGCAGTGGACCGTCTCCTCGGGATCGAGCATCTCGTGCAGGCGACGATAGATCGACGGCTTCGCCGGGCGCCCGCGGTACGTGCGGTCGAGGGCGGCCAGCAGGGTGGTCTCGGCGGTCGTGGCGGTCACGAGCAACACCCTATGCAGAGCCTGCCGGGCGCTGACCGGAACGCCTCCCCCGTCTGTTTCCTGTCGTCGAGGCCGCCGGCGGCGCCGCCCGCGGCGTCCGTCAGGCCGCGCCGACGCGCCGGGCCCGCCGGCACTCGAGGGCGACGGCCAGCAGCACCGTGCCGATGCCCACGACGGCGCCGATCGCCGACTCCGAGACGCGCGCGGCGAGCAGCGATCCTACGGGCCGGGGGCTCGCCAGCTGCACCATCAGCAGCGCGAGCGGCGTGATGAACACGAGCGCCAGCGAGTAGTTGCGCAGCACGAACAGCTCGGCGAGGAACTGCATGAGGATGACCCACACCAGCAGCTGCCACGGCTGGCTGGGGAACGAGAGCAGGAACGCCGTCACCCCCACGCCCAGGGCCGTCCCGACGATCCTGTGCAGCCCGCGCTCCACCTGCAGGCGCCGACCGGGCGCCGAGAGGGGGACGACGGCCGCGACCTGCGCCCAGTACGGGGACGGGATCCCCGTGAGGGACGCGATGATGCCGCTGACCAGCGCGGCGAAGCCGTAGCGGGCGAACTCCTGGCGGCGCATCCTGCCCGTGATGCCCGAGGTGTCCGGGGCTGCGGCGTCGACGTTCGCCTCGCCCGTCCAGCGAGCCAGGAAGCCCAGCAGCACGCACCATCCGGCCGAGACGCCGGCGATCAGGAGGGCGAGCCACCACGGGGCGACCGACGGGGCGCTGGAGACCGCGGTGACCGCGAAGACGGGGAACACGGCCCCCGTCGGACGCAGACCCTTGCTCATCACGAGCACCGAGCCGATCGCGGCGGCGAGAGCCCCGGCCACCGTGGTCAGGGCGAGATGCATCCCGTGGCCGAGCACGTCGGCGGCCGCGAGCTGGGAGAGCAGGGCGCCGATGCCCACGCAGATCGTCAGCAGGACGCCCACGCGCACGTGGTGGCTCACGCGGATCGCGGTCGGCACGTACCGCGCATAAATGGAGGTGAACCCGCCGAAGGAGGCGAACATCGCCCACTGGATGTGACCGCTCAGCAGCAGGATCACGAGCGGCGCCGCGAGCGAGACCGCGATCCTCACGGCGGGCGCGAGGTCGGCCCTGCCCGGGCCGAGCGTCACCATGCTGCGGGCGGTCGAGGACACATGCCCGCTGAGGGACCGGGGATCGAGGAGAGAGGGGCGCACGGCTTTCCACGATAGGACGACTGACCGCCTGCGGTCCCGGGTGTCCCGTCGATTGCCTGCAATCTCTCATGCGCCCTCCCGGGTGGGATGATGGATCTCCCCCTGTCCCCTGGTCGGCCCGCGCGTCGGCCGGGGCGCATGGCATGCACCCCGTCCCTGCAGCGCGGTCCGCCCGCGTGACCACACACCCCGGAGGCGACGATGTCGTCCGCAGATCCCCGCCCCGTCGGCCCGTCCGACTCCTCCGTCGGCCCCGTCGGCCCCGCCGGCCCCGCCGGCTCCCCGCTGGTCGAGACCACCGGCATCGAGATCATCGCCGAGTCCGAGCGGACCGCGAAGCCCCACCAGCTGTTCTGGCCGTGGTTCGCCGCGAACGTGTCGGTGTTCGGCATGAGCTACGGCGCCTACGTGCTGGGATTCGGTATCTCCTTCTGGCAGGCGGTCGTCGTCGCCGTGATCGGGATCGTCGTCAGCTTCGCCCTGTGCGGCCTGATCGCGATCGCGGGCAAGCGCGGCAGCGCACCGACGATGGTGCTCTCCCGCGCCGCCTTCGGCGTGCACGGTCAGAAGCTGCCGGGGATCATCTCGTGGCTCACCTCGATCGGCTGGGAGACCTCGCTCGCGATCTCCGCCGTGCTCGCCACCGCGACCGTGTTCCAGGCCCTGGGCCTCGCCTCCGGGACGACGGTGCTGGTCATCGCCACCCTCGCGATCGCGGCGATCATCGTGACCGCCTCGGTGCTGGGCTATCACACGATCATGCGGATCCAGTCGGTGCTGACCTGGGCGACAGGCGCGATGACGATCCTGTTCATGATCCTCACGATCCCCCACATCGACCTCTCCGCGGTGATGGCGGCCCCGGGCGGGAACGTGCAGAAGATGATCGGCGCGCTGGTGATGGTGATGACCGGCTTCGGTCTGGGCTGGATCAACATCGCGGCCGACTGGTCCCGCTACCAGCGCCGCGCCACGTCCGACGGCGCGATCATCGCCTGGAACACGATCGGCGGCTCGGCCGCCCCCGTGATCCTCGTGGTGTTCGGTCTGCTGCTGGCCGGCTCCGACGCCGACGTGATGGCGAAGATCGGCGACGACCCGGTGGGGACGCTCGTGACCCTGCTGCCGCTGTGGGCGCTCATCCCCTTCTGGATCGTCGCCGTGCTGACCCTCGTCTCCGGCGCGGTCAACGGCATCTACTCCTCGGGCCTGACGCTGCTGAGCCTGGGCATCCGCATCCCCCGACCGGCGGCCGCGTTCGTCGACGGCGCCATCCTCACCGCGGGCACCATCTGGGTGGTGTTCTTCGCGGGCAGCTTCATCGGCCCCTTCCAGAGCTTCCTGGTCACGCTCGGCGTGCCGATCGCCTCATGGGCCGGCATCCTCATCGCCGACGTGCTCACCCGCCGCACCGACTACGACGAGACCTCGCTGTTCGACGCCCGCGGGCGCTACGGGGCCGTGGACTGGACCTCGATCGCGACCCTCGTGGTCACCTCGGCGCTGGGCTGGGGCCTCGTGGTCAACCAGTACTCCGACGCCTCGTACAACGACTGGCAGGGCTACCTGCTCGAGCCGCTGGGCCTGGGCACCTTCATCGATGCGCCCGACGGCGCCTACTGGGACGGCCCGTGGGCGTACTCGAACCTGGGCGTGCTGCTCGCGCTCGTGCTGTCCTTCGCGGTCGCGATGGTGTTCCGCCGCCCGCGGATCCGCCAGCAGGAGGTCGGGCTCACGCGCCGCGGGCGGTGAGGTGCGAAGCGCTCGGGTGACTCCGAGACCCGGGCAACCGGGCGGCGCGGCAGGGGCTGCGGGTCATAGTCTGGGGCTCCGCTCGGCGCGGTCATCGGCATCCCGCGCGCCGTCCGCCTCACGACGAAGGAGTCCCATGACCTCGCAGCCTGCGCGTCCGCACCCCGACGACCCCGTGTCCTCCCCCTCCCCCTGGCTCGTGGTCGTCGATCCGCAGCGGATCTTCGCCGACCCGTCCTCGAAGTGGTCCTCGCCGTTCTTCGACCAGGCGATGGAGCGCATCGCGCTCCTCGCGGCGCACGTGGGCCCCGAGCGCACGGTCGTGACCCGCTGGCTGCCGACGGCCGACCGCTCGGGTTCCTGGGCCGACTACTTCGCCGCCTGGCCCTTCGCCGACGTCGTCCCGGAGGATCCGCTCTTCGATCTCGTCGGGGCCGCCCACGGTCTCACCGCGCATCCGACCGTCGACGAGCCCACGTTCGGCAAGTGGGGCGCCGGGCTCGAGGGGGTCGTCGGGCCGCACCCCGACCTCCTGCTGACCGGTGTCTCGACCGACTGCTGCGTGCTCTCCACCGCCCTCGCCGCGGCCGACGCCGGGGCGCGCGTGCGCGTGGTGACCGACGCCTGCGCCGCCTCGACGGGCGAGAACGCCACGACGACCCTGCAGGTCATGGGTCTGTATGCGCCGCAGGTCCGGCTGACGACGTCCGCCGAGCTGCTGCAGGGGGCCGCCGGGTCATGGCAGGGTGAGAGGCAGAACTGATCGATCCGAGGGGGCACCGATGGCCAAGAAGGACGAGATCTTCATCGCGGGCGCCGCAGGCACGCAGATCGTGTGCGGGCACTGCGAGGGCAACCAGTTCCGCTCGAGGCGCGTGCTGCTGAACTCCGGCACCTCCGAGCTGTTCGGCTTCGCGGCCTTCAGCCCCGAGGCGATCGCGCTGGCCTGCGTGAAGTGCGGCAAGATGCAGGAGTTCGAGGACGGCCGCGTCGAGCTCGTGCCCGTCCAGGACTGACCGAAGGCAGTGAGCCCTGGCCGGGGCCCACCCCGCCCGGGCTGAATACTTCGAACCTGAACACCACGGCGCCCCGAGGACCTGGTCCTCGGGGCGCCGTGGTCGGCGGGGCCTACAGGTGATCAGCTGCGGCCGTGGCCCTTGCCGTGGCCGGAACCGCCCTTGCCCTTGCCGTGGCCCTTGCCCTTCCCGTGGCCCTTGTCGTGGCCCTTGTCGTGGCCCTTCCCGGGGCGGTTGCCGTCGTCGTGCTGCGACCCGCCGGTGCCGGTGAACACGCCGTGCTGGACGATGCCCTCGGTGAGGTCGCCCGAGCCGGAGCCCGAGCCGCCGCCGTGCTTGAGCACGGTGCGACGGTCGGCCTCGGGATCCGCCGCCCGCGACACGTCGCGGGTCACGGCGAACCAGCCGTAGGCCTTCCCGTCCTTCAGGCCCTTCCAGGTGACCTTCGCGTCCTCGCCAGACTCGTGCGTGACCTCATCGATCGTCTTCGTCGTCGGGGTCAGGCCCATCATCGCGTCGGTCGTGAACGCGGTGGTGCGGCCGTCGAACTGGACGGGGACGCGGAAGTCGTCCTCACGGCCGTCGTACCGCCCCTTGGTGTCGTACTCGTGGGCCCCGAAGTTGTCGAGGTGCGGGGAGTAGGTGTCGACGCTGACCTCGCCCTTGTCGAGGTCGAACTGGAGGAGGCGGAAGAAGCTGGCGCCGAAGCGCAGGCCCGTGTCCTTGCCGTAGCCGCCCTCCTCGGTGAGGCCCAGCTCGTCGGAGCCGACCTCGTAGAACTGGTAGTCGGCCAGCAGCTCGGTGACGTCGTTGCCCTTCTGGCCCACGTCCTTGCGCACGCTGATGTTCACGCCGTGCTCGTGGCCCGAGAGCACCAGGTCCGCGTTCGGGCTCTTGGAGAGGACCCGGTCGTAGATGAGCTGGCCGTCGGCCGAGAACGGGCCCCCGCGGCCGTCGGGCGAGGACGAGGGCTTGAGGTAGGCGTGGGTGAGGACGATGCCGTTGCGGGTCGGGTACTTCGCGAGGATCCCGGCGGCCCAGTCGGCCTCCTCCTTCGTCACGGAGTAGCCGAGGTTGACGGTCACGAAGTCCTCGCCGCCCGCGCTGAACAGGTTGTACGAGTTGGAGTTGTCGCCCTCCTTCCACGGGTGGTACTCCGCGCCCTCTGCCTTCCAGGACTCCTTCTGCGCCTGCGCCTCGTAGCGCTCGGGGCCGAAGGTCTCGTTGAACAGGGTGTCGTCCTCCCCGCCCAGGTTGTCGTGGTTCCCGGGGATGGCGGCGTTGGGGATGCCGGTGTCCTCGAGGATCTTCTGGGCGCCGTCGGCGAACTGCATCTCCTTCTCCGGCACGGAGCGGTCGGTCGCGCCGGAGTTCCAGGACTCCACGACGTCCCCGGTGTGGGCGACGAAGGCGACCTTGCGCTCCTTGCCGTGCTCGGCGAGCCAGCGGTAGGAGTCCTCGTAGGCGTCGGCCCACTCGGTGCGCTCGGCCGCGGTGGGCCGGGCGGTCGCGCCCTGGGAGAGGTACTGGGTGTCGGTGATGTGCATCAGCGAGAAGTCGTAGTCGTCGGGGTCCTCGAAGGAGTCGTCGACCGGCTTGTCGAGATCGTCGGCGAAGGGATCCGTGCCCAGGACCAGCGTCTTGATGGTGCCGTGGTCGTCGTTGGCCTTCGCGGCGCTGCCGTCGAGCTCGACCTGGCCGTCGGAGGAGCCGCGCGCGGAGTCGAGCACCTCGTAGCGCCCGGTCTCGGTGTTCAGGGCGAGCAGCTGCACGGCCCGCTCGGGGTCGACCTCACCGCGCCAGACGAGGCTCTGGCCCTCCTCGGAGAAGGGGATCTCGGTGGAGAGCGCGGGGATCTGATCGGTCTTCTCGGTCTGCAGGGTGGTGCCGTCCGACGGGGCCAGCTCGTCCTTCGTCGCCTTCGCGTCGGAGAGCTTCACGTCGCCGTCCACGCCCTCCTTCTCGTCGAAGGCGGAGGCGGGGATCGTGCCCGTGCGGGAGTTCTTCGACTGCGCGACGTCGCCCCGCAGGAAGGTGGTGCGCAGGGAGGCGCCGCTGGGGCTGGTGGCGCGGGCGGTGAGCGTCGCCTGGCCGCTGCCGCTGGACTGGGTGGTGCCGCCCGCCGTGGGGATGGTGGTGCTGGTGAAGGCCGTCGAGCCCTTCACGGCCGTCCCCAGGGCGTCCTTCCCCGAGTAGCTGATGGTG
This sequence comes from Brachybacterium sp. NPDC056505, assembly GCF_042794925.1. Lineage (NCBI taxonomy): Bacteria > Bacillati > Actinomycetota > Actinomycetes > Micrococcales > Dermabacteraceae > Brachybacterium > Brachybacterium sp. NPDC056505. The sequence goes on from NZ_JBHTSV010000018.1 coordinate 24,643, forward strand.
TGGGTGCCGGCCTTGAGGCCGGGGCCGATCTCGTCGCCGAGGGCGATCGGCTTCCCGTCGAGCTTCAGGGTGAGGTCGCCGGCGAGGAGGTCCTCGTTCTCGACGGTGCCCTGGAGGGTGGTGGGACGGGTGAGCTGCTTGCCGGGAGCGGGGCTGGAGAGGGAGAAGCCGGCCTGGTCCTCGGTGCGGTGGGTGAAGGTGTCCGCATAGCGCGCGGTGACCTGGTCGTCGCTCAGGGCCTTCGAGTAGACGGCGGCGCTCGCGACCGAGCCGGTGGCGTTGAACTGCGGCTTCCCGGTCGAGTTGGTGTCGGCGCCGACGAAGAACTGGCGGGCGGAGTCCTTGGGCGCCGTGATGGCCTTGCCCTCGGCGGGGGACTCGGCGACCTTCTTGCCGTTGAGGTAGAGGGAGACGGTGTCGCCGTCCCACACGCCGACCGCGTGGTACCAGACGCCCTGCTCGATGTCGACGCCGGCGCCGTAGTACTTCCCGTCGACGTTGACCATCATCTTGAGGGTCTTGCCGTAGGCGGTCAGCGAGTAGCCGCCGGCGTCCTTGGCGCCGCAGAGGTTGCCGGAGCCCTCGTCGCTGCCCTCGGGCAACGGGGCGTCGAAGCGGATGGTGCACTCCATGGTGAGCGCCGTCGAGGTCTTGTCGTAGCCGTCGGCGAAGTCGTAGCCGATCGCGTTGGTGCCGTCGAAGGAGGCGACGTCGCGGCCCAGCGCGTGGTCGGCGGCGACCTTCGGCGCGTCGCCGAAGGCGGTGGCCTTCCGGCCGGTGGCGTCCTCGGTGTTCCCGCGGGACGGGTCGACGTCCAGGACGTCGGGCGCGGGCGCCTCGGCCTGCGCCTTCGGCAGCGGTGCACGGGCGGCCTGCTTCGCGCTGTCGCCGTCGGCGGGGACGGGCTGCGCGGGCGCCTCGACCGACGGGCCCGTGCCGAGCGGCCCGGTCGGCAGCGGCGTCGAGGAGGCCATCGCGGGGCAGAGCCCCAGGGAGAGCGTCGCGGCGAGGGTGAAGGTCGTGGCACGCCAGGGCGTGGTGGTCACGGGGGCTCCTTGGGGATTCTCGGGGAGAGGGATCTCGCCGGACGCTAGGGAGCCTGGGAGACGGGGGCGTGGCCTGCGGGCGTCGCGTTCGCGGCCGCGCGGGGGCCCGACGATGACGCGCGGGCGAACCCGAGGAATAGTGAACGGACCTGCGCCGTTGCACAGTGTTCGGACCAGCGGGGGCGCTGCGCGCCCCGGTGCCGGTGAACACGAATGTCGGAATGGGGAAGCGATGATGACGATCCGCGCGCAAGCGGACCACCTGGTCGATCTGGGCCTCGCCGAGCTCGCGGGCACGACGCCCGAGCGGCTGCGGGAGCTGGCCGCGGGGCTCGAGGCGGAGGCGTCGGCGGAGGGCGCGGAGTCGCAGGGAGACAACACGGAGTCGCAGCCGGTCCTCGCCGTGCACCCCTCCCTCGTGGACCCGCGCCGGCTCATGGGCCTCGTGGAGCGCGCGGGCAGGCCGGGGTTCGTGGTGGTCGACATGACGGACCTGGACGAGTTCGTGCCGCTGGACGGACTGGACGTCCCCGACGCCCCGCTCTACCTGCTGCGCGATGTGCGCCGGGGCGACGAGATGCGCAACTGGTCTCCCGACGAGGCGCTGCCGCGCATCACGGGCGAGGGCCGCAGCCCGCTCACGATCAGCGAGGGCATCAGCTGGCTGCTCCGGCAGCCCGCGCAGCTCGAGCCCGGCAGCTGCTTCATGTGCATCGGCTCCCGGCGCCCCAAGAGGAGCGGTCGCGGAGGGCTCGATGCCCGCACGCCGGCGCTCTGGGTCAGCGGCGGCACGGGACGCGACGGCACGGAGAACAAGGGCGCGCCGAAGCTCGGCTGGTGCTGGGCGGGCAACCGCCACACCTGGCTCGGCTTCGCCTCGACCGCGGGGCGCGCGGGCTGAGACGGACGACTGCTCGCAGGGGCCGCTTCGGGAACCGCTTGCCCGGTGAGCGGCCCTTCGTGCGCGAGTCGTTCAGCCGACGACCTGATCGGCTGCAGGTCGAATGCGGTTCACTCCACCGTCCCCACGAGGCGCACCTCGTCGACCGTCGAGCGGTCGCTCCATGAGACGTCGGCCGGCCACTCGGCGCGCTCCGCGGCCGCGTCGGTGACGGCCGCGCCGGCCACGATGACGACCCGTCCGCCGGGCACCAGTCGACGTCGGCACTCGCGGTTCCACGCGCCCCGGTCCTCGCGCCGCGGCAGGCGGACCCAGACGCTGACGATCACGTCGAAGCGCTCGTCGGGGTGGAGCGGGATCGGCAGCTCGGTGATGTCGGCCGCGATCGCACGGTAGTCGGCGCCGACGGATCGGGCGCGCTCCCGGGCGTCGGCGACGGCGGAGGGGACGAGCTCGAGGCCCGTCACCGTGTGGCCGAGCTCGGCGAGCCAGATCCCGTTGCGCCCGTATCCGTCTCCGGGGCAGAGGATGTGCAGGGGCCCTGCGGGCAGGCCGTGCTCGATCGGGTCACTGAACACCTCGTGCACGAACGGCGTGGGCTCCTCGCCGAACGGCCTGCGGTTCTGCGCGTAGCGGGTCCCCCAGTCCACGTGCGGCTCCTCGGGTGGTCGGGCGCGACGGCGTCGGCGACATCAGCGGCAGCGGGCCGGCGCCAGCACGGGCACCAGCACCAGCACTGGCACTGGCACTGGCATCGGCACTAATCGATTCGACCGCATCAGATGTACCGATGATGCCCGACCCGGGCCGCGGAGACGTTCCCGCGGGAAGGTCATTTCTCGCGGAAGTGTCAGAACGTCGGGCGCTCGACGGAAACCACGGCGGAGCACTCGAGCGTCCCGGGGGTCACCGCCAGGCCGGCGCCGCCGCCCCGTACTGAGTGATCGCCCCGGTCAGCGGACTGCCGTCGACACGGAGGGGTGCCGGGACCGTGCGGATCCTCCCGTGCCCGGTCGCCTGTTCGAAGGTCGCGAGGGGTTCGGTCGGGTCGGGCCGGGCCGCACCGGAGTCGGACAGACCAGGCCGATGCGAACCGTCCGGAACCGTCGGCCGCTCCATCAGTTCACGAGCCGCGCCGAGCAGGCTGGCACGGACCACACCGCCGCGCCCGTCGGCCAGGAGGTCGAGGATGCCCGCCGCGAGCACGTTCCCGGTCGCGTGGTCGAGGGCCTGGACCGGCAGCGCACCGGGCTTCCCGTCGGGGGAGGCATCATGCACTGGGTCGCTCGCTCCATCCGCTCCCCCGCTCCCGTAGACATCGGCGATCCCGGTGGCGGCCTGCACGATCGAGTCGAAGCCCGCGTGCTCGCCCCACGGACCCACCTCGCCCCAGGCGGAGAGCGCGCCGATCACGAGATGATCGAAGCGTTCACGCAGGTCATCAGGGGTGAGGCCGAAGCGGGCCAGGGAGCCGGGCCGGTAGCCGTGCGCGATGACGTCGGCCGATCGGAGCAGGCTCTCGAGGACCTCGCGCGAGGCGGAGAGGTCGAGCTCGACCGAGCGCTTGCCCATGCCGCTCGCGAGGTACGCGTCGCGCAGCTCGGGCCGCTGGGGCGGGTCGATACGCAGCACGTCCGCGCCGAGGCACCCGAGCAGCTGGGTGGCCATCGGCCCGGCGACCACGCGAGTGAGGTCCAGAACGCGCACGCCCTCCAGCGGCAGGGGGGCCGTGCGGCCGACGGGCCGGATCATGCGGCCGACGGGCGGGTCCTCCCGCTCCTCGCCCGGGTCGATCCGGCGCCAGGGGACGTCGCGCATCGCGCGGGCCTGTGGATGCGCCGCCCAGTCCTCAGCGGTGCGCACCGGGGTCGCGATGCCGCCCTCGGCGAGGATCCGCTCGGCGGCGTCGCCGGCGGGGAGCCGGCGGATCGCGGCGGCCGCGCCGTCCCTGTCCTCGGCGCCGAGCGCGCGACGGATCGCCGCCTGATGGTGCGGATAGTTGCCGTGCAGGCGCACCCAGCCGTCGTCGGCCGCGAAGAAACCCGAGAGCTCGCCCCAGGCCTCCACCGGACGGCCATCGACGCGCAGGTGGTCGATCGCCGCGAAGGAGCCCGCGACCAGCGACGGCGTGGTGTCGATCGCGACGTCGAGCCCGCGCACCCGAGCGACCCTGCCGGCGGCGGAGGCGGCCTGCCGGACAGCGTCCATCGCGAACGAGGGAACGTCCAGCGGGCCCGCCCACGCGGGGATCGGCGACGTGTGCATGCCCGGAGCCTCGCACATCCCTCGTCGGCCGCCCCTCAATGAGCTCGCCGGCGACTGCCCCCTCCGCGCAGCCCCGCGAGAGACCGGGCGCGATCAGGTCGGACACGACCCGACGTGCTTGGATCGAGGGATGCGACTGTGGAGCCTGCACCCGTCCCTCCTGGACCGCGCCGCACTCATCGCCGGCTGGCGGGAGACGCTGCTCGCGCAGAAGGTGCTGGCCGGCGGCACGAAGGGATACACCCGCCACCCGCAGCTCACCCGCTTCCGCGCACACCCCGAGCCGCTCGATGCGATCGGTGCGTACCTGGTGGGGCTGCGCGAGGAGGCGACCGCCCGCGGCTACCGCTTCGACGCCACACGGATCCTGCAGCCCGGCGACCCGTCGGCCCTGCACGGGATCACGCCGATCCCCGTCACCACCGGACAGCTCGAGTACGAGCTCGCGCACCTGCGCCGCAAGTGCGAGGGGCGCTCGCCCGAGTGGCTCGAGCGCCTTCCCGCCGACGGCGAGGTCCCTGCCGCGCACCCGCTGCTGACGACGGTGCCGGGGGACGTGGAGGCGTGGGAGGTGCGGTGATTCGTTCCGCCCCTGACCTCCTCTGATCATCTGCCGGTGCCACGATCGCGGTGCCATCCTGGATGCATGTCCTCGCAGCTGATCACCCTGGGCCACGGCACTCTGTCGCGGGACGAGCTCGCCGCGCTGCTCACGGACGCGGGCATCCAGCGCCTTGTCGACGTGCGCCGCTTCCCCGGCAGCCGCGCGAACGAGGCCGCCGCGAAGGGCTCGGTGCCCGAGATCTGCGCCGAGGCGGGCATCGCCTACCGCTGGGACGAGCGCCTGGGCGGCAGACGCCGCCTCACGAAGGACGAGGACAACGCCTCACCGGATACCTGGTGGCGGGTCGCGGCCTTCCGCGCCTACGCCGCGTGGACCCGCTCCCCCGACTTCCGTGCCGGCGCCGCCGAGCTGCTCGAGGACTGCCGCACGGCCCGCACCGCGATCATGTGCTCTGAGGCTGTGTGGTGGCGCTGCCATCGTCGGATCATCGGCGACGTCATGGAGCTCGAGCTTGGCGTCGAGGTCCTGGACCTCATGCACGACGGGTCGCTGCGGCCGCACGAGCCCAGCGAAGGAGCGCGGCTCGACGAGGACCGGCACGTGGTCTGGGACGGGGTCGGGGCCTGACGCCCCGTAGGCCGCTCCCGCCACGCGGCCCCGGGACTGAGCAGCGCGGCCACCGATCTACTCTGTGCGCATGGAGCTGAACTGGGCATCTCTGGCGCCGCTCGTCCTGAAGGTGCTGATCACGCTGGGGGCGCTGCTGTGCGTCTGGGCCACGGTCGTGATCGTGACGCGCTGGCGGGATCGGCCCTCGGTGCGCCGTCTGCCGCACGAGGCCGTGCGCCGGCGGATGCCGGTCCTCGTGCCGTTCGCCGGGCTGATGATCTTCCTGTTCGGAGCGCTGATCGGCCTGGTCGGGACCACGCAGGACGCCGATCCCGAGAACGGACGGCAGATGATGATCGCGGGCGGCGCCATGATGCTGCTCGGGATCGTGCTGCTGGCGCTGTACGTCGTGGTCTACGTCGAGTCGACGGCCACGGCGTTCATCATGCGCGGCCCGCTGGGGCGCACGCGCACGATCGCCTACGAGGACATCACCTCGATCAGGCGGACGGTCTCGGGCCGGATGCCCATGATCGACATCCGCAGCCGCACGGGCGAGCGCATCCAGGCGGGCCCCGTCTTCTTCGAGTGGTTCCACTACGAGCAGTGGCAGGCGGAGCGGCAGCGCCGTGCGAGGGGCTGAGCCCGTGCCTGCCCGCGCCCTGCCGCTTGCGCGTGCAGCATCGACAGCGCGTCACGCGGTCGTGGCACGACGCCGGCAGACGACGTTCCCGCCGAACTCACCTGACTGGACGATGACGTCGAGTCCGTGGCGCTCCAACTCGCGGCGGAGGGCATCAGGCTTCAGATGACGGCGCACGGGAGCGAACCACGTCCGGTCCAGGAGGCGTGCTCCCTCGGTGTCACGAGGACTCGGCGTCCAGACGATCCCCGTGTGCGGGTCGTACCTGTCGTCGCCGTACTCCCTGCCCGGCTCGAACATCGCCGTCGTGAGGATGAACAGGCCGCCAGGCTCCAGCCATCGGTGCACGCCGTCCAGCACTGTCGAGCGGTCCTCATCGGTGACGATGGACTGCAGGCAGAAGCAGTCGACGACGTAGTCGACCGTCCGACCGGGACCGGCGCCCCGGCAGACGTCACCGACGTCGAAGACGACGTCGAGGCCGCGTTCCGACGCGCGTTCGCGCGCCATCTGGATCGCATCGGGGACGAGGTCCATCGCGTGGACCGCATACCCGCGCGACGCCATGAAGCACGCGGCTCCACCCGTGCCGCACCCGTACTCGAACACCGTGCGGCCGTCGCCCCGTTCCGGCAGCTCGCGCTCGAGGAACTCACGCGCGGCGAAGTGCTCGTACCCGCGCGCACCGTCCTGAGCGTGGAGGTCGTTCCACTGGTCCAGGCCCTCTGCACGGATCCGCGCATAGGCCTCGACGTGCTCCCTCTCGTAGTACTTCATGCGTCCTCCGGTCGGTCTTCGAAAGCGACCTGCCCGCTCACCCGTGTGAGTCGGAGCCCGATTCGTTCGGCCGTTCTGCATGCAGGGAGAAGAGCCGCACCGCCTGGTCGGTGATCGCGAGGGTGTCCGCTCCGGTGCAGTTCCGGCGCTGGTAGCGGACACCGTCTATCAACAGGCCCTCACCTCGGTGGGCGGCGAGCCACGCGTCGGCGTCGGCGTCCCATCCCTCCGGACGGTACTGCCAGTAGACGAGGGTGCGGCCGGTCTCCAGTTCGATGATGGGCTGGGCGATCTCCTGCGGCTCCGACCCCGGTTCGAGGTCCAGCACGCGCAGCGCACGCCGGGACGCTCCACCGATGGTGAGAGTGACCAGGTCCGCCCTGCTCCCCTCATCGCCGACGCTTCGGAATTCTCCGGGGCCACGGCTCACCAGCCTCCGGCCATCACGGAGGGCCCTCCCGCGGCTGGTCCCCCACTCCTCGGCGAACCCCCGTGTCCCCGTGTCGCTCCGCCGACCGTCCATGTCGACGCCCAGGAAGTCCGCGCCCTTCGACGTCAGGCGGGCCGCGAACCCGATGCGACGCTCGTCAGGTTCGAGCGCTCCCGCCGGGAACGTCCTCTCGCGGATATCGATGCTGACGCGGTCGGGATCGTCCGGCAGCGGGAGCACCGGGCTCACCGTCTCGCGGGCCATCGTGCGCCGCCGCGAACCCCGGTCGTACCAGCACGCACTGCTCGTCTCTCCCGCGCGCGGGACCACGAACCACCATTGCAGCTCGTCGCACACCACCGACTGCGCAGTGTTCTGCTCGAGGACATCGATGCGGACCTCGGGCAGCGTCTCGGGGAACGCAGCGGGCGTGACGGTGCGCATGCCGGGACCCTAGGGCCGGGACAGCGGGCGCGCACGGTCTTTTCCGGTCGCAAGGACCGCGGCTGAGCGGTTGCTGCAGGATGGTCGGCATGGACGGTCACGACGACGCGGCGAACGCTCCGGTGCTCCCGCAGATCCTCGAGGCCGCTGGGCTCCCGACGTCCGGTCGCTTCCGTGAACGCTCGGGCTGGGTGAGCCGAGCCTGGGTCGGTGTCGAGTACGTCGTCCGCGTGAACACCGACCCGAGGCATCACGACGCCTACGGCCACGAAGCGCGGGTCGTCGGCATGCTCACCCGCACGGACGTGCCGCATGCGCGGCACATCGCCCACGGCCAGGGGCCGGATGGGCCCTGGTACATCTCGGAGCGTCTTCCCGGTGTGCCCCTCCATGAGGCGTGGTCGACTGCCGACGTCTCCACGCGGCGCATGATCATCGAGAGCCTCGGGACTGCGCTCCGAGCCCTGCACGGGGTGAGCGCCCCCGAGGGCCTTCTGCCTCCGTGGCTCGAGAAGGCGCTCGACGGCGGGCGATGGCCGGCATTCCACCCGCCGGTCGTGGGCTCCGCGCTCCGACTCGTCGAGGACGCGCGCGCCATACCGGATCACGACGCCGGACTCCTGTCCGAGGTCGCCGCGCGATTGCAGGACGCGCTGCCTCTGTTCGCCGCCGACCGCCCCGTGCTGGTCCACGGCGACGTGCACGGATCCAACGTGATGGTGAAGAACGGCCGGGTGACAGGCCTGATCGACTTCGCCGAGGCGCTCGCCCAGCCAGCCGATGCCGAGCTCGACACGATCCTGCGCTGGTGTGCGAGGCCGACCGAGTTCCCACCCGTTCCCGGTGCCGGTGGCCTCACTGCGGCGTCCCTTCGCGAGGTGCCCGTCTGGCTTCGCGGCACCTATCCGGAGCTCTTCGCGAGCACGCGGCTGCGCACTCGCCTGGAGCTCTACGACCTGTGCGTCGACCTCGCGATCTGCGGGCACCATCCGGAGCCCGGCGCCCGCCGGGCCGCGCAGGATCGGATCGCGCGCCTGCTCACGGGCCGGAGCCACCTGGCAGGGCTGGGGCTCTAGCGCGGAGCCGCAGCCCTCGCCCCAGCCGCTCCACGGCCTCCTCGACCGCCGCGAGCACCGACCCGTGGGCCAGGATCTCCTCCGCCAGGCGGGCCGATCATGTTCGACTGGCACCACTATCCGCGGTGGCAGGCGGAGCGTGAGCGGCGGGCCAGAGTCAGCGGCTGGTCGTGGTGCGAGTCCAGCTGCGCGAGGCACGCGCGCGACGCGCACGAGCGCCCCGCACCCTCCCGTCCCCACCGCTCCAGATGCCGGTGCTACGGCACCTCGTCGCTCAGGAGAGTGTTCACCCGTGCCAGGACGTCGAGCTGCGCCGGCCGATAGAGCTCCTTGAGGGCGACCCCGATCGCCTCGCGCGCGATCGGCCGCTGGCGCCCCGAGGCCAAGGCGGGCGCCACCAGCTCAGGGTGGTCGGAGTAGATGCGGCGAATCACATCGACCAGCTCGGTCGCGACCTCGGCACGCCGCTCAGGGCTCGCCGCGTCGTCGATGTCCGCGAACGCCACGAGCGCGGCATCCCGGGGCGCCGAGTCGTGCAGTGCGTTCCACGACTCGAGAGCGTCCGCGCGGAGCACGCGTGACAGGACCTTCATGAAGTCCTCGTCGGCGGGCGAGAGCTCCTGACCATCGCCTTCCGCCTCGGGTCCGTCCTCATGGGCTTCCAGCTCCTGACGGATGCCGGCCCTGATGGCCTGGAAGCGCAGGATGGCGCGCTGCGCCTCGTCGTCGAGGCGGCGCAGGGTGGTGAGATACCCCGCCGAGGCCGAGCCGGAGTCCACGCTCAGGTCCATGGTGCGGATCTCGCTCAGCGGTGCGCCGAACTCGACGAGGCGGCGAATGTGCAGGAGCTGGGTCAGGTGGCTCACGCCGTAGCTCTTGTACCCGTTGGTGCCACGGGGCGGCTCGGGAAGGAGACCGATCTCGTGGTAGTGCCTCACGGTGCGCAGCGTCGTCCCCGCGAGATCGGCGATCTCCTGAGTGCTCCACCCCATGCGCCCCACTCCCACATCATCCGGTCTGGACCATGCCGTGACGGCCAACTCTACCGTCGGGCCACCTCCGGGATGCTCTCCATCGATCGGCATCCCGCACCCGAACCATCATCAGGAGCTGCCGCCGTGAACCACCCGACCCTCGTCCCGGATGACACCGACACGGGCACCAGCCGCGCGGAACAGGTCGGCAGCGGACCGCCCGAGCCCTCACGCCATGTGCTCCTGTGGTGGCTGCACGGCGCGACACGCCTCCTGCTCGCGGTCATGCTGCTGTTCAACGGAGTCATCAAGCTGGGACTCTGGCAATTCGGCCACCCTGACGTGGGCGAGGCGCTCATCGCCCTGGGAGAGATGAGCCCCATGGGCCTGCTCTCCCGCATGGTGGGCTTCTCGCCTCTGTTCCAGCTCCTCGCCGGGCTCGCCGAGGTCGGCGCATCCGTAGCGCTCATATGGCGACGCACGGTGGTGTTCGGCGCCCTCGTGTCGACCGCCTCGATGACGTTCGTCCTCGTGCTCAACCTCGGCTACGACATGCCGGCGAAACAGCTCGCGATCGCCCTGCTGGTGATGAGTCTCGTCATTCTCGCACCCTGGGCGAAGCGGATCGTCGTGGCGATCATCGGCGACGGGCCCGTCCCGGCTGCGGTCCGGCCTCGGCTCTTCCGGTCCGAGCGCCCCCAGCGGCTCGCTCGTGTCATCGCACCCGTGACGGGACTGGTCGTCCTGATGGCGACCGGCCTCTCGGTCGCCGCCGCACAGCCCACGAGCTCGATCGACGAGTCCCTTCCCTCGGGAGTGTGGCGCGCACCCGCCGACGACTCCGCCCAGGGGTCGAGCTGGGAGGATGTCGCGCTCGGGAACATCCGAACCGACGGCGCTGCCACCGCGCAGGTCCGTCTGCGCGATGGATCCCTTCTCACCGGTACGTACGTGCGGGAAGGCAACACGCTCACCCTCACGCTCAGGCCCCTGCAGCAGCCGGGACAGTCGGCGCTCCAGTACGCCCGGACTCCCGCGGAGACCGTCGACCTCGCCTATGCAGCGGACGGCGACGATCGCCTCACGCTCAGCGGAGACCAGGACCTCGCGCTCGAACGTGACGCGAACGGGTCTCTGCTCTTCGACCGCGGGTTCACGTGGAAGATCCGGGCCGACGACCCCTTCGAGCGATGACTGATATCCCACTGCCCGAGAGGACTCAGCGCCCACAGCCCTTGAGTGTGCCGTTACGGCATGCCGTTGCCTCTGTCCCAGCTTCTACAACCGCTGGAGGTCCGATGAGTACCCGACTCGAGAAGAACGAGCGCACGACCCGCAGTGTGGTCGACCAGATGGGCGGCCCGCTGGGGCTGACGTACTCCGTGGTGCCGGTGATCGTGTTCGTCCTGGCGAACACGTTCATGTCGCTCACCCCGACCATCGCGCTGTCGATCACGGCCGGCGTCGGTCTGTTCGTCGTGCGCCTGGTGCGTGGCGAGCGAATCGCTTCTGCCGTCGGCAGCCTCGTGAGCGTCGCTGTCGCCATCGGGATCGTGATGTGGACCGGTTCCGCGCGCGATTTCTTCGTCGTGGGGATCTGGGCTTCCCTGGCCGGGTTCGTGCTGACGGCGGGCTCGCTCCTGGCGCGACGCCCCGTATCAGGAGTGATCTGGAATGCCGTCCACGGTGGGCGGAACAACTGGCGTGCGCACCCCGGTGACCTGCGTGCCCATGACATCTCCACCGCGTTCGCCGCGCTGGTGTTCGGCGCCCGGTTCGTGATCCAGCAATGGCTGTACGTGCAGTCGAACACCGGGGGCCTCGGTATCGCACGCCTCGCGATGGGCACCCCGCTGACGATCCTGGCTGCGCTCCTCGTGGTCTGGGCCTTCCGACGCAGCACCACCAGCATGCGCGCCACCACCTCGCCCGCCTCCGACGACCGTCGCCCCGAGAGGACGCTCCCATGACCGCCCCCGCACTGATCCCCACCGAAGACTTCTTCCGTCTGCCCGATCGCACCGGGTTCACGATCTCTCCGGATGGCACGAGGATCGCGTTCCTCGCGCCGTGGAGGAACCGGCTGAACGTATGGATCCAAGATCTCGAGGGCGACTCCCCTCCCCGATGCGTGACCGCCGACGAGTCCCGCACAGTCTCCCGCTACCAGTGGACCGACGATCCTCGGTGGCTGCTCTACCAGCAGGACGATCGGGGCGACGAGAACTGGCACCTCTACCGTATCGACCTCGAGGACCCGTCGGCCCCGACCGTCGATCTCACACCGTTCCCCCACGCCACCGTCCAGGGGCTTGAACTGCGCCCGGAGTCCCCGGGCCGTGCCCTCCTCCAGCTCAACGAGCGCGACCCTGCGGAGTTCGACCTCTACGAGCTCGACATCGCCTCCGGAGAGCTGCGAGTGCTCGCCCAGAGCCCGGACCCGGGGGCCACGCATGTCCTGGCCGGGGAAGCGGTGCTCACCCAGAGGCAGCATGCCGACGGGACATGGGAGCTCTGGCACGGGGATCACCGCATCGCCGGTTTCGACGGCGACGCCTACCCCATCGGCGTCCACCCGTTCGAGGCGACGCCCGACGGCACGGGCATCTGGTTCGGCTCGTATCGGGACACTGACCACATGCATCTTGCGCGGCTCGACCTGGATACGGGCACAGAGACCGAGATCGACCGGCACCCGACCTGCGACCTCGACACCCGCGGACAGATCTTCTCCGGCGTGCCTTCGCCGCTGATCCGCGATCGGCGAACCGGAGAGCTCCTGGGCGTGCGCTACCAGGGGATGCGGATGGATGTCCACGCACTCGAACCACGCTTCCGAGAGGTGCTCGACGAGATGCGTGCACTCTGCGACGGCGATATCGGCGCGATCTCCAGCGATGCGGAGAACCGCAGGTGGATCGTCTCCTTCCTGCACGATCGCGATCCGCAGACCTGGCTCTACGACCACCGAACGCGCACGGGCCGGCGGCTCGCGCGGACCGCCGGACACCTCGACCCGGAGCTGCTGGCGCCCGTGCAGGAGACGGAGATCCCCGCTCGCGACGGCCGCCTGCTCCCGGCCTACCTCACCCTTCCCCATGGTGCAGGGGCAGATACCCCGCCGCCGATGGTCCTCATGCCCCACGGAGGGCCGTGGACGAGAGACTGGTGGGGGTTCGACGCGACGGTCCAGCTGTGGGCGAATCGCGGCTACGCGGTCTTGCAGCCCCAGTTCCGCGGTTCCGCAGGGTTCGGGCGCGACCACATGGAGGCGGCGGTGGGAGAATTCGCCGGCCGCATGCACGACGACCTCCTGGACGCTGTGGCCTGGGCGGTCGCCCATGGCCATGCCGATCCCGAGCGCGTCGGCGTCTTCGGCGGCTCCTACGGCGGCTACGCGGCCCTGGTGGGAGTCGCCTTCACTCCGAACGTGTTCGCAGCCGCCGTGGAGTACGTCGGCGTCACCGACCTCGCGGACTTCATCCGTTCAGTGCCCGAGTACGCGAGAACAGGCCTGACGAACAACTGGCTGCGCTACGTGGGCGACCCCTCCGACCCCGAACAGGAGGCCGACATGCTGGCACGCTCACCGATCAGCCGCCTGGATGACATCCACGCACCGCTGATGGTGGTACAGGGCGCGCACGATGTTCGTGCGCGGCGCACGCACTCGGACACGATCGTCGAGAGCTTGCGCGGCAGAGGAGTTGACGTGGACTACCTGGTCTTCGACGACGAGGGCCACTTCATCGTCAACCCTGAGAACCTCTTGACCATGTTCCGCGCCGCGGAGCGGTTCTTCGCGACCCATCTCGGCGGGCGCGTTGCGGACTGAGGACAGAAGACCCTCGGCGGACCGAAGCCGGGTACCCGAAAACGACACGGGGCGATGCCCCGACTCCCACCCTGACGATTATCGCGAAGGAACCCACCATGATCAGTCATTGTCCGAAGCCAGGGACCGCTCTGTGGGTGAACGCGAACCCACGGAAGGCGTCTCTGAACGACCACCTCTTCCAGACCGGCGTGCGCGAGCTCTCCAGAACTTATGACGTCCACACCTCGGACCTCTACGCGCAGGGCTTCGACCCTGTCCTGTCCGACCGTGATCTCGGAGAGTTGGCGGAGTCCACGGGGAACATCGGCGTTCTCGCCTCCCGGGCCCATGATCGCGGACTACTCCCCGAGGAAGTGCGCGAAGAACAGGCGAAGCTCGCGGCCGCCGAGCTTCTCGTACTCCAGTTCCCGCTCTGGTGGTACGGGCCACCGGCGATCCTCAAGGGCTGGATTGATCGCATTTTCCTGGCGGGCTTCGCCTTCGGCGACCTTGATCCGGATCTCGGCGTACCTCGGCGGTACGGAGACGGCGGCCTGGCTGGACGCAGAGCGCTGATCATCGTGACCGCCGGTGAGGACGAGCGCACGCTCAGCTCACGGGGTGTCAGCGGCGATTTGGACACGCTGCTGTTCCCACTCACCCACGGCGCCCTCTGGTACACGGGCATCGCATCGCTCCCGCTGCATGTCGTCTACGACGCCGACACCCTGAGCCGCGAAGACGGCGACCGGGAAGCGGATCGTCTCCGTGCCAGGTTGGCCGGGATACCTCAGGAGCCGCCGCGACTCTTCCGGCGGCTCCGTGACGGGGACTATTCCAGGACACGCTCACTGAGAGAGGATCTACTGCCGGGGCGGACGGATCTCGGCATTCACGTCGTCCCACCGAGCGAGCAGGCACAGGATGCCGTGGAGAACACACCGTGAGCGAAGCCCAGATAGGACTTCGAAGGCCACGGCGATCATCCCGACCGAGCATGGGAGCCGTCCAGCTCTCGGTCCGCTCGCTGCGCGAGACTCACGACAACCGAGACGTCCTCGTGTGCTTGACCCGGACGTCGCGTCAGGGTCTGTGCTGATCTCATGCCACCTGTCGCACTTGCCTACTTCGCTTCGCACATTCTGAGCCTGCTCGGCAACGGCATCGCCTCCGTGGCGCTCCCGCTGATCGTTCTGCAGACCACAGGCAGCCCGCTGGGGATGTCCGCCCTGGCGACCGCGACGGCGATCCCCTCGGTCGTGGTCGGCCTTCTCAGCGGCGTCATCATCGACCGGATCAACCGTCGCACAGCCTCAGCGGTCTCCGACGTCATCTCCGCTGCGGCGATCGCGGCGCTGCCGCTCGTGAACATGCTGTGGGGGCTGGACCTGGGGTGGTTCATCCTGCTCGGCATCCTCGGCGCGTTCGGCGACGTGCCCGGCATGACGGCCCGGGAGGTCCTCACTCCTCTGGTGGCCCGGCACACCGGAATGGATCTGCGACGCGTCGTGGGCATGCGCCAGACCCTGACCTCCCTCGCCCTGGTCATCGGCCCCGCTGCCGCCGGAGCACTGATGGCTGCTGTCGATGCCATGACGGTGCTGTGGTTGACGGCGATGACCTCTGCCCTTGCCGCCCTGCTGACCCGGATGCTCCCGCGCCGCCTGGGAGAGGTCGACGGTTCCTGCACCGAGCGTCGCCCGCTGATGCGGGAATTCGTCGACGGCCTCATGGTCATGGCGAGAAGCCGTTTCCTGCTGGGGACGACCGCTCTCGTCCTGGGTCTGGCCGTCGCCCTGGGCGGACTGCAAGGGCTGGTGATGCCGGTGTACTTCGACCTCATCTCCCACCCTGAGCTCCTGGGCCTCGTCCTCACCGCACTTGCGGCGGGCATGCTGCTCGGCGCAACGGTCTACAGCGCCATCGGAGCGCGACTGTCGTCGCGCGCATGGCTATCGGCAGGCCTTCTCGTCACGACGTCGGGGTTCGTCCTGATGGCCTCGCTCCTCTCTCCGTGGGTGGTCTTCGCCGGAGCGGCGGCTCTAGGACTGGGCAACGCCACCGTCGGCGCCGTCACCGGCGTCCTGCAGGTCCAACACACCCCGCCCGTTCTCCGCGGGCGCGTGCTCAGCGTCAAGACAGCCCTGCTGACGGTCGCGGCCCCAGGGGGGATCGGGGTGGCGGGTGTGCTCGCAGAGCTCGGCTCGCCACTACTTGCCGGAATCGGGGTCACAGGGGTGTGGATCGTGATCCTGCTGGCCGTGACGGCTTCTCGTGCGCTCAGCGACCTGACCCTGGAGGAAGTGCCCGATGCTCAGCAGTGAACTTGCCGACCTGGCCGGCGTCACCGTGCGCACGTTGCGCCACTATCACCAGATCGGGCTCCTCCCCGAGCCGCCACGAACACCGGGCGACTACAGGCAATACGACGTCGGCCACCTCGTACGCGTGCTGCGCATCACACAACTGACGGAGCTGGGGGTCCCCCTGTCCTCACTTTCCGAGGTCCTCGACGATCCCACGACGGCAGAGACGCTGCTCGACCAGCTCGATGGTCACGCCGCAGCTGAGATCGAACGACTCACCGCCCGCCGAGCTAGCATCAGCGTGCTGCGCAGCACCGGGGCCCCACCCGACCTGCCGCCTGAACTCTCCGCCTGGCACACCGGCCCGCGATCCGCCATACCCGCGGACATGGTCCGGTTCGAGACCGAACAGCTCATCCTGATTGCCCGTCTGCTCGGGAGTGAGGGAGCGACCAGCCTGGCCAATCTTCTTCAGGTCCCGGACGGTTCTCGCTCGACCATGGATGTGCTGGCCGAGCGCTTCTACGCTCTCGATTCCGACACCCCCGATCGCGTAGTCGATCAGCTGGTCGACGACTGGGCCGGACAGATCGAACCGCTCGTGGCGACCACGGAAGGCATCGGCCACCTCGATCCCCGTGCCGCTGACCTGCTCGACCAACTGAGCGCGCGCGATCTTCAACCGATCCAGCACCGGACCGTGCGCGCGCTCCAGAGACGCCTCGCACGGAAGTGCCACAGATCACAGAGCTCTTGAGTCCGACGCGACGTCAGGGCATCGACTGGTCGCCTTCACCCATCGACCCGGAGGATCCCGTCATGACTGCCCTTCCAGCCCTGATCCCTGTCGAAGACCTCTACGCCCTCCCCACGCGCAGTCGCGCCCTGCTCTCCCCGGACGGGAGCAGGGTCGCCTACCTCTCCCCGTGGCGAGGTCGGCTCAACGTGTTCCTCCGCACGGTCGACTCGGATTGGTCCACACCCGACCTGGAGGACGGCTCCGGCGCCACGGAGGCAAGGCGGATCACCGCTGAGACCCGACGCAACATCGACCAGTTCTTCTGGAGCGTCGACGGCCGCTATCTTCTGTTCCAACAGGACGCCGACGGCGATGAGAACTGGCACCTCTATCGCGCGGATCCATCCAGGCCGGACGAGCAGGCAGTGGACCTGACTCCCTATGAGGGGGTCCGACTGATCGGCGCGCAGTTGCCCCAAGGCAGACCGGAGACAGCGTTCGTACAGCTCAACAAGCGCCGAGCCGACATGATCGACCTCTACGACCTGGACCTTGCGACCGGTGAGCTCACACCCATTGCCGAGAACCCGGGCGAGGTGATCTCGTGGCTGCGTGTCCAGGACCGCGTGCTGGCCTTCTCGATCGAGGACGGCGGCGATCACCTGCTGTCCGAGTGGAACGAAGGGGAGCTGCACACGATCGCAAGGTTCCCCAGCAGTGACATCATGCTCGGCGTCCTCCCTGTCGTCCCCGTCCCGGACGGCACCGGACTGTGGATCGGATCGTCGCGCTGCACAGACCGCACCCGTCTGGTTCGCCTCGATCTCACTACAGGCGAGGAGACCGAGGTGGCCAGTCATCCGGTGTTCGATCTGGACACACCTCGACCCGAGGCGGATCCACGATTCCCCTCCTCACTCATCCTGAATCAGGCCAGCGGCGAGCTGCTCGGCGCACGGTTCCTCGGAGAACGCCAGGACATCCACGCTCTGGATCCCCGCTTTGCAGAGATCCTGCCCCGACTCGCCGATCTCTCGGATGGGGACCTCTCCCACGCGTCGTGCGACAGGGAGGCGCAGCGCTGGGTCGTGGAGTTCACGCACGACCGCGACCCGGGCGTCACCTGGTACTACGACCACACCACGGGACAGGCTCGGCGCCTCTTTCGGCCCTTCCCGCGCCTGGACCCCACGCAGCTCGCACCGGTCACCCCGATCACGCTCACCGCACGTGACGGGCTATCCCTGCCCTGCCACCTCACGTTGCCGCGCGGGATCGACCCCCACGACCTGCCGACAGTGGTACTCGTGCACGGCGGACCCTGGTACCGCGACAGCTGGAGCTTCGATCCGGAGGTCCAGCTCCTCGCCAACCGCGGCTACGCCGTACTCCAGGTCAACTTCCGAGGCTCCACCGGCTACGGGAAAGCTCACCTCGAAGCAGGCATCGGCGAGTTCGCCGGTCGCATGCACGATGATCTGATCGACGCACTCGACTGGGCGATCGGCAGTGGCATCACTGACCCGGGCCGTGTCGCGATCTACGGCTGTTCCTACGGCGGTTACGCCGCGCTCGTCGGAGCCGCCTTCACACCCGAACGGTTCGCGGCGGCGGTCAGCTACACCGGCATGTCCGACCTCGTCGATCTCGTCGAGGGTGTGGTCCCATTCGCCCGCCGCGCTGTCGAGAACAGCTATCTCCGCCACATCGGCGACCCCGAGATCCCTGAGCAACGCGCGGATATGATCGCGCGCTCCCCGATCAATCGAGTCGACGACATCACAGCGCCGGTGCTGCTGATCCACGGAGCGCACGACGTCCGCGTGCACCGTCGCAACTCCGATCGTGTCGCCGAAGCCCTACGCACCCGGGGTCGAGAGGTCGAGTACCTGCTCAACACGACCGAAGGGCACTGGTTCATCAACCCCGAGAGCAACATCGAGTTGTACCGCAGGCTCGAGCACTTCCTTGCGAGGCACTTGGGAGGGCGCTCGCAAGGGGTACCGGACTGATGCAGGATCAGATCCAGATCTCGCCTATTGTGCAGCCGTTCCGACCGTGCAGCTCCGCCCGGAGACGCACCTCGCAGCGACAGAACTACCGCGAGCCGGCCACGTCGCGTCGATCTCCGCGAAGACGGGTCAGCCAGGAGAGCAGGAGTGCGGTCTCCGCCTCCCCGAGGACGTCCGGCGCGGCGGCAACGATCTCGATCGTCGCGGCCACAGGATCCGTGGAGGCGCGGGCAGTGCCTGTGATAGCGGCGATGACTCCCTCACGGACGGCGGCGGACAGCTCCGGGTCAGGCTGCGCCAGGACGATCTGTCGCAGCGTCACCCCGATGTTGGCGACCAGGACATGGGCCGCGGCCTGGTCGGACGGCACGGCGAGACGACCCTGCTCGGCCGCACGCGCCGTCAGCCCCCGGAGGATCTCGCTCGGGCGGGACTGCGCCTCCGGGGAATGGCCCGGCCGCACCTTGCCGTACATGAGCGTGTAGAAACCGGGGTTCTCCAGGCCGAACGCCACATGCGCATCCCACCCCGACCGGATGTCCTGGATGGGATCACCGGAGGACCCCATCGATTCCTTCTGGCCCAGATACACGTCGAAGCCGTGCTCGACGACGGCGTCGATCAGTCCCTGCTTGGAGCCGAAGAAGTGGTACAGCGTCGGCATCTTCACGCCGACGGCGTCACAGACAGCGCGCAGCGAGAAGTCCTCACCGGGGCTGGCGGCGATGAGCTCCGCCGCAGCGGAGATCAGGCGCTCCCGTGTACCGCTTCCCTCATGCTCTGTCATGCTGCTACATTATCTACTGTATCGCCGCTATGGCGTTACGTATCTACGACATGGAGGTTGCGAGATGACGGATCCGACCCTTGCAGGCAAGAACGTCCTCATCGCCGGCGGCGCGAAGAACCTGGGCGGTCTGATCGCCCGGCAGGCCGCGCAGGCCGGGGCGAACGTCGCCATCCACTACAACTCCGATGCCAGTCGGGCCGATGCGGAGGAGACGCGCGCCGCGGTGTGCGAGGCCGGAGGGCGTGCCGAGATCTTCCAGGGCGACCTGACGGTCCCCGCCAACATCGCCCGGCTCTTTACCGACGCGGAGAAGGAGATCGGCACGATCGACGTCGCCGTGAACACGGCCGGCAAGGTGCTGCGCAAGCCGATCGTCGAGACCACCGAAGCCGAGTACGACTCGATGTTCGACATCAACGCGAAGGCCGCCTACTTCTTCATCCAGGAGGCCGGCAAGCACCTCGCGGACAACGGCAAGATCATCACGATCGTCACCGCTCTGCTGGCAGCCTTCACAGACGGCTACTCCACCTACGCGGGCGGGAAGGCGCCGGTGGAGCACTTCACCCGCGCCGCCGCCAAGGAGTTCGCCGAGCGCGGCATCTCCGTGACGGCGGTGGCCCCCGGTCCGATGGACACACCGTTCTTCTACGGGCAGGAGACCCCGGAACGCGTCGAGTTCCATAAGTCGCAGGCGATGGGCAACCAGCTCACGCAGATCGAGGACATCGCTCCGATCGTTCGATTCCTCGCCACCGAGGGCTGGTGGATCACGGGCCAGACCATCTTCGCCAACGGCGGGTACACCACGCGCTGACAGCGCACTTCACGACAGGAGACACCGATGACCGACACTGTTCCCGAGCCCGTGGCCTCCTTCCTCGAAGCCGTGACGGCACACGACGCGACCGCATTCACGCAGACCTTCACCGCGAACCCCACTGTCGACGACTGGGGCCGAGTGCTCACCGGATTCGATGAGATCCACGCATGGAGCGACAAGGAGTTCATCGGCTCCGCTCCCACCCTCACCGTCACGTCCGTCACCACCGACGGCGACTCGGTCACCGTCGTCGGCGACTGGCGCTCTCGACACGCCAATGGCCCGTCGAGCTTCAGCTTCGATCTCGAGGGCGGCAGGATCGCCACGATGACGATCCGCGAAGGGTGACACGGCACTGACCGCGCGTCCAGCCGGCGGACGTCGCGCGCTGCCGCCCCCTCACCCCAGCTTCCCCACGACCCCCTCGACCGCCGCCAGCACCGACCCGTCGGCCAGGATCTCCTCCGCCGCGGCGATGTCGGGCGCGAGGAATCGGTCCGGGCCGGGCCCCTCGACTCGCTCGCGCAGCACCGCGATCGCCGCGGCCGACGCCTCCGAGGGGGCGAGCGGGGCGCGCAGGTCGATCGCCCGGGCGGCCGTGAGCAGCTCGATCGCGAGCACGCGGCGCAGGCAGTCCACGGAGCGGCGCAGCTTGCGGGCGGCGTGCCAGCCCATCGACACGTGGTCCTCCTGCATCGCCGAGGACGGGATCGAGTCGACGCTCGCGGGCACCGCGAGGCGCTTCATCTCCGAGACCAGGGCGGCCTGCGTGTACTGGGCGATCATGAAGCCGGAGTCCACGCCCGGGTCGTCGGCCAGGAACGGCGGGAGGCCGTGGGAGCGGGACTTGTCGAGCATGCGGTCGCTGCGGCGTTCGGAGATCGAGGCGAGGTCGGCGGCGACGACCGCCAGGAAGTCCAGGACGTAGGCGACGGGCGCGCCGTGGAAATTGCCGTTCGAGGTGACCTCGCCGTCGGCCAGCACCACGGGGTTGTCGATCGCGGCGGCGATCTCGCGCTCGGCGACGGTGCGGGCGTGAGCGATCGTGTCCCGTGCGCCGCCCGCGACCTGCGGGGCGCAGCGCAGCGAGTAGGCGTCCTGGACGCGGGAGCCCTCGGCGGCGACGTCGGCGATGATCGGCGATCCCTCGAGCAGGGCGAGGATGTTCGCGGCCGACGCGGCCTGGCCCGGATGGGGCCGCAGCGGCATGTGCAGCTCGGGGCGGAACACGCTGTCGCGCCCCCGCAGGCCCTGCACCGTGAGCGCGGTGGTGAGGTCGGCGATCCTCACGAGCTCCTCGAGGTCGGCGAGGGCCATGAGCAGCATGCCGAGCATGCCGTCGGTGCCGTTGATGAGCGCCAGCCCCTCCTTCTCCTCGAGCAGCACCGGCTCGATGCCCGCCTCTGCCAGCAGCTCGGGAACGGGACGCTCGACCCCGTCGGCCCCGCGGGCGCGCCCCTCCCCCATCAGCACGATCGCGCAGTGGGCGAGCGGCGCCAGATCGCCCGAGCAGCCCAGCGAGCCGAACTCGTGGACGATCGGCGTGATGCCCGCGTTGAGCAGCGCGAGCATCGTCTCGAGCACGATCGGGCGCACGCCGGTATGTCCTGTGGCCAGGGTCTTCGCGCGCAGCAGCATGAGAGCGCGCACCACCTCGGGCTCGACCTCGTCGCCGGTGCCGGCGGCGTGGGAGCGGATCAGGGAGCGCTGCAGGGCGTGGCGCATGGACGGCTCGATCGAGGTGTCCGCGAGCGCACCGAAGCCGGTGGAGACCCCGTAGACCGGCGCGTGGCCGGGGGCGGCGAGGGCGTCGATGTGGGCGCGCACCCGGGCGACCTCCTCGCGAGCGGAGGGGTCGAGCTCGACGCGGGCTCCGCGGCGGGCGACGGCGAGGACGTCGGCCGGGGTGAGGTCGGAGCTCGCGAGGGTGATCGTCTCGCGGGGGTCGGTCGACGCGGGGGCGTGGATGGTGCTCATCGGGGTGTTCCTTTCGGGCGGGGTCAGGCGACGCGCCGGCCGCGGCGCCACACCTGGTGGGTCAGCGGCATGCCGGGGCGGTAGGCGAGGTGGATCGCGGCGGGCGCGTCGAGCACGTGCAGGTCGGCGCGCGCACCGACGCCCAGGTGCCCGACGTCGGAGCGCCGCAGGGCGAGGGCCCCGCCGCGGGTCGCGGCGCGGATCGCCTCGGCGAGGCTCAGGTGCATCTGCAGCACGGCGGTCGCGACGCAGAAGCTCATGGCGCTCGTGTACGAGGTGCCGGGGTTGCAGTTGCTCGCGATCGCGACGTGTGCTCCCGCATCGAGCAGGTCGCGTGCGGGCGCGAGAGGGGCGCGGGTGGAGAGATCGCAGGCCGGCAGCACGGTCGCGACCGTCGGCCCCGCATCGACCGCGAGGAGTCGGTCGCGCGCGCCGGGTCCGAGGGGCCGGTCGGCTGGTCCGATGGGGTCGCCGCCGGGCGCGACGGGCCGGCCGGCGGTCGCGGCGAGGGCCTCGACGTCTTCCGCCTCCAGGTGGTTCAGGTGGTCGACGCTCGCCGCGTGCTCCTCGACCGCGAGCTGCACGCCGCGCTGTGCGCCGGAGAGCTGGTTGCCGTGCACGCGCAGGCCGAGCCCGGCGGCGCGTCCCGCCTCGAGGACGCGCCGGGAGGCGGCGGTGTCGAAGGCGCCGTCCTCGCAGAACACGTCGATCCAGCGCACGCTCCCGCGGACCTGCTCGAGCATCGGCCCGACCACCAGGTCCAGGTACTCGGCGGGGCCCGGGCGGCCGTCGGCGCCGTCGTACTCGGAGGGCACCAGGTGGGCCCCCAGGAAGGTCGCCTCGTCGAGCGTGCCCTCCGCGACGAGGCGGGCGGCGAGCGCGGCGGCGCGGGCCTCGTCCGCGACCGTGAGGCCGTAGCCGGTCTTCGTCTCCAGGGTCGTGGTGCCGCCCGCGAGAGCCTCGCCGATACGGCCCCTGACCAGCGTCTCCAGGCGTCGGTCGTCCGCGGCGCGGGTGGCGTCGGTGGTGACCTGGATGCCGCCCGCGGCGTAGGACTGGCCTGCCATGCGGGCCTCGAACTCGGCGGAGCGGTCGCCGTCGAAGACCAGGTGCGTGTGGGAGTCGACCCAGCCGGGCAGCACGGCGCGCCCCTCCAGGTCGATCCGCTCGTCGGCCGCGGGCGCCTCGGCCGCGGGGCCCGTCCAGGCGATGCGGTCGTCCTCGATGACGAGGGCGGCCTCGCGCTGGATCTGGCCGTCGGCCGCGCCGCGCTCGCTCGAGCCGCCGAGCGGCGCGTCCTCGAGGGCCGGGTCGAGGGTCCAGAGCTCGCTGATGCCGGTGAGCAGGGTCGTGGTCATGCGTCCTCCCAGAAGGGTGCGATGGCGTCGCGCAGCAGGGCGCCGACGTCGCCGAGCCGGTGCCGGCCGTCGGAAACGATCGTCTCCCCGTCGCGCACCACCGTGGTGACGTCCGCGGCGCTCGCGGCGAGCAGCACCTGCGCGGGGTCCGCGCCGGCCGTGCGCACGGAGTCCAGACGGATCGTCACCAGGTCGCCGCGGGCGTCCGGCGCGATCCGGCCGGCGCCCTCCCGGCCCAGGCTCTCGTGACCGGTCGCCAGGGTCAGAAGGTCCTGCGGGGTGAAGCGGCCGCGCTCGTGGGTGGTCAGCCGTTCGTGCATCTCCACGGCGCGCGCCTCCTCGACGAGGTCGACGACGGCGTGCTGGTCGCTGCCCAGCGAGAGCCGCACCCCGGCGTCGTGCAGGGCGCGGGCGGGCCCGATGCCGTCGGCCAGGTCCCGCTCGGTGGTGGGGCACAGGCTCACCCAGGAGCGCGCGTCCCCGAGCAGACGCACGTCCTCCTCGGTCAGGTGCGTCGCGTGCACGGCGGTGAGATCGGGGCCGACGAGGCCCGCCTCGGCGAGCAGTCCCACCGGGGTGAGGCCGTAGCGGGCGAGGGCCGCACGGTTCTCGGCGGGCTGCTCGCTCACGTGGACGTGCAGCGGGGCGATCGCGGAGCCCGTGTCGCACACCGCGGGGACGAGGGCGGCGGCCTCCCGGAGCTGGGCGAGGGGCACCGCGCGCACCGAGTGCAGGGCGGCGCCCACGCGGAACGCGCCCTCCGCGCGCAGGTCGCCCGCGCGCTGGGCCCAGGCGTCGATGTCCGCGTCGCCGAAGCGCGCCTGCTCCGGGGAGAGCGCGGTGTGGCCGGTCTCGTCGAGCCCGCCCAGCAGGTAGGCGGTGTCCAGGAGGGTCAGGGCGACGCCCGCCTCCGCGGCGGCCTGCTGCAGCGCGCGGCCCATCTCGTTCGGGTCCTCGTAGGGGACGCCCCCGGCCTGGTGGTGGACGTAGTGGAACTCGCCCACCGCGGTGACGCCGGCGAGCGCCATCTCCGCATAGGCGGCGCGTGCGAGCGCCAGGTAGTTCTCGGGGTCCAGGCGCGCGGCCACGTGGTACATCCGCTCGCGCCAGGTCCAGAAGGTGCCGCCCGCGTCGTGGGTGCGGCCGCGCAGGGCGCGATGGAAGGCATGGCTGTGGGTGTTCGCGAACCCGGGCAGGGTGACCCCGTGCAGGATCTCGTCGCCCGCTCGCGCCCCGGCCTGCTCGACCGCGCTGATCCGCCCGTCAGCACCGAGGACCACCCGGACGTCGGCCGCGAGGCCGTCCGGCAGGAGCGCGTGCTCGCACCAGAAGGAGCGTCCGTCGTTCCCGGGGGCGCTTCCGCCCTGGTCCGGGGCCGCTCCGCCCTGGAGCCCGCGCTGGTCGCCGCTCATGAGGCGAGGTCCCGGACGACGGCCAGGAGCGCTTCGACGCCGGCGTGGCAGTCGGCCGGCTCGGCGAACTCCTCGGGCGTGTGGGAGGCGCCGCTGGGGTTGCGGACGAAGAGCATGGTCGTGGGCACGTCCGCCTGGGCGAGGATGCCCGCGTCGTGGCCGGCGCCCGTGCCGAGCATCGGCGTCTCCGGCCCCAGGGCGTCGCGCACCCGCAGGGTGAGCTCGTCGTGGAAGCGCGTGGTCGTGGTCCAGGACTCCTCCCGCAGCGCGCCCGGGAACATCGCCGTGAGGTCCTCGATGACGCCGCGCACCAGGGATTCGTGCGGGGAGCGGGCGTCGAGCCAGGCCGTCACGTGGGAGGGGATCGCGTTGACGCCGCCGGGCTGCACGCTGACCTTGCCGACGGTCGCGACGCAGCGGTGCTCGCCGTCCCGGCGCTCGGCGGCCTCGCGGGCGGCGAGCGCGAAGCGGGCGGCCTCGAGCATGGCGTCCTCGCGGTCCGCGAGCGCGGTGGTGCCGGCGTGGTCGGCGCGGCCGGTGAAGTCCGCGCGCCAGCGCCCGTGGGGCCAGATGTCGGTCCCGACCGCCACCGCGGAGGTCTCCGGATCGAGCAGCGCGAGGGCCCGGCCCTGCTCCACGTGCAGCTCGACGAAGGAGCCGATCCGGGCGAGCGCCGCGGGATCCGGGCCGATGACCGCGGGGCGGCCCGCGCTGCGCAGCGCCTCGGCCATGCTGATGCCCTCCGCGTCGGTGAGCCCGAGCGCCCGCGCGGGCGTCATCGCGCCGGTGAGGACGCGCGATCCCGCGCAGGCCACGCCGAAGCGGGCGCCCTCCTCGTCGCCGAAGTTCACGATGCCGATCGGCACACGGGGCGTGAAGCCGCTCGCCTGCAGCTCGCGGACGACGGCGAGCGCGGAGACCACGCCGAGGGGCCCGTCGAAGGCACCGCCGTCGGGCACGGAGTCCAGGTGCGAGCCGATGACGACGCCCGGGGTGCGGTCGGGATCGCCCCACCAGGCCCACTGGTTCCCCATGCGGTCCTCGGTGAGGTCGAGGCCTAGGGCCGCGCACTCCCCCGCGAACCATTCCCGCAGGGTGTGGTCCTCACGGGTCCACGCGTACCGGCGGTAGCCGCCGGTCTCGGCGCTGCGTCCGACGGGCAGCAGCTGCGCCCAGCGGGCATCGAAGTCCTGGGCGAGGCTCATCGCCGCACCTCCTCGGCGTCGTGGGCGGTGCCCCCGTCGGCGCCGGGGTCGACCCCGGCTCCGGCGGTTGCCGCGCCGTCGTCCGCGCCCTCGGGCAGGATCGTGCGCTCCGGCGGGCGGCGCGTGGCGCGCCCCCAGACCAGGAAGATCGCCCCGGGGACGACGAGCCCGACGATCCAGCTCACGTCGGCCCCGCCGAGCATCCTGGTCAGAGGACCCGTGTACATCGACTGGGCGAGGAACGGGATCTGCACGAGGATGCCGATCACGTACGTGACCAGCGCCGGGACGTCGAAGGCGCCGTACCTGCCCTCCGGGTCGTAGAGAGCGGGGATGTCGACGCGCTCCCTCGAGACCAGGTAGAAGTCGACGAGGTTGATGGCGCTCCACGGCGTGAAGACCATGAGCAGCAGCACGAAGTTCTTGAAGTTGTCGAGGAAGTCCGCGGAGGCGGCCAGCGCGATCACGACCGACAGCGCGAGGAAGGTGAACACGAAGACCAGGCGCAGGGCCGGCCGCACCACGCTGCGCTTCGAGAAGCCGGTGACGGTGGTGAGCATCGTCATCGCCCCGCCGTAGGCGTTGAGCGTGTTGATCGTGAGCTTGCCCGAGACGATGACCAGGTAGATCACGAGGGCGATGAGTCCGCCGTCGGCGAGCTCGCCGACGAACCCGACCTGGTTGTCCAGGAAGCTCGAGTGCGGGATCGACGCGAGCAGGGCGCCGATCGTCATCGCCCACATCGACCCCAGCACGGAGCCCGCGAAGGTCGCGGTGAACGTGCGGCGCGCCGGGGTGTCGGCCGGGAGGTAGCGGGAGTAGTCGGCGACGTAGGGGCCGAAGGTGAGCTGCCAGCCGGCGCCGAGCGCGATCGCCAGCAGGAACGGGACCGCGCCGAAGGTGGCGTCGGCCAGCAGGTGCGCCCCGTCGTAGGCCGTGAAGATCCGGATCGTGATCCACGCGAAGCCGAGCATGCCCAGCACGGTCGCGATCCGGCCCAGACCATGGATCCAGCGGTAGCCGACGGCCGCGACCACGAAGGTGATCAGGCCGAAGATCACGATCCCCACCCAGGGGGCGTCCACGTGGAGGATCCGGTTGATCGCCTGCCCCGACAGCACGGTGCCCGTCGAGGCGAACCCGAGGTACATGAGCACCACGAGCACGAGCGGCAGCGCGGCGCCGATCACCCCGAACTGCGCGCGGCTGGAGATCATCTGCGGCAGGCCGAGCTTGGGGCCCTGCGCGGAGTGCAGGGCCATCACGGCCCCGCCGAACAGGTTGCCCAGGAGCAGGCCGATGATCGCCCACAGCGCGTGGGCGCCGAAGACGACGGCGAGGGCGCCGTCGACCACGGCCGTGATCTGGAGGGTCGCGCCGAACCAGAGGGTGAACTGCTGGGTGACGCCGCCGTGGCGCTCCGAGGCGGGGACGAACTCGATGCTCCGGCGTTCGACGGTGGAGCTGGTCGCAGCCATGTCCGCCTCCTCAGATCTTCGCCGGCGCGGCGGTCGCGCCCGCTTTCGCCGACGCCGCGCGCTGGGCGGCGTCGGGATCGTCGGCGTCGCGCACGTGCGGCGTCATCGGCACCCGCACGCCGCGCTCGTCGGCGACCTCGGCGGCACGGGAGTAGCCCGCGTCCACGTGCCGGAGCACGCCCATGGCCGGGTCGTTGGTGAGCAGGCGATCGAGCTTGCGCGCGGCGAGCTCGGTGCCGTCGGCCACCCCGACCTGCCCGGCGTGGATCGAGCGGCCGATGCCGACGCCGCCGCCGTGGTGGATCGACACCCAGGTCGCGCCCGAGGAGGTGGAGGTGAGCGCGTTCAGCAGCGGCCAGTCGGCGATCGCGTCGGAGCCGTCGAGCATGCCCTCGGTCTCCCGGTACGGGCTCGCGACGGAGCCGGAGTCGAGGTGGTCGCGGCCGATGACGATCGGCGCCTTCACCTTGCCGTCGCGCACCAGGTCGTTGAAGAGCTTCCCGGCCTTCGCGCGGTCGCCGTAGCCGAGCCAGCAGATGCGGGCGGGCAGGCCCTCGAACTCGACGAACTCGCCCGCGGCGTCGAGCCAGCGGTGCAGGTGCTCGTTCTCGGGGAACAGCTCCTTGAGCGCCGCATCGGTGACGGCGATGTCCTCGGGGTCGCCCGAGAGCGCCACCCAGCGGAACGGGCCGAGGCCCTCGCAGAACAGGGGGCGGATGTAGGCGGGGACGAAACCGGGGAAGGCGAAGGCGCGCTCGCAGCCTGCGCGTCGGGCCTCGTCGCGGATCGAGTTGCCGTAGTCGAAGACCTCGGCGCCCTCGTCGGCGAACTCGACCATGGCCTGCACCTGGCGACCCATCGACTCGCGCGACTTCTTCGTGAAGCCCTCCGGATCGGCCTCGGCCTCGGCGTGCCAGGAGTCCATGTCGTGCTCGATCGGCAGGTAGGACAGCGGGTCGTGGGCGCTGGTCTGATCGGTGACGACGTCGATCGTGATGTCGCCGGCGCGGTGGCGCGCGAGCAGGGCGGGGAAGACCTCGGCCGCGTTGCCGACGATGCCGATGGAGACGGCGCGACGCTCCTCGCGAGCGGCGTTCGCGCGGGCGATGGCGTCCTCGAGATCGTCGGCGATCTCGGTGAGGTAGCGCTTGGCGACGCGGCGCTCGAGGCGGGTCCGGTCGACGTCGGCGATGAGGCAGACGCCGCCGTTCAGGGTGACGGCGAGCGGCTGCGCGCCGCCCATGCCGCCGCAGCCGCCGGTCAGCGTGATGGTCCCGGCGAGGGATCCGCCGAAGCGCTTGGCCGCGACCGCGGCGAAGGTCTCGAAGGTGCCCTGGAGGATGCCCTGGGTGGCGATGTAGATCCAGGAGCCGGCGGTCATCTGGCCGTACATCATCAGGCCCTCGGCCTCGAGGCGGCGGAACTCGGGCCAGGTCGCCCAGTCGCCCACGAGGTTCGAGTTCGCGATGAGCACGCGCGGCGCCCACTCGTGGGTGCGCAGGATGCCCACGGGCTTGCCGGACTGGACCAGCAGCGTCTCGTCGTCCTCGAGGTCGGCGAGGGAGGCGAGGATCGCGTCGAACGCCTCCCAGGAGCGGGCGGCCCGGCCGGTGCCGCCGTAGACGACGAGGTCGTCGGGCCGCTCGGCGACCTCGGGGTCGAGATTGTTCTGCAGCATGCGCAGAGGCGCCTCGGTCTGCCAGCTCTTCGCAGTGATCTCCGTGCCGCGCGGGGCGTGGACGGGGCGGGATCCGGGGAGGGTCATCATCGACTCCAAAGCATCGGGGGCGGAAGCTGCGTGACAGCACACCACCGCGCGCCTCCCGGGTCGACCCCAGAGCCCTCCTAGCGTCCGGTATATGCGACGGAGGCTGCTTCACCAGTGCTCATACGATCACTGATGACGTCTCGTCCTCCGGGTCCTGGGCCGCACGCTCCCGCACGACGAGCTCCCAGGTGCGCACCAGGCGCGGCAGAGTGAGGATCACCAGCCCGCCCGCCATGTTCAGTGGGATCACCCAGGCGCACCACACCAACCAGTCCACGTAGGGGATGTCGGCTCCCGCATGCATCGCCCCGAAGATGACCGACGAGCTCAGCGCGCCGTGCAGCATGCCGAGCCCGACCACGAGCAGGCCGGAGATGAGGGAGTTGGCGAGGGTGGCGATGCCTTCGCTCGACCCTTGGTTCATGCGGGTGATCAGTGTGATCGTGAATCCGGCGAGCACCGCGAGAGACCCGGACTCGAGCGTGGGGCCTCCGGCCATGTAGCCCTTCGCGGTCTCCACCAGGATCTCGTCGAACCGGGGGAAGGCGGCGACGACGAGCCAGGAGAAGGCCCAGCCACCCAGGAGGTTCGTCGCCAGCGTGGCCGCCCACAGGCGCAGCAGCTGCCACCAGGTGCCGTGCCGCGAGACCACGGCGTTGATGGGCAGCAGGAAGTCCTCCGTGAACAGCTCGGAGTGGGCCAACCGCAGGGCGTACAGGCCGATGCCGAAGGCGATGCCCCCCAGGAGCTTCGAACCGGTCGCGTCCAGGACCGCGAGCATCGCGAGCAGACCGATGCCGACGTCGATGCCCCCGAAGAGTCCGGTGATGATCAGTGCGCGCCACGTCCGGTTCAGCCGATTGGCCCCCTCGGCGACCGTCTTCTCGAACTCCTCGACCAGCGCATCCTCGACCGGTTCGTCGCTTGCGCCGAGCCGCCGCCGCTCCTGTGCCTGACCGCGTTCGCGTCCGGCCATCTGCATCTCCGATCCTCGGAAGGGAACCTCGGCGGCGCACGCTACCAGCGGGGACGACTGCTCAGACGATCGCGCGCCCCGTTCATGCCGCGAGCCACTGGTCGAGGGTGAGGTCGTCGACGATGGTGCCCTCGGAGGAGGGCACGAGCACGCCGCCGGCGAGCTGCCTGCCAAGGTACGGGTACTCCGTGACCAGGCTCGGCGAGCGGCCGGCGAGGCTGCCGCGGGCGCCGAGGATCCTGCGCACGAGCTGCGCGGACGTCATCTCCTCCGGCCCGCGCAGGCGGACGATCCGATTGCGCGGGTCCTCGCCGTCCTCGGGCGCGAGGCGCGCGTTCTGGCCGGGGACGATCTCCGGCACGACGCCGCGGCCGGTCGCGATGATCTCCTCGGCGATGTGGTCGGCGGCGCGCGCGGTCGCCAGCGGCGCCATGCGCATCTGCGGCAGCAGGGCGACGGGACCGAGGCTCGCCTGGGCGATCATCTGCTCGCCGAGCTCGAACCACTGCGCGGAGCGGATGATCGTGGTGGGGATCGGCGCCGCCCGGTAGCCGCGCTCCTGCGCGCACTTGCCCCGGTAGTAGCCGAAGCCGAGGGCGGCGCCGGGCTTGGTGACCCCGGCGATCGAGATGCACACGACGCGTCCCGCGCCGCCCTTCTTCGCCGCCGCGGCGATGTTCTTCGCGCTGCGGGCGAAGAAGCGCACGGCCGGCGTCGCGCGGATCGTGGCGATGTTCGTCGCGTCGACGACCACGTCCGCACCGTCGAGAGCGGCCTCGAGCCCCTCCCCGGTCTCCGTGTTCACGCCGCTCGCGCGGCTGAGTCGCCTCACGTCGTTCCCGGCCGCCTCCAGGCGGTCGGCGACGAGAGATCCGATGGTTCCAGTGGCCCCGAGAACAGCGATGTCCATGGGGCCACTGTAGGGCCGACGGCCGATGGGCGGACCCAGGCTTCGCGTTCGTTCATGTCGGGCTCGGGCGGAGTTCGCGGACATGCGGACGGCCGAGCCGGGAGGAAGCGGTGGAGGGGGAGGGAGGTGCGGTCAGCCGGCGGGCGTCGGGACGGGGCCGTGGGTCCAGGTGCGCGCGGCAGCGCTCGACGGGGCGGTCGCATCGGGATCGGCCTGGCCCTGGGCCGCGTACTCGATCCGCGTGTGCTGGCGATCCTCCCGCGCCTGCATGAACTCGAAGGCGCTCGGGACCAGGGCGTACACCTGCCAGTCGGGGTTGGGCGCACCGGTGAAGCTGGGGCGCGAGGCCCAGTCGGCCTGGGACGCCTCGTCGTCGAGCGCGATGACCGTGCCGGTGATGCGCACCTGCCGCCCGGACTCGCGCCAGAAGAAGATCATCGACGCCTTCGCGTCCTCCTCGAGCTGCGCGCCCTTGCGGGACGTGCGGTGGGTCGACACCTGGTAGCCGCCGTCCTCGATGTCCTTGAGGATCAGGGTGCGGCCGACGGGGAACCCCGCCCCGTCCACGGTCGTGAACGTCATCGCGTGGGGCTGGCGCTCCCCGCTCGCGATCGCCTCCTCGAGCCAGTCGCGGAAGAGCGTCTCGGGGTCCTCGGGGACGGAATCCGGGTCGAGGACGGGAAGGTCGGCCGGGAATGCGGGGAGCTTCCGCAGACGGTCACGCAGCTCAGTCATCGGGGAGGTCGCCTCTCTGCTGGACGATGCCGGAACGGGCGCGGTCCACTGTACGGCGGCGGGCGCCCCGGAGGCGGGTGAGCCGGCGGCTCGGAAAGGCTTCGATGTCTCCGGGTGAGGTCTCCACGCGTATATGGGCGTGAGGTCTCACCCAGAGACATCGAAGCGGGGGATCCGGTGCGCTCAGGCGGCCTCGTCCTCCGCGTGATCCTCGTGGTCGTGGCCCTCCTCGGAGTGCTCGCCGCCGTCATCGGCGCCCGGGGAGACCTCGTACTCGCCCGAGGCGGTGCCCGTGGTCACCTGCATCTCGTGGGGGACCTCCGGCAGGTCGATCTCCTGGTACGCCTTGCCGGTGTCGATGTCGACGAGCGTCAGCTTCTTGTTCTTCGAGTCGGCGACGAAGGCGGTGCCGTCGGCGACCGACAGCATCGGACCGGCCTCCTGCCACTGGTCGGGCTCGGTCCACTCCTCGGCGACCTTCGTCTCGTGCAGGACCTTGCCGCTCTCGGGGTCGAGGATGTTCAGCTCGCCGTCGGCCGTGAGGACGAGCGCCTCGCCGTCGGGCCCACGGTCCAGGGAGCGGAACCAGTACTCGGAGCCCAGGTCGACGGTGTCGAAGGAGCCGTCGCGGGTGTCCAGCAGGCCCACCTTCGTGGGGCGCTCGATGCCGCCCTCGGGGTCCTCCTCGACCTTGTAGTCGGTGAGGACGATCGGCGAGTCCTCATGCCCCTGCTGGTTGCCCGAGCGCTGGAAGTCCTCGTCGACGTCGATCTTGTGGAACTTCCCGTCCTTGTACATGACGGGGCCGTTCTCGCAGCCCAGGGTGACGACGTCGCCGCCCTCCGTCGCCTTCGCGGCCGCCTCGCCGTGGACGCCCGGGCAGTCCTCGGTCTTCGCCGTGACCTTGCCGTTCTCGTCCTCGACGACCACGGTGCGGCGCTCGTCCTCGGTGCCGACGGTGTGCAGCAGCGACCCGTCGGACAGCGGCACGGCGACCCCGTGGTGCGGCGCGTCGGTCCGGGTCTCGGCGACGGTCTTCAGCTGCCCGTCCGCGAGGGCCGTGGAGTCGAAGACGGTGATCGCGCCGGTGCCGTCGGCGAAGGTCGCGGTCTTCTCGCCGTGCGGGACGACGTGGCCGGGCTCCTCGGCGGGGATCGTGACGTCGGAGAGCAGGGCCGGGTCCTGCGTGTAGTAGTGGAAGTGGTCGCCGTGCGCCTGGGCGATGAGGCCGGTGTCGTAGGCGGTGATCGAGGATCCGGCGCTGACCATGACGCTGCGGCCGTCGCCCGAGGGATTCAGCCGCACGTACCCCTCGACGGGAGTCTCGTCGATGACCTCGCCGTTCGAGGAGTCGAGCGTGGTCACGCCGCCCTCGTGGGCGAGGACGATGCGCGGGGTGAGCGCGCCGACCTCGGTGCGGTCGGAGGCGGCCTGGGCCGCGGACTTCTTCGAGTCCTCGCCGTCCGAGGCGGCGGACTCCCCGCCACCGGCCCCGCAGCCGGAGAGCGCGAGCATCGAGGCGGAGACGGAGGCGACGAGAAGCCCCCATCGTCGCCGCTTTGTGAGAATGGTTCCTGAGTGGTTCATGCGCAGGACCGTAGCATGTTCTGAGAACGATTCGCATCTGAGTATCGGGGGCGGCTTCACCGGGCGATCCGGACACGCGGCATTGACCTCCAGCGCACTGGAACTCGCCGACATGGACGAGCACGACGCACTGATCGAGCGCATGGCCGAGGACATCGCGGCCGGCCGACGCCCGCCGCCCACCAGCCAGGAGGTCGAGCAGCACGCGCTCGAGCTCCCGGCCTCGGGCGATCTCACGATCGGCGAGGCCGCCGCGATGTTCGGGATCCTGCCCACCACCATCCGCTACTACGAGGACGCCGGCCTCCTGCGTGTGGGCCGTCGCGAGAACGGCCACCGGGTCTTCGACCGCGCCGCCCTGGGCGACCTGCTGTTCGTGCACGGGATGCGGCTCTCGGGCATGCCCGTCAGGGACGTCGCGCGGCTGCGGGAGCTGCTGCCCGACGCCCCTGACGACCCGTGCGGCACCACTGCGCGAGGGCTCGACGAGGCACCGCGCACTGCCGCCCGGGACCTGCTGGAGCATCACGCGGCGCAGGTGCGGCTCCAGATCGCCCGACTGCAGATCGCGCTCGCGGTCACCGAGCACAAGACCGACCACCTGATCGGAGACCAGAGATGAGCACCCTGCCCGAGGACACCACGCCCGACCGCCCGACCGACGGGGCCGAGCACAGCCCCCTGCCGACCGCCCGCATCGGCTCGCTCACCGTGCCCCGCATGGGCCTGGGCCGCATGGGGATGACCATGGCCTACGGCCGGCGCGACCCGGAGCAGGGCGTGGCCACGATCCGCCATGCGCTGGATCGCGGGGTCTCCCTGTTGGACACGGCCGACATGTACGCGAATGGCCGCAACGAGAAGCTCGTCGGCCGCGCGATCACCGGGCGTCGTGAGGACGCCGTGCTCGCCACCAAGGCCGGGATCCTCACGGTGCCGGGCATCGGGCTGCCGCGCGGCCTCAGCGGCCGGCCCGAGCACATCCGCGCACGCGCCGAGCGCTCCCTGAAGAACCTCGGCACCGACCACATCGACCTCTACTACCTGCACCGCGTGGACCCGAAGGTCCCGGTCGAGGAGTCGGTGGGGGCGATGGCGCAGCTCGTGGAGCGCGGTCTGGTCCGCGAGATCGGGCTCAGCGAGGCGAGCGGCGCCGATCTGCGTCGCGCCCACACAACCCACCCGATCGCAGCTCTCGAGACCGAGTGGTCGATCCTCACGCGGGACATCGAGGCCGACGCCCTGCCGGTCGCCCGCGAGCTGGGCGTGACGGTGGTTCCCTACTCCCCCATCAGCCGCGGCATGCTCTCCGGGGACGCCGCCGCGATGCGGCCCGGGCTGCTGGACTTCCGGCGCGTCCTGCCGCGCTGGTCGCCGAAGAACCGGGAGCACAACGCCGGGATCGTCGAAAGGATCCGGGAGATCGCCGAGGCCCACGACGCGACTCCTGCGCAGATCGCGATCGCCTGGGTGCTCGCGCGCGGTGAGGACGTGGTGCCGATCCCCGGCACCAGCAGGCCCCATCGGATCGACGAGAACCTCGGGGCGCTCGACGTGCGCCTCGGCGCCGAGGACCTCGCGGTGCTCGATGCGCTGCGTGCGGCCGGTGCGCGCTACGGACGCACGGGCGGGGTGTGAGGCGTCGGTCCACACCCGGCATCTCACCCTTCAGCTCTCACCCGCCGGCGAGCGCCCGCCGACGAGCGCTCGCAGCACCTCCGGCAGCGCCCGGCGCAGCGCGGGGTCGAGCCGGTCGACCACGCGCTCGACCTGCGCATCCGCCTCCCGGTAGAGATCCCGGAGCTCGTCGAACCGTGCGCTCGAGCCCACCCGCGCGGAGCGCCCGTCGGCGGCGTCCCGCTCGCGCAGGATCCAGCCGGCGCCCTCGAGTCGGGCGAGGACCCCGGTGAGGGTCGCGCGGCGCACGCCGGTGCGCTCGACCAGATGCCCGGGGGTGCAAGGGCCCTCGCGGTCGATCACGTCCAGCAGGTCCAGGTCTCGGGGGTTGAGCCCGGCGCGCGCGGCCACCCGGTCGTTGAGGATGCCCAGCTCGATGCGCAGCACGCGGATCGCATCCCGCAGGTCGTCGGCCGATCCCGGCTCGGGGGCCGGGAGCCGAGAGGTCGCCTGCTCATGGGCCGAGCCCTCCGGGCCGGGGCCCGCGTCGTCGTGCGCCGCGTTTTCGGAAGTCGTGCGGGGCGTCATCGGCGCGGCCGATCGCTCGTCGGTGCCACGGCCTGATGCACGTGGGCGTCGTCGTCGAGCTCGGCGACCATCGCCGCGGCGAGGTCGGGGCGGGTGGTGGTGCCGCGGCTCGGCGCTCCGATGTCGAGCCGGTAGTCGGAGACGGCGTCGGCGTCCACGAGCCGCCCGGGCCGCATGACGGTCCAGGCGATGTCGGGACTCTCGCGCAGCAGCCCCTCCATGCGGCGCATGTCGGCGTAGAGGGTCCGGCCGATGACATGGCGCAGCAGCGGCAGGATCGTGCGGTCGGCGATCGGATGCAGGGGCGTCGGCGGGTAGGTCAGACCCGAGCTGACCACCACGAGGCGACGGCCTCGGCCCGTCGCGCGCAGGGCGTCGACGACGGTGCGCGTGCCCTGCGAGAAGATCGTGATCTCGTGGCGGGTGTAGGCGACGCCGAGCGACGAGAGCACGGCATCGGCCCCGGCCACCGCCTCCTCGATGCCCTCGCCCGACTGGGCGTCGGCGCGCACCTGGGTGAGGCGGTCGTGCGGTGGCAGCGGCAGCGGGTCGTCGCGCCGGCTGACGGCCCGCACATCGTGGCCCGCACGCAAGGCCTCGCGCACGATCCACAGGCCGGTGGGTCCGGCGGCTCCGAGCACTGTCACGTCCATGGAGTTCTCCTCGATCGCGAGATATTACGGAAACCGTACTATATGCGCCCCGGTCCACCTCTCTCGTCCCCCACCCCGGCCGCGGTGCGGTCCCGGAGGACTCCGGAGCCGTGGGCGCTGCGGACTAGGATCGGGAGGACCAGGTCACGGGGCAGCACTGTCGAGGAGGGCACGATGGCCAGCACGTCCTCCGCCGCCGCGGCCTCCACGGCGCCCTCTCCCCCAGCGGCCGCCTCACCGGAGATGGGCGAGCGGATCCGGCGCGCGTGGCATGAGGAGACCCTGCTGCTCCCCCTGCGGGACGCAGATCATGCACGGCGCCTTCCGGGCCAGTCCAAGCATTCCCGGCTCGCCGGTCTGGGAGGGCCCGCGCAGGTCGAGCTGCTGGGCACGGGCGAGACCTTCGCCGCCTGGCGCCTGAGCGCGGAGGACGGCACCGCTCTGCTGGTGCGGATCCCCTGGCACACTCCTGCCCACCCCCTGGCCGATGAGCTCGCCGCTCTCACCCAGCTGCCGCCCGGCATCGGCCCCGAGCCCCTCGCCCTGCACGACGACGCGGAGTCGAGCCCCCTCGGAGCCCCGTACCTGGTGACGACGCCCGTGCCCGGTCGGATCCTCGCGCCGCCCCGGTGGACCCGCGGCCACCTCACGGCACACGCCGATCGTCTCGCCCACCTGCATCGGGTGGCCACGCCGGGACGCGGCCCGGTGTCACTCGGAGCCGATCCGTGGGGCCGCATGGAGCCGGTTCGCCTCTCGCTCCTCGAGCTCTTCGAGACCGACACCGAGTCGGTGGATGAAGCGGTCCTCGCGAGGATCGGCGGCACGGGCGTGCTGCGCTCCGCCGCGCGACGACTGCGAGAGGCCAACTCCGCCTTCGCGGATCTCGAGGGATTCGTGCTCAGCCACGGCGACCTGTGCGCGACGAACATCGTGTGGGACGCGCAGGTGCCCCGCTTCATCGACTTCGAGTGGGCGATGGGCGACGATCCGGCGCGGGACCTCGCGATCATCGGAGGCGCAGTGCACGGCGGCCCCTGGTACGTGCCGCTCACCGAGGAGGACATCGAGGCCTTCGTGGGCAGCTACCTGCACGCGCGCACACGGCTCGACGATGCGTCCGAGCTGCCGCGCCTCGAGGGCCAGGCTCCGCCGCGCCCCGCACCGACGCTCGACCCTGCTGGCCTGCGCGCCCGTCGGGATGCGTGGGAGATCTACGAGAAGACCGCGATGCTGCTGCACGTCGCGAGGCGGGTCACCGATCGCGGCGACGCAGATCGGGGCGGGGCGGACCGGAGCGGGGCCGCACACGACGGGGCCGACGGGACTGCCGATGCGCCCGCGCCAGCCGCCGCGCACGACCCCTACGCCACGGCGCTGCCCATCCTGCGCGACACCCTCCGCGCCCGCCTCGGCGCCGACTGACCGGCGAACGAATCAGCCCGAGACACCCCGCGAAAGCTCGAGAGGTACGAAACGGTTGCCAAGATCGATCTTGGCAACCGTTTCGTAC